>CAMPIQ010000004.1 GCA_946886475.1 uncultured Chitinophagales bacterium | reverse complement strand
CCTTTAGACTAATAGCAGGGATCTGCTTTTTAATTGCCGGGTTGATCTATATACATCATCCGTTAGGTTTAGCATCGCTTATCTGGAGTTTTTTTCCGCTGACGGCAGGATTATTTAATGTTTGCTATATCAGCCTGGCACTCGGCGGTCCATTTAAAAGCAGCAGAATTCGGGAATTACAACGTTCCTGAATTCAGGTTATAATGAATGACTGGAATATTCAAAGGTCTGTCAACATTTCAATTAAATTAGAGGAATTTTGAACCTGTCCTGATTGAGAAATTAACATCAATAAACAAGTATGAATCCTACTAACGCACACAATCAACGGATAGCAAAAATGACCTTCGCTTCGGTTTATCCTATGTACCTGGCCAAAGTGGAAAAGAAAGGCAGAACGAAAGAAGAATTACACCAGGTGTTAGAGTGGTTAACAGGATTCAATAATCAAAACCTGCAGGACCAGATCGAAAAAAAAACAACATTCGAAACCTTCTTTCAACAGGCAACATTGAATCCCAATGCCCACCTCATAACAGGGATGATATGTGGTTACCGTATTGAGGAAATTGATAATCCACTAACCAAACAGGTAAGGTATTTAGACAAACTGGTGGATGAACTGGCGAAAGGCAGGAAAATGGAAAAAATTTTACGGGTCCCCTGACATGAACATCACTATACCGGATAGTTCGGTTGGAAAGTATCCTCACTGATACAAAACTATCCCGGCATTTACTTATCGCAAACCAGACATTCCTAACAATGGCCTCTGTACCCAATGAAGTGTGGCAGTTAGATTTACATTTTAATTTCCGTGGCTTTGAAATAAATTTGATCTGCGTATTCCAGCTTAATAACCGAAATTTTTAATAACATGGGCAAAAGTAAAAAAGAACTATCCGCCGGACAGCGAAGTGAATTGCTCAAAACATTAAAAGCACGTTTTGAAAAGAATATGAACCGGCATAAGGGTCTTGACTGGGCAAGGGTATCTTTAAAACTAGATGGGGTTAAACCGGCTACTATGGAAAAGCTATGGTCGCTCAGCGAAATGGAAAGAACGGGCGGTGAACCGGACGTTGTTGGTTATGATAAAAAGACAGACGAATTTATTTTTTATGATTGTTCACCGGAGAGCCCTGCCGGCCGCAGAAGTATTTGTTATGATCGTGAAGGCCTTGAGTCAAGGAAAGAGCACAGACCTGAAAATTCGGCTATTGACATGGCCGGATCCATGGGTATTGATCTTTTAACCGAAGACCAATACAGGGAACTGCAGGAATCTGGAAAATTTGACAACAAAACATCCAGCTGGCTGAAAACGCCAAATGAAATAAGAAAACTTGGGGGTGCCATCTTTGCTGATTTCCGCTATGGCAGGGTATTCGTTTATCATAACGGCGCCCAGTCTTATTATAACTCAAGAGGATTCCGGGGTGTACTCAGGGTATGAATCTGAATTGCGGTTCAGGTCAAAACAATTCAGCTTCTCATCCTTTTGAGCATTCATGAATGAACAAATTCATCAGCAAAATTTTTTTCTTCGTTTTTTGAATTTTAGTCAGGTTAAATTAAATTACCCATGCATTGGTATCTTCTGAGTAGCTGCCTATTTTCCTGCCCTGTGATCTGATGAAAAGGTGAAATAAATTTAATGATCATTAATTCTTATTTTTTATGGAGATCCTGTTAAACAAAGGAGAAGGGCGATCTTACTGGGTACTTGGTGACCTGTATACATTTAAGGCCACGGGAAAACAAACCAATGGAACTTTAACGGTAATGCATCAGGTAATACAATCCCAGGGTGGTCCACCTCCTCATGTTCATCATCGTGAGGATGAAGTTTTCTATATTGAAGAAGGCCGGTTCGCATTTCTTTTAGGTAAGGATCAGAAGATATTTGAAACCGGTTCTTTTATCTACATACCCAAAGGAACGATGCATACTTTTAAAAACATAGAAGATAAACCGGGAAGGTTACTGGTAACGATCACTCCGGCAGGACTTGAAGAATTTTTCTATGCCATAGGAACACCTGCTGTTGATCTGCACAACCCTCCCCCACTTGATCCTGCCATCATTGGAAAGGTGGTGCAACTGGCAAAGGAGCATAACATGGAAGTAATGATTCCTGAAGATCAGACCTGAATCATCTTGCTCTTCATAAAAGGAGCAAATTGTTGAAATAACCGGCTCATGTACATTCAATCAATTAAATATGTCAGAAATCTCTTCACCTGCTGTTGAAACGCAAATGCTGATAAGAAAACCGGTTGATAAAGTTTTTGAAGCCTTTATCGACCCTTCCATTACCAGTCAATTCTGGTTCACCAGGAGTAGTGGAAAACTGGAAACAGGAAAGAAATACATCTGGGAATGGGAAATGTATCAGGTTTCAATAACAATACTGGTGAAGGAAATTCAACAGAATAAAAAAATAATCATTGAATGGGGTGATCCGGCAACGGTCGTTGAATTTATTTTTCAATCGCCCGGAGCAGACCGCACTTATGTTGTGATCAGGGAATATGGATTTCAACTGGAGGGAGAAGAACTATTGCAAAAGATCAACGATTCAACAGGCGGGTTTACTACCGTGCTGGACGGGCTTAAGGCATTTCTTGAACATGGCATCCGGCTTAATTTGATCGGTGATAAGTTCGCAGCTGGCTGATATGCTGAAGGTTGATGAAAATAACCTGGTGTTTTCAAACCGACTGAGTTGACCAGTTGCACCTAACATATCATCTCAACAACATAACCATTCGATAATTAAACCGCAACAGGTAATAAGATAACAAAACTTGCTCCTTTCCCCGGTTCGCTAATGGCTTTGATGTATCCTTTATGATTTTCAACAATCTTTTTACAAATGGCCAGACCGATACCTGATCCCTGGTAACTGTTTCCATCCAGCCTCTGAAAGATCCCGAATATCTTTTGTGCATATATCTGTTCAAATCCAATACCGTTATCTGAGATCTCCAGTTTGATGAAATCTTCCGGGTTTATGCCAAACTCCCCGGCAAGCGCCTTTTCAGGTTTTGAAGCCGATATCCTGATGGTAGGCTTCTTATTTTCATTGAACTTTAGTCCGTTACTGATAAGATTTTGAAATAGCTGGTGCATCTGGCCAGGCACCACATTCAATTCAGGCAGTGGAGGCACCTTAATGGTGGCATTTTTTTCTTTGATAAATATTTCCAGGTCCTCAATTATTTTACTCAGTATATCATTGAGATCCGTTCTCACAAAACCCACTTCAGTATTACTTAACCTGGAAAGCATAAGAATGTCATCAACCAGGTTTTGCATCCTGTTGGAAGAGCTGATCATCTTATCGAGATATTTCAGTTCCGTATCATCAAATACATCCCTGACCCTATCCCTGAGTATGTTTCCAAAGGTCTGGATCTTTCGCAGGGGTTCTTTCAGATCGTGTGATGCAACGGATGCAAACTGGAGCAGATCCAGATTTGATTTCTCAAGCTTAGTGGTAGTTAGTTTCAATTCACTGTACCCGATTTCCAGCAACTGTGCTGCTTCTTTTCTTTCTGTTACATCTGAAAAAGTGATAACAAGTCCGTCCATCATTTTGAGGCATACTACATCATACCAGTGCCTGTTGCTTTCAGAATGATACTCAAATTCTTCCTGGATATTTTCTTTCACCACCGAAGTAAATCTTTGAAAGTATTCCGGTGGTATCTCAGGATACAGTTTTTTTATTTTCCGCCCTACTAGCTCCTGCCTCCCAGTTTTAAGCATTCTTTCAGCGGCCTGGTTAACAATGGAAATTTCAAAATCTATAATACGGTCCGTCTTATCCCTTACTGAATTAAGGGCAATGATACCACTGTTTGAACTGTTAAGTACAGCTTCCAGCATACTGTTCAACGTTCTGAGATGCGATATGTCAATAAAATTAACAACAACACCATCAACAGATTTATCTTCCCTTAAAAAGGGCGCAATTCTCATCTGGAATATTTTGCCGTCATTCATTACAATTTCGGTTTCGATCCTCTCGTTCCTCTTAATTACCGAATTGATCCTTTTTATGAACTGATCATCCCTAAAATTGATGGAAAGGTCAGTAATGGAGCGGCCAATATCCGTTTCAATCAGGTTGATCTGCTTTTTTGCGAATGGAGTGAATTTCCTTAGCACCAGGTTTCTGTCGATCAGAATCTGTCCAACTTCCGAATTTGCAAAATAATTATTAAGGTCATCATTCAGATCTATGAGTTCCTTGATTTTAAGCTGGTGCTCTGCATTTACCGTGTGCAATTCTTCATTAAGCGATTGCAACTCCTCATTTGTACTTTGCAATTCTTCGTTAGCAGAAATTATCTCTTCATTGCTTGATTGCAATTCTTCATTTGCCGATTCCACTTCTTCAATAACAGCCTGAAGATTTTCCTTTGTAGAAGAAAGCTCCTGCTCAAGCACTTCTATTTTTTGATTAACCAGGTCTTTCCTGTTCCAGTCAATTTTTCCAGGCTCAGGCAGGTCTCGCACCTCATTTTCGCTGAGGATCACAAAAAGGAAAGGCTGCAGGTAGATCTTCTGATTCAGGTAAGGTTTTACAACAACATTTAATATGCGTTTGGTTTTACCAAATTGCACCTTTACATTTCTGTTTACTACTTTTTCATTTTCCTTTATTGCCTTCCTTATACTGGTGCTTAGAATAACTGACAAATCGGGCGGAACAAGCTTTAAGAGATTAAAATTAAATTGCTGCTCAGGGAAGCTTATAAAATTTTTGAAAGCACCCGTGGCCTGTTTTACTTCGAAATCCCTGTCAATAAATATTCCCGCATACTGGTATTCATCGAGCAGGGTATCCCTGAAAATTTCTGCAAGATGATTCAGGGCATTTTTTGCTTTGGGAGACGGAAGGTATGTCCCAGCCCTGTTTACAGGATTAATGAATGTATCATGATCGCCGATTTTTGCTTTGCTGATACATTTATAGATCTTCCATTTCTTATTAACGTCTTTTAATACATCTTTTAAAATGCCGGTATTCTCACTATTGCCGAGGAAGAGGTAGCCGTCGTCATTCAGGGCAAAATGAAACTTCTGCAGAATGCTTTTCTGTAGCTGGGCATTCATATAGATCAGCATATTTCTGCAGGTAAGCAGATCGATCTTGCTGAAAGGGGGATCCTTAACAATGTCATGACTTGCGAAAACAACTGATTTTCTCAATGAAGCAGAAACCCGGTATCCATCTTTTTCTTTTACAAAATATTTTTTCAAACGTTCGTGGCTTACAGGCTTCAATGCATCTACTGAATAATAACCCCTGGATGCCATATTTATGGCATGCTTATCTATATCTGTGGCAAAAATCTTTACAGTGACATCAAACAATTTTTCTCTTTCAATATACTCTTCAAACAGTATGGCAAGTGAGTATGCCTCCTCACCTGTACTTGCTGCAACAACCCAGACCTTAATGGTGTCACCTTCTGTTTTATTCAGGAACAATGAAGGGATCACTTCTGCACGGATCACTTCAAATGCTTCCTCGTCGCGAAAGAATTTTGTGACATTGATCAAAAATTCGCTGCACAGGGATTTAGCTTCCTCATTATTTGACTGGAGATATTTATAATATCCGGAAAGGTTTTTATAACCCTTTTCCGCCATTCTTTTAGCTATCCGCCTGTTTAGGGTAGGCCTTTTATAATGGCTGAAATCTTGCTGGGTTATTTTGTACAATTGTATAAGGATATCATCTATGATACCCTCTTCCTGATTATTCAACTGATTGAATGACCGGATCAATGGGGCTTCCCTAATGAAATTCAACATTTCATCCGGCATAATTTCAGGAGGTAATACTAGATCAGCTGTGCCGGTGGCCAGTGCGCTGTTGGGCATTCCATCAAATTCCGCTGTTAACGGATCCTGTACAATTACAATTCCCCCATGATTTTTGATGGCAGTAATACCTTTCGATCCATCGCTTCCTGTGCCTGATAAAACAATACCTACTGCTTTTTCGCCTTTTTCTCTTGCCAGTGATTCAAGAAAAACATCAATGGTAGAGCTTGGTTGACGGGATCGCAATTTTTCACGGAGGTGAAATTTTCCTGATTCTATGGTAAGGTATTTCTTTGACGGAATGAGGTAGATATGATCGGGCAGCAATGGCATATCATCGGTTGCTTCCATCACTTTCATCTTTGTATGCCTGGTGAGCAATTCAGACATCAGGCTTTTATAATCCGGCGACAGGTGTTGAATTACAACAAAGGAACAGCCCGTTTGATGCATTACATTATCAAAAAAAGCATTGATGGCTTCGAGTCCTCCTGCAGAGGCTCCTATACCAACTACATAACCATTAAATGAATTATCTGCTGAGGGTTTCTTAACTTTTTGAGGCATAAATAAGTATACAAATATGAATTATATTTACAAATACCCATTGAAAAAATTGGTGATAAAATGAAAAAGTTCAGTGTTATTTTGATAGAGGATGATGCCGATGATGTGGAAATTTTAAGAGATGCCCTGGACATGAATGGTATTCAATATGAATTTACCTGGCTGAAAGATGGAAGCGCGGCTGTAAAATTCTTTGAAGACTCAGAAATGCTTCCCCATATCATAGTCATGGATTTCAATCTTCCCAGGGTTCATGGCCGGGATGTGGTTAATTTCATCCGTTCAAAAAAAAGACTGGACCCGGTTCCCATATTGATATTAAGCACTTCCTCCAATAATGAAGATATTGCCTATGCTTACAGGGCGGGCGCTGATAAATATCTCGTAAAGCCTGCCACAGTAGAAGGTATACAGGAAACGGTTTCTGTGATCCTTGACATGGCAAGCAGCCGCATAACAAATAAAAGCTGATATCAGCCGGTTAAAGCAGCATCCTAGTATTGAAAATATATTTCTGTTGCGCCATAGCCAAAGGAAGGATGATACTGGTTAACAAAAGATTTTACTTCCTTTTTCATTCTGAGAATATCGTGTATCTCATCTCTTAACCTTCCGCTACCCACACCATGTATGATTATCAACTGCGACTGGTAATGCGCAAGTGCCAGATCATACCACTTTTCAAATTCCTTTAATTGAATATCGAGAATTTCGCCATTGGTAAGATGGTTCCAGTCGTTTGATAATTTCTCAATGTGAAGATCTACAACAGTACGGGCGGGCGGCAAATGCTTACGGGCTTCCTTTGCATTGTATATCTTAATGCCCGCGGCGGCAAGGGAGCCTATATCGAGCGGTAACTCAACGGGCTTGTCGGGGTATTCATCAAATAATTTATAAGAGAAGCTGGCTTCTCCTTTTTCTTTCACCTCCCCGATCTTTGCAAACAATTGTTTGGGCTTTAGTTTCACACTGGCCTCAAAAAATGCTGTCTTGTCCTTATCAGGCTGAAGAAGTGAGAATTCAAAGCTGAATGCAGGGCTGTCACTCATATCGGAGAATTGAACATCGTGAATGTAAAAATCCTGAAATGGATGCACTTCGTTCTTAAGTTCAAACTCCGAGCGGCCAAAAAAATGAAGCTTGTAAAAAAAGCGGTACGACCTATAGGTATGGTTTACCAGGTGGATCTTGAGTTCTTCCACTACATCATCACCAAATTCATCTGTATCCATAACAGGTAAGAAAGAAAGCCATACGCCGTCAACTACCTTGCGTTTGGGATCTTTCTCCCTTCTTACATCGTCGATGAATTTTTTTTCTTTCTTTTTAGGAAAAAGCTTTTTCTCCGTGAACTGTTTGAAATAGGGAAAATCAAGCTGGTCAATATAGGCAGGGAATTTCACACCTCTTACTTCCACCATTACCATTTCTTCGCTTATAATATCAATGACCTCGCCCTGTTCATTTGAATGTAAAACGATCACCCTGTCTCCTACCTGGAATTTCATGGGGTAAAATTAGCTGCATTCTTTTTAATTACCGGCTACAGGTACTGCCAATTTACTTTTACGATAACCGTAGGTAAAATACACTACGAGCCCTATGGCAAACCATATAGCAAACCATTTCCAGTTAGAACCGGACATTCCTGTGAGTAAGTACAGGCAAAAACTCAATCCCAATAAAGGAATCAGAGAAAGATTCTTCATAAATGAAAGAACAGAAAGTATCACGGTGACCAGCCAAAAAATAATGGTTGCAATTTTTACCGCCTGTGTTTGAAACAAATAGGCATTGCTATTTTCGGCATTGCTGTAATCCGTAAAATCACCATTCAATAATTCTATAAAATACCCTGATGTTTTTTCATTGGAAGCCAGGAAAGCAATTGTGCCAAAGATCAGTAAGGGATAAATAAATTTTGCATTGAAATAGGGAAGGTGAAATTTACCTTTTACTTTTTGTCTCCTCGGGATCAGAAGTACCCCTCCACAAACCAACACAAAAGCAAACAGCGTGCCTATGGAAGTAAAGTCCAATACAAATGATTTATCTGTAAACAATATGGGAACGCCTACAAGCAGGCCTGTAATGATGGTTGAGAACGAAGGCGTTTTGTACCTGGGATGGATCTTTTGAAATTTGTTTGGCAGCAATCCATCACGGCTCATGCTCATCCAGATCCTGGGTTGTCCCATCTGGAATACCAGTAACACGCTTGTCATTGCAATTACGGCAGCAATGGATACAACAAATTGCATCCATCCAATATCGAGGTTTTCCGGTTCAAATATGAACGATAAAGGATCTCCAACATTTGCAAAATTTGAATATACCACTGCTCCTGTAAGTACCAGGGTTAACAGGATATATACTATGGTACATATTATCAGCGACCAGATCATTCCTCTAGGCAGGTCGCGTTGCGGATTTTTACTTTCTTCAGCAAGAACACTCACGGCATCAAATCCTATATATGCAAAGAATACTCCACTCACTGCACCCATAACGCCGCCAAAACCTTCCGGCATGAATGAACGGATGCCGGTGTTACTGGATGGTAACCAGTTGGAAGTAAGATCAAGGTTAAAGATCATATACCCTCCAACAGCTATCACCAGTAATACTATGGAGAGCTTTAGTACAACCATGATATTGCTGAAGTTCCTGCTCTCCCTGATGCCTCTGTAAACCAGATACGTTATCATTACATTGATCAGAATTGCAGGCAGATCCGCAATCAACCTCAGGCTTCCGATGGTAGGTGCATTTTGCCAGGCATTTACCAGTTCAGCACTGCTTCTATTGTCAATGAAAGCTGTCTGCTCAGTGGAATTTAATCCCGAAAATTCTGTAAAGGTCTTTTTTGCTTCAGCATAACTGCAGGTTAAAAAATCAGGAACATGCACATTTACCTTCTCAAGAAATGAAGTAAAATAATCGCTCCATGAAAACGCTACATAAATATTACCAATGGAATATTCCATCAACAATGCCCAACCTATGATCCAGGCGAATAATTCACCAAATGAAGCATATGCATAAGTATACGCGCTTCCGGCAACGGGAATGCGGCTGGCAAATTCGGCATAACAAAAAGCAGTGAATGCGCAGGCTACACCACAGATGATGAATAATATAACTACCCCTGGTCCGCCGGAATATACCGCACCACCAAGACTGCTAAAACTGCCGGCACCAATAATGGCGGCTATTCCAAAAAATGTCAGGTCCCGCACAGTAAGCACACGGCTCAATCCATGTTTATGAGATTCAGCATCCTGTTTATCATCCATGATATCATGGAACGGCTTACGTCTGAACAGAGGGTGTGACATGAATAGTTGGTTTTGATCTTGGAAAATAGAAAATATCTTTTGAGTTTGATCTTTCTTTTAAAAATCTCTTTGTAAAAGATATTGTGCAAGCTGTTTTAAATGTTCTTTCCTTTTAGATAACACCGCTACATCTTCAAGATGTGCCATAGCTTCATTCAGGTATTTTATTTTAAGACGGCCGGCCCAATCATCTACCCCCGATGCCCGGTAGATATTCAATACTTCATCCACCTTTTTTTCATCATGGCCCTTTAGTAAGGTTTGCAATTTTTCCTTTTGCGAACCCGATGCGGCTGACAAGGCATGTATCAATAAAAATGTTTTTTTATTGGATTTGATATCGCCGCCCACCTGCTTACCAAATTTATCAGGATCTCCAAAAGCATCCAGGTAATCATCCTGCACCTGGAAAGCCAGTCCCAGCTTTCTTCCAAATTCATAAATAAGATGCTGGTTGCGTTCACCTGCTCCTCCAAGCACAGCACCCATTTTCAAACTGGCTGCAAGTAAAACGGATGTTTTCAGACTGATCATTTCCTCATAAGCGTTAAAATCAACCTCTGTCTGTTGTTCAAAATCCATATCCATTTGCTGGCCTTCACACACCTGTCTGGCGGTTTTATTAAAAATATTCACGATGGTAAATACATATTTACCTGAGATCCTGATGAGGTGATCATAAGCTGTTACCAGCATCACATCGCCTGAAAGAAGGGCGGTACTTTCACCATATTTTTCATGCACCGTGGGCATGCCTCTTCTTAATGGAGCCTTGTCCATGATATCGTCATGAACCAGGGTAAAATTGTGAAACAGCTCTATAGCATTGGCCACCTGCCAGGCATCTTTTGAAATATCATCAAACAGTTCATTGGCCATCAGGCAAAGCACGGGTCGTATCCTTTTTCCACCCAGTTGTAAAAAATAACGATTGGGATCGTAAAGGGAAGCCGGTTTTTCAGGAAAATTTACAAGTGAAAATCTTTCAGCAAATAATTGCGATAAATGCTCAAACGTATGCATGGGACGAAAGGTAAGAAAAAAGCTGCGAGCCATAAGCCAGGAGCCATGACCTGCGAGCGCTTTATTTATTTGTTTAATAAAGTATATTAAAATGAAACGACCAGCCTCACAGCTCACAGCTCATAACTCAATCTCCCATCTACCCCTGACTCTTTTTCTTTTTTGTTTTCGGCTTCACCCTGATCTCTTCATGTTCTTCAAGGGTAGCGGTTAACACCCATTCATAATCCAATTGTCTTTTTTCCAGGTTGGCTGCTATCACTTTGATAGTTACTTTATCTCCCATCCTGAATTTTCTTCCGCTGCGCATGCCCACAAGACTGTAGTCCGTATCTACCAGCCTGAATTCATCATAATCGGACAAACTGGCTATACTTACCATGCCTTCGCATTTATGATCAATGGTCTCCACCCAGAAACCAAATGCAGAAACACCGCTTATCACGCCTTCAAATTCTTCTCCCAGAAAATCTTTCATGTATTCAACCTGCTTGTACTTATTGGCCGCACGTTCTGCATCCATTGCCGCTCTTTCTCTTTCGCTGCAATGTTTACATTTCTGATCCATCTTTTTATCCGGCCTGATATTCTTATTCAATACCTGCTCAAGCACCCGGTGCACTATGATATCCGGATACCTTCTGATGGGAGAAGTAAAATGACAATAGTGTTCAAAGCCTAATCCATAATGGCCAATATTCTCAGTTGTATAAATGGCTTTTGCCATGGTACGGATGCCCAGTTGTTCAAGTACATGCTGCTCCGGTTTTCCCTGTACATCTCTCAACATCTGGTTGAATGATGCTGCAGTTTTCTCTGGCGAAGAGGTATCAAATTTATGACCGAATTTTTTAGCAAATGCCATGAATGGAAGGAGCTTTTCTTCTGAGGGCAGGTCATGAACGCGGTAAGCAAAAGGTACCGGCTTTTTATTGACCTCGATCTTTGAAACATTTTCTGCCACATATTTATTGGCCAGTAGCATAAATTCTTCTATCAGCTGGTGCGATTCTTTGCTTTCCTTAACTACTATACCAATGGGTTTTCCCTTTTCATCCAGTTTGAATCTTACCTCTGTGCTTGAAAAATTAATAGCGCCCGAATCAAATCTTTTTTTCCGCAGTCTTTGAGCAATATTATTCAGCAATAAGATTTCATCCAGGTACAAGCCATCCTCTTTTTCAATGATCTCCTGCACTTCTTCATAGGTAAACCTGTGATTGGAGTGGATAATGGTTCGCCCTATCCAGTGCTGTTTTACCTGGCCCTTAGGCGTCATTTGAAAAACTGCGGAAAAAGTGAGTTTGTCCTCATGTGGTCTTAAAGAGCAAAGCACATTGGAAATATGCTCAGGAAGCATGGGATTCACGCGGTCGGGGAGATAAACTGATGTGGCTTTTTCATAAGCTGATTCATCGAGCGCGGTACCGGGTACAACAAAATGGCTGACATCTGCAATATGAACACCTATCTCATAGTTGCCATTTTTGAGTACCCTGATGGAAAGTGCATCATCAAAATCCTTGGCATCAATTGGATCTATGGTAAAAGTGAGTATACCCCGGAAGTCTCTCCGCTTTTGAATTTCTTCTTCTGAGATCAGATCCGGAATGCGAGCTGTTTCTTCAAGAACATCATCAGCGAAACCAATAGGAAATCCGTTTTCAAGAATGATCTCTTTCATGGCAATATCGTTGGCGTCTTCTGGATTAAGGATGTTCACCACTTCCCCAACAGGCCGTTTTTTAGTATCCATTTCCCATTCCCTGATCCTTACTACCACACGGTCATTGTGCACCGCACCATTAAAACCAGATTGGGGTATGAAAATATCAGGCATTTTCTTTTCGCCTTCGATGATGGCAAATGCAAAACCTTTGCTCATCTCTATCCTGCCGATAAAGTCAAGTTGTTTTCTTTCTATTACTTCTATTACAACACCCTGCATTCGTTTGCCGCTTCTCTCAGGATTCACTTCCACCCTTACCATGTCACCATGTAAAGCCGTATTGAAATCGTTAGGTCTTACAAGGATATCGGTCTCTAATCCCTGTACTACCACGAAACCCATACCTGCCCTGGTAATCTCAAGCCTGCCCTTATATTCATCAAAATTCTTTTGTTTTTTCCTGCCTGGTTTCTTTGAATTTTTCCTTCCCATGGTTAAGAGGGTTTTTTAAAATTTTGTATGAAACTAATCACTTCGTTATTAAATGCATTTTCCTGTTGAAATAGAAATTTATGTTCAATAGGAACCACATAAAAAGGCATGCCATCCATTTCCTGCCTGAATTTAAGTAAACGCATGGCATCCTTTTCAGTTGTAAGTATTATTTTCTTTTCGGATTCTAATCCTGCAAATCTTTTTTTTATTTCTTTCCAGTCGTCTATTGAAAAAATATGATGGTCGTTGTAATGCATCATATCATATTCTTCGATCTTTTGCTCCAGGTAATTTTTAAGGGGTTTTGGATTGGCAATACCTGTTATTAAAAGTACTTCAGTATTGTCATCTATCAATTTAAAGTCGTGACGGGTAATATGATAAGGCATGCCATAAGATATGCAGGTAAAAAATATCTTTTGGCCGGGCAACGGCCTGATCTCTTTTATTATAGCCTCCCTTTCCTGCCCGGTTAGTTCAGGATTGCACTTGGTTACTACAATCAGCTGTGCTCTTTTGTAACTGCTCCGCAGGTCGCGCAGATCGCCGGTGGGGAGGAAAAAATCCCTGGTAAATAAATTTGAATATTCAGTGAGTAGAATGTTGAAGCCGGCCTGGATAGAACGATGCTGAAAGGCATCATCCAGAATGATCACCTCTGTTGTAGGTTTGTCATGAAGTAATTGTGCTATGGCTACGATCCTTTCTTCTCCCACAGCAACCGGAACATCAGGAAATTTCTGGTGAAATTGCATAGGTTCGTCACCGATATCTATAGCCGTAGTGTGTGGATTGGCCAGTGCGTATCCTTTGGTCTTTCTTTTATACCCCCTGCTCAGCGTGGCTACCTTAAAACGGTTCTTCAGGTGCCGCACCAGGTATTCTACCATGGGCGATTTTCCTGTGCCCCCTACCGATAAATTCCCTACGCATATCAACGGAAGACCAAAGGTTGTGGACTTGAGAATATTTTTTTCATACATCCAGTTGCGGATGAGGATCACTAACCAGAAGAGAATTGCGAAGGGTAGCAAGAGAACGCGGAAGGATTTCAGGAACCAATTAGAAAACATATGTCCGTTGCGGGGTGATACAAAGATCTAAAGGTACATCAAAATCACTGGCGTCATCAACTGAATCAACCGGATCAAAATACGAAAAGCCTATCTTAATGCAATCTTCCCTGCATTGCTTCAGGTAACGGTCAAAATATCCTTTACCATAACCCACCCTGTTTCCCTTTTTATCAAATGCAAGCATGGGAATGATAACAAGGTCCAGTAGTTCCGCACCGGCAACTTCAGTATCAACCGGTTCGGGAATGTTCCAGGCATTGGCTTCAAAAATGCTGTCTGCATTACAAATAATGGCTTTCATACTGTTATCTTCCCGGCCGGATTTAGGATAGCAGATGGTAAGCCCTGGATTTTTGAAATGAAGGTATCCGGTAATGAGAAAGGTATTAACCTCATTGTTTTGCTCGATGGGATAAAAACTCAGCACATAATCTATAAAAGGGATGTTAAGGGATTGAAATTGGATCAGCAGGAGATCGTCCCATTTCACTTTATCGGCAATGCTGATCTCGTCTCTTTTCCTGCGGAAAATATTTCTTGCTTCCTGTTTCAGCATGTTGGTCAGGGTTCATTAATAAAAGTTGAAAAAATAGTAGTTCCATAATGTCTTGCCGACCTGAAAAAAGGAAAGTTTTCATAATGATTCCGTGGTGTGTGCTCAAGTACAAACCTGCCTCCTTCTTTTAATAATTTTTTTTCGAAGATGAGTTTCGGAAGGTCATCAATGGTTTGAAGGGCATAAGGAGGACCAGCAAAAATAAAGTCATACTGTTGCGTACATTGTTCAATGTATCGAAACACATCTGACTTCACTACCTTGAAATTTTTCAGTCCTAATTCAGCAGCTGTTTTTTTTATAAAAGCAAACATCCTGTCATCCTTTTCAACAATGGTGAGATCTGGTACGCCACGGGAAGCAAGTTCATAACTAATGCTGCCGGTGCCTCCAAAAAGATCAAGCGTAATGAGTTCCTCAAAATCAAGCTGGTTCTGCAGAATATTAAACAAGCCCTCTTTAGCTATATCTGTTGTAGGCCTTGTATAAGGCATTTTAGCCGGCGGATGTATTCTTCTTCCACCCAGAGATCCGCTTATGATACGCATGAAGCCAGGTTATAAAGTGAGGTGAAATAATAATGCGGATAGGCATCACCGGGAATGGCATATGGAGGCGCCTGTGCAAAATGAAGGTTGGCGAAGTAATGATGAAGCTCATTATATAAAGCAGAATCCTGTTCCACCAGTCCGGAAACGATCAGAAAGGCCTCAGACTGGTTCAGCCCGAACTCATAAAATATCTTAAGGAGATAGTATACCACATCAAGCGGTGTTTTGTAGGCATAGGTCTGAGCGAGTTGTAAGCCTCCCTCTTTTTTTACTATAACCCTGAAGTTGCTGGTTGTAAAATGGATATCCACCTGGTCGGGTGCTACAAATCCGTTATATATCTTTAATGCAGGCGTATAGGAATGACAGAATTCAGCCAATGGGAA
Source organism: uncultured Chitinophagales bacterium (assembly GCA_946886475.1). Next base: position 52,730 of record CAMPIQ010000004.1, on the reverse strand, counting down.
TTTAGATAATAACTTATCATATATGGAAGAAGGCATTGAATAAAGCGTAGCAACCTGCCATTCATTGATACGGTCATTTAATTGTTGCCCGGAATGGTCAAATACCCGTTCCAGCATCGTATAATCTCCTTTGAACAGGTGCTGCGGTGTGATCATGGCCTGTACATGAGCACTGCATATTTTTACCCGCTCAAAATTCCCATCCAGCTGGCTAAGTATATGGTTGATCTTTTGCCCTGCTTCCATCTCATCAAAAACAATATACCTGATGAGGTCAAATGATTTTGCCTGGGTATCAAGAAAAGCATAACAACAGTAATCAGGGCCTATTTCCATTATCAGGGTTTCCGCATTGTTCCTTGCATCTCCCAGTGTAAATACTGTTTTCATCAGGTGCAAATTAAAGGATTCGCTTAATTAGATGAATATATGGGATGAAATTGTGCCGCTAAATAAACTAAATCCACCGGGTAACAGGTACAATTGACGGGACCAGGTGCTTTTTCATTAGCTTGCATCCTTTTCAAATGTCAGACCACCTAAAGGTTGAAGTTTCTTATGGACAGATATGGAAAATAGCATTGCCCATTGCGCTGGCTTTGCTTGTACCCCAGCTAAATCTGATCATCAATAATATTTTTCTCGGCCATCATAGTGAACAATCACTGGCCATTGCATCTATCACCGGTGTTTATTACCTGGTTTTTGCCGGTATTGGTTTTGGACTGAATAATGGACTACAAACGCTGATGTCAAGACGTGCCGGACAAAACAGGCCGGAAGACATTGGAAAACTTTTTTCACAGGGTGTGTTCATTGCCATGGTTATTTCTGCCATTGGCATTCTGATCACTTTTTTTATAGCCCCTGTCATTCTTCGGATGTATCTGAATGATACGCAGGCCAGCCAGTCAGTGGATTTTCTGAACATACGCATACTGGGGCTTCCATTCCTTTATATTTACCAGCTAAGGAATGCGCTGCTGGTGAGCATCAACAGAAGTAAATTATTAATTGCAGGAACCCTTGCGGAAACGGCGGCCAACATTTTCTTCGACTGGGTATTGATCTTTGGTGCGTTGGGATTTCCGGAAATGGGATTTAATGGTGCAGCCGTTGCTTCCATTATTGCTGAATTCACAGGAATGTTTGTGATCTACCTTGTAATTAAAGCAAAAGGTATTGCCAGGAGATTTTCTTTATTCAAAGACTTCAGATTTGATAAAGAACGTTCGAATTTGATCCTGAAGATATCCGGTCCCCTCATCTTTCAGCATGCAGCCAGCATACTGGCCTGGTTCTTCTTCTATATGCTTGTAGCAAGAAATGCCACACAAACCGGACTGGCCGTATCCACCACCATGCGTGCCGTATTCGGATTTTTCGGGACCTTTTTCTGGGCGCTTGCTGCCACCACCAATACCATGGTAAGTAATGTAATAGGCCAGGGAAGAAAAGAGGAAGTAATGGGCCTCGTTTGGAAGATCTCGAAATTAAGTCTGGGTATTGGATTGATCGTATGTATTGTTTTAAACCTCTTTCCTCATGTATACCTTGGTTTATTCAGAAATGAATCTCTGTTCATTGAAACAGGAGTACCCGTGTTGAGGGCCATAGCCTTTGCCATGTTAATATTATCTGTAGGAACCGTATGGCTCAATGCAGTAACCGGTACGGGAAACAGCAGGATCACTTTTTTGATTGAGATAGCTGCTATTATCTTTTATTGCAGCTACGTGTTCTTTGTACTTGAAGTAAAACAACTGTCCATTTTATATGGCTGGCTCGCTGAATTACTGTACTGGTCAGTTTTATTCGGATGTTCCTGGTACTATATCAGAAAAGGAAGATGGAAGTACACAGTTATTTAAATTTCTTACTGTAGGTTATAGCAACAGAACCTGAAAAATTGGTAATTGGTGGATTCAGCTTGCGTATACTTATTGAAACCTGTTCAATTTCCTGGAACTGAGCCTGAAGCTTTTCTGCAATTTCCATTGCCAGTGTTTCCAGTAAATTTTTTCTGACTGCAAATTCTTCCTGCAATATCCTGTACACCTCAACATAATTGATGGTTTGTTCTATTGAAGTGATCTTTTTCTTTGGTGATTTGCACACAATGGAAAGGTCAACTTCAAATTCATTGCCCACTTTCATTTCTTCCTGATACATTCCATGTTCAGCAAAGAAGCGAAGTGATTTTAGTTCTATTGTAAATAAACCCATTGGAAAGCTGTTGGCTGCCTGCCATTGGCGGGCTGCAATGATTGATCAGTTATTAAGTTAAGCCGGGCTAGTGGCAATGGACGGTTAATGCAATCCTTTCTCCGACAAGAACCTTTCCGCATCCAGGGCAGCCATACAACCACTGCCTGCAGCGGTTACTGCCTGGCGGTAGATCTTATCCTGAACATCTCCTGAAGCAAACACACCTTCAATATTTGTTTTTGCCGTACCGGGGATGGTTTTTATATAGCCTGCATCATCCATATCAATAAAGCCTTTGAATATTTCTGAATTGGGTGTGTGGCCGATAGCAACAAAAAATCCTTTAACCGGAATTTCCTGTTTTTCATTGGTTTTGTTGTTACGTATGCGAACAGCATCAACGGTTTTGTCGCCTAAAATTTCATCTGTTTCCGTGTTCCAGTAGATTTTGATATTTGGCGTATTCAAAACCCTGTCCTGCATAATTTTACTGGCACGCATCTCATCTTTTCTTACCAGCATATGAACGGTGGTACAAAGTTTAGATAGGTATAAGGCCTCTTCAGCAGCGGTATCACCGGCACCAACTATAGCCACTTCTTTACCACGGAAGAAAAATCCATCGCAAACCGCACAGGCGCTTACTCCATATCCGTTAAGTCGTTGTTCGCTTTCAATACCCAGCCATTTGGCAGAGGCTCCGGTTGAGATGATCACTGAATTGGCTTCAATCCATTTTTCCTCATCTATTTCAACCTTAAAGGGGTGGGAAGAAAAATCAACTTTTGTTGCCAGTCCAAAACGGATATCAGCCCCCATGCGTTGTGCCTGTTTTTCAAAATGGATCATGAGCTCAGGTCCCTGAATGCCATCAGGAAAACCGGGATAATTTTCTACGTCTGTTGTAATGGTTAATTGTCCGCCTGGCTGAATACCCTGATAAAGCACGGGGTTCATATTAGCTCTTGCTGCATAAACCGCTGCGGTATAGCCGGCGGGGCCTGATCCTATGATCAGTACATTCACTTTTTCTGCCTTTATATTTTCCATTGATAGATGGTGTGCTTAAAAACTGCGAAAATAAAAGTAATTAACTTAAGGAAATGAGATGTTTGTTCACTATTGTGGAATAACCAGTGTTCTGTACTGGGAACCATAACCTGCGAAATAACCAAGTGCATTATTACTGATGTTGCCCATAACTTTTACAGGGGATGAGAACGGATTACCAACTGAAGAATAAGATGTTTCCCAGGTACGCCAGAAATCATATGTTGCCTTGTTTATATTACTGATTTTGAATCTTACAGTATCTCCTCTTGAAAAAAAATCATATTCAATTGAATCGCGTTCTGCATTCCTGTTTATGCCCGGTTGTATCTGTACTTCATAGGTGGTTCCGTCAATAAAAAGATCATCAAATACCGAAAATGATGGCGGTAAATATTCCTGCTGGCCATTGATGCTGGTATAATACCTGATATAATCACCAAAACCAGGAGGATCTGTTGCTCTTACCATCACCACTACTTTTGTAGTATCGTCATTACCGGGTGCAGGTTTCCACCAGAGCGAGTCAATTTGCCTGGTGGTATCAGGAATTGAAGTAACCGAATTATATTCTTTCCCTTCTGAAATTATTTTTAATGAATATTGTTTATTTAACGCGCCTAAAAAGGCTGTTGCCAGGTTAGAAGAATCAATGGAATAAAAATAACCCGTTACACCAGGTGCAAGCGTCACGGTGTATTCTTTCAACCGGTGGGTGACCGCGCCATTGGATACAAAAACTTCAGCACCATGCACAAAACCCTGTTCAAGTATTTCTGGTGTTATACTGGAAAAATATCCAAGTGATCTGGTAAGTATAACGGATGGAGGCTGGTTATTTTCAATGCTGGCCTCCACCACAAGGCGGGGTGTTTCAGTTTGTAATTCCAGGCTGATCTTTTTTTCACAACCCTGAACAAATGGTATGCAGCCCAACAATAATACACTCCACTTCATAACTGAGTACAAATTTAAAAAGAAACAGCCCTGATTTCCGCTAGTGCGGGATCAAGGCTGTTATAAACCCATCAATTTGCCCGTTTATAGATTGACGCTGATGATCGTTTACAGGTCAATCCATTATATTTTTATCCCAGATATGCTTTTAAAGCATTGCTGTATCTTGCTTTCTGCAAGCGCTTGATAGCTCTTTCCTTTATCTGGCGGATCCTTTCTTTGGTAAGATCATATTTCTGGCCGATCTGTTCAATGGTTGTACCGTTTTCTCCATCCAGTCCAAAATAAGCATTAACAATTTCAGCTTCTCTCGGAGAAAGTGACTTCAGTACACGGCGGATCTCATTTCTCAGCGAATCCTTCATTACATCATCATCCGTATCATCGCTGCCTTCCAAAAGATCGCCCATAGCTACATCTTCTGCTTCGTGTACCGGAGCATCCAGTGAAGTATGGCGTGTATTGCTTTGAAAGATATTGTTGATCTCTGTTTCACTCATCTCAAGGATATCTGCAAGTTCCTCAGTACTGGGTTCTCTTTCATGTTCCTGCTCAAAAGCCATGTAGGCTTTATTTGCTTTATTATACGTACCGATCTTATTCTGGGGCAAACGAACAAGACGACCCTGTTCTGCCAATGCCTGCAAAATAGACTGACGGATCCACCATACTGCGTATGAAATGAATTTGAAACCCTTTGTTTCATCAAAACGCTGAGCTGCCTTGATCAATCCCAGGTTCCCTTCGTTAATCAGGTCACTCAGTGATAGTCCCTGGTGTTGGTATTGTTTTGCCACTGATACCACGAACCGGAGGTTGGCCTGTACTAATTTGTCCAGCGCTCTCTGGTCTCCCATTTTGATTCTCTGTGCCAGTGTTGTTTCCTCCTCGGGCGTGATCATAGGGATCTTAGAGATCTCCTGGAGGTATTTCTCAACTGCCTGAGAATCCCTGTTCGTGATCTGGGTAGCAATTTTAAGCTGCCTCATAAATTAAATCCTTGATTATTAAGGTGAATAAATAACTTGACAATTGATTTTCACAGAAAGTTGCAAATAGATAGTTAAACCGTTCCGGACTGTCTGCAAAAATAATTTGTAAACGCTAGAATTCATAATGATTCGCGTCAAATTATTATCTACAAAAACTATACTACGATTAAATCTAATGAAAGACTGACTGGTTAAGGTTTTCAAAAGTTTAAATAATGTAATCAATCGTGACTTATTCACACCATTATGGTCTGGCCTGATATTTTTGTCTGATGAAAATCCATAATATCACACCTGTCAGTATCAAACCAAAGGATATAACCTCTGCCTGGGTGGGTTGCATTCCAAGGAAATTCATTTTGTTATTGACCCTGATCTTTTCAATAAAGAATCTTTCGAGTCCATTCAATATAAGATAGAGACAAAATAAAGAACCAGCCGGCCTGATGCGATCTCTTAATGCCCAAAGGATCAAAAAGAGCAGACTGCAGGCCATGATCTCATACAAGGGAGTGGGGAAAACGGGTACAGGCAGTTGCCGGCAGTATTTTTCATCACACCCGGCAATCTGAATACCTACTTCATTTACATTATGCGGATAATTGTAAGCAAAGAACCAGTCGGGCAGAAAACCTAATGCTTCGGGTTTGAAACTGCTATTATGCAGGTCGGGGTTTTGCATAAAAAACTCCGGATTTGCCTGGATGGATCTTTGAAAATCATCCGGCGTTGCCAAAACCACTTCATTGGTTACGGTATCCACCTTGTATGCGGTATTATAAATACCCCAGTCACCATCACCGGCAACCTGGCATCCGATCCTTCCAATGGCATAGGCCAGCATTAATGATGGAGCAATGGCATCGGCCAGGAAACGTACGCCAATCTTATGTTTCCGTGCATAAAGAATGATGGCAATGGTGGCACAGATCAAACCTCCATAAAAGGTTAATCCACCACCTGAAAAAATATAGGCCCCCGGATTTTTCAAAAAATCACTCCAGTTTTCAAAGATGTCAAACATCTTGGCTCCAATGAGACCTACCACCAGGGCAATGATAGTGATCTCACCTACCCTGTCGTGCGGCCAGATCCTCACCACCCTTTCTTCAGGTTTCTTCAATTGAGTTTTTCTCTTTTCCCACCATTTCAATCCTGCAAACAGTAAACCCACAACAATACCCGCCGGCCAGTTTCCCATTCCGGAAAATATATATGCCTGTGGATCCTGTGTATGTTCTGAGCTCAGGAAGAATAAGGCAACGATCTTATAGCCGAGTAGAAAACCTAATAGAAAATTAAACAGCAGTTCGCCTGTAGATGCCGGCTTTCCTACTGTATGCTTCATTTCCGTAGGCGAAAAAAGACCCTGTTTGCTTTTCCTTTTTAGTTCATGGGCCAGCAGTGCGGCTGATACCAGAAACGCAATGGCCACAAAAAAGCCAAAAGAGTTGATGAAACGTAAAAAGCCAATCTCAACGTTAAACGTTTCTCTGAAGAAATAATAAAGATTAGGATACATAAGCAGGAAAATGATAGCAATGATAGGTTAAATCAGTGAAATGAAGCCAATGGCCGCCGGCTAATGGCATGCGGACCATATGCTTTCTATAAATAATAAAAGCCATTGATAATATTCAACGGCTTTTATCCATTCCGGAAGGCCGGAAACCGGAGGCCTGTAGCCACCTGCTTTAATTACAGTACGTATCAAAAGCACCGATCAGATTCTGCGCGATCATTTGTGCTGATCTTCCTTCGATCATGTGTCTTTCAATAAAATGGACCAGTTGCCCGTCTTTAAAAAGAGCAATGGATGGAGAAGAAGGAGGATAAGGCATAAGATGCTGACGAACAGCCTGAACAGCTTCCATATCATAACCGGCAAAACAGGTTGTAAGATTATCAGGTTTCTTTTGTCCGTTCATCACCGCCATTAAAACACCAGGGCGGGCAGTACCGGCTGAACATCCGCATACGGAATTGATCATTACGAGGGTGGTACCTGTTTGCTTAAGCTGGTCTTCCACTTCCTGACGGGTGATTAATTCAGTGAACCCATTTTCTGTGAGTTCTTCCTTCATTGGTTGCACTATTTCTGTTGGATACATGTGTTGAAATTTTTGCAAAGTTACTGAACAAAGTTTGACTTTTTTGCAGCCATACTTCCTGTTATGTCATAACAACGTAAGTTAAAATGCAGTTCTGACAGGGGTTTCAGCCCATTTCATGCGTTGGTACAGGCTTTGAACATTGGCATAAAACAAATTATCTAACCAAAAAATATTAACCATGACACTCGTAAGATTCAACAACAAACCAGCAAAAAGCTTTAACAATTTAATGGACGACTTTTTTGCAACCATGCCGTCTATAATAGGTGAAGGCACCGGATGGAACGATAAATTGTTTGCGCCTGTCAACATAAGGGAGACAGAAAAAGATTATGTGTTGGAGATCGTTGCCCCTGGTATGAACAAGGATGATTTTCAGATCAACCTTGATAACAATACCTTAACAATCTCTGCGGAATCAAAGGAAGAATCCCTGAATGAAAATGAAAAACAGATCCGCAAAGAATACAGGTATCAGTCCTTCAAACGCTCTTTTACAATAGATGAAAATATTGATGCAGAAAATATTGCTGCAAAATATTTAAATGGTGTTTTAACATTAAACCTTCCGAAGAAGGAAGAAGTCAAAACTTCAGCAAAGCAAATTAATATTCAATAATTCGTTTTGAAAAGCCAGCAAGAGATCTGGCCAGACGAAATAAGAGTTTTCTCATAAGCAGTTGGTTTTGGTTTATAAAACCCTTCGTTTCCACGAAGGGTTTTCTTTTTTATGAATTAATATTGCAAGCCAACCTTTACCACTTAGCACATGAAGAAGTTAGTATTAGTGATTATTACATTCTGGCATTTAAACAACAGTAAAGCACAGGACTCAACTGTTTTTTTGTATGATACAGTTGTACCTCCTGCAGATACTGTATTAAGGATAGTAGAGCTAAATCCTTATTTTACATTGCATGTTGATTCTACTCTGCACTACCAGTTACGAATTAATAAAAATGAAGATGAATATTTCTGGTTCTTAAGAAATGCTCCCGTTGGGTTAAGAATCAACAGGGACCGGGGTATAGTTAGTTTCAAGGCGGATAAATCTTATTTTCTGTCCGGCAAATTAAAGTATGATGTGAATTACAAAGTTCAGCTGGGGGTTCAGAATAAAAATGAACCGGATGAAAGAATAGACACCAGTTTTACCATTGTATTTTATAATACCGAAATCATTCCCTCACTTGTTAAACCCTCTGTAAGCAATACGCTAACCATTGAAGAAGGGGAAGTTCTGACCTTTAAGGTTTTTTGTGAGGATGGAAGTTTCCCCATTGATAATATCATTACACTTACCAGTATTCCCATCAGTAAATACCAGGCTGTTCAGAAGTGTGGCGATGATTTCAGTTGGGCAGCACCGTATGATTTTGTAAAGGAATCTGATAACAATAAGGAAAAACATATCCTGATTCAGTTCATTGGAGCCAACAAATTCCAGATAAAAGATACAGCCATTGTAAAGCTTATTGTAAAGAATGCCCTGGATTTTCCGCTGGCCAATGAAGAATACCGGCAGGTGGAAAAAAACATCAATACATATGTTACCTTATTGAAATTTACGTTTCTTCAGCTTGACAAAAAATTGAAGAAAACAAAGAATATCCGCACAACATTTGATCTTACATCAGCAACCACCTCCTTAACAGGCACTATCATGGCCACTTCGGGCGACCCCAATACACAAAGAAATGGAAAGATCCTTCCAAGTGTTGGATTGGCCCTGGTACCTATCAAGGAAGCCTCTGTGCCCAATAAAATGGTTGACCAGAATCAGGCAGCATTGATCCGCACTTCCATAAAGAGGCTTGAATACATGCTTCAGGATAATCAGTTGATTGGTGATAAGGATCCGGAGATCATTCGCAAAACCAATAAATTAAAAGAAGAGCTAAAGCAGGTACAGATCCAGTTGATTGAAGTACCTGTAGAACTCAATACCGATAATCTGAGTGAAGAAGAACTGGATAAGTATTTTAATAGCAATAAAGTGAATAAGAAGTACAGACTTGGAGGATAAGGCCAGGGGAGAAAAAGAGAGCGGAGGGCGGAGAAAATCCCGGATGCGAAAACTGTGAGGCTGCTCAGTCACAATTCTCACGTCGTCTGGTATCTATTAAATATTGAATCAACCATTTTCCGTTTGTCTTAACCAACTGAAATGAATTTACACCGCAGTGGAGGAATTTTTCTCCAAGGTAAAATTTGTAAGGTGTCCATACGGAAGCCAGAAGGCCATCGGTCTTTATGGTTTCAAAACTTATCCTCTCATCATATATTTCTGCATGAGGCCTTCCTATTGAAACGATAAATGAATCTACTTTATCAGTTCTTACAACGGTTGCCCCTTCCCTGTTCCTTCCAATGGTTTGCATAATGGCCGATGAAGAAAATACGGATCTGATCAGCGCCGTATCGGATGTTCTCATGCCATTGAACATTGCGGTTATTGCGGCTTTTATTGCGTCTTCTTCCGGTTGTGCGGATGCGTTAACAAACGTTATTGTTAAGGTTATGACCAGCAATGCTTTATAGAGGTTTCTTATCATTTTTTGGCTGAATTATTGGCACTAAATATAAAACTACAAGCAATGAAACGTATCAATTTTTTATCAATGGCAATTGTCGCTATTCTAATGGTGGCCGCTGTTGGTTGTACCACTTTAACAGAGTCGCAGGATGACCGTTATGCAAGAACGCATGGTGCCGACAGGATATACGTGGATGATCCTTATCGCGGAACTATAGTTTTAGAAAGGGACCCGTTTTCCGGAAGGTATTACGAGGTGGATTCATACAGCATCCGCAACGACAGGTATTACAGGGGTTATAACAGCAGGTATGGCAACAGGTATTACGGAAGGAATGTATACAGGGGCAGGAACAATACACCCACTCCTCAACAACCTCCAACACAGGAAGAGATCAGGCAGAATCAACAAAACAAAGAAGAAGCCCGTAGAAAAGTACTGGGTGGAAACTGATCCATCTTCACACTTCCTGAACCTTTAGAATAATGATGCAGGCTTTTGTTATATACATAACAAAAGCCTTTTTACTTACCTTATATAACCAAGGATCTTCAGCATGCTTTGGGCGGTTTGTTCTTTTGCATATACCCAGTCCTCAAGCTTTCCGTTCTTATCCTTTTCAATGATCACGTGCTTTGGTGAAGGTATGAGGCAATGTTTTATGCCACCATATCCGCTGATCTGGTCCTGATAGGCGCCTGTATGAAAAAAGCCAACATACAATGGTTCATCTCCATTGGGTTTGGGCAGAAATACCTCATTGATATGTTCTTCCGAATCGTAATAGTCATGACTGTCGCAGGTGATACCTCCCAGCACCACCCTTTGGTACTCCTGGTCCCATTTATTGATAGGCAGCATAAGGAATTTTTCTCCAATTCCCCATGTGTCGGGCAAAGTGGTAATGAAAGATGAATCGATCATATACCAGGTTTCCCTGTCGTTTTGGGCCTTGGTACCGATCACACTGTAAATATGTGCCATGCTCTCACCTACCGTATAGCTTCCGAATTCAGTAAAGATATTGGGCATGGTAACCTTATTGCGCTTGCATGCTGCCTTGATGTTACTCACAATTTCGTTGATCATGAACTGGTAATCATATTCAAAACCTAAAGAATGTTTGATGGGAAAACCACCTCCAATATTAATGGAATCCAGTTCAGGACAGATCTTCTTCAGCTGGCAATAAAGGTTGATGATCTTGTTCAATTCAGACCAGTAATAAATATCATCCTTAATGCCTTTATTTAAAAAAATATGAAGCATCTTCAGCTGAAACTTGTCTTCATATCCTTCAATATGATCAACATAGAATTCAAGGATATCCTTGGCCCTGATACCTAATCTTGATGTGTAAAATGGGAAATTTGGTTCCTCTTCTGCTGCTACCCTGATACCTAACTTGAATGGAAACTTTACGGAACGTTTATAGGCATTCAGTTCTTCCTTATTGTCAAGAATGGGAATCACATTTTTGAAACCACTGTTTATCAGCTGCGCAATTCGCCTGGTATACCCCTTTTGTTTAAACCCGTTGCAGATAATATAAATGTCTTTTGTGATCTTTCTTCGTTCATATAGCTTTTTGATGATCTCGATATCATAAGCATATGAAGTTTCAAGATGAATATTGTGCTCAAGGGCTTCCTGCACTACAAAAGAAAAATGTGAGCTCTTGGTACAATAACAATAAAAATATTCACCCTCGTATTTGTGTTTCTTAAAAGCCTTCGCAAACATATCCTTGGCCTTATTGATCTGCATGCCGATCTTGGGGAGATAAGTGATCTTTAAGGGTGTTCCATGTTTTTCGATCAGTGCTTTTAGGTCCAGGCCGTTGAATCTGAGATAACCTTCTTTTACTTCCAATCCTTCCTGCGGGAAATTAAAGGTTTGCTGAACAAGATCCATGTAGGAATTGTTCATGGAGTTTAATGGGTTGTTCACTTATGCTTTGTGTTTTGCAGCAAAAATATAGTTTCTGCAATATTATGCGTGAACTGATTGGTGAGGTTTGGCAGGAAGCCTGTTGGTATTGAGAAATGGAGGGCAATCGGGTACAATAAAATAGCCTGACAGAAGCCAGGCTATTTATCTATTTATGTATGGAGAACTTTCGTTCCACCTTAACTTATTACTTTCTTAACCCTTCACCTGGGCAACCAGGGCTTTGAATGACTCAGCATTGTTCATAGCCAGGTCTGCAAGCACTTTACGGTCGAGGGTGATGCCTTTATTATTGAGGGCATTGATGAACTGTGAATAAGTTAAACCCTCTTCGCGAACTGCAGCATTGATACGTGCAATCCACAGACGGCGGTATTCTCTTTTCTTGAGTTTACGACCTACATAAGAATAGGTCATACCTTTTTCAACTACGTTTTTGGCAACGGTATATACATTTTTACGTTTGCCATAAAAGCCTTTGGCTTGTTTCAGAATTCTTTTTCTGCGTGCTCTTGAAGCAACTGCATTTACTGAACGGGGCATATTTGAATGAGTTTAATGTTTAAAAATGGTTTGTGCTGTTGGCCATGGGCCATTGGCTTAGTTTACTTCAACGCTAACAGTCGTTTTACAAAATCAAGATTAGCTTGAGAAACCTGTCCCATTTTCCTCATGTTACGTTTCCGCTTTGTAGATTTTTTTGTCAGGATGTGACGTTTGAAAGCTTTCTGGTGCGTGATCTTTCCTGTGCCCGTTAATTTGAAACGCTTTTTGGCACTGGAGTTTGTCTTTACTTTTGGCATAACCAACTCAATATTATGAGTGACACCCTTGAGGCGCTTCCGCACCGGCGGAAAACTTAGGGAGCCTCTTCAGGCAATATCCATTTTAAGCTGCCCTCAGATGCGGCCGGCTGTTTCAATGGGGTCGCAAAGATAAGGTGTAAAATTTACACCTGAGAAGCCGTCAGGCAAATTTTTGTTAAGCAAATGCAGCATTCCGCCTTAATCCAGGCCTTCGTAAAGCAGTTTGAACTGCTCACTTATGGCTGCGTAGCTGTATTTACCGGCAGCTTCCTTTGCTATCAGCTGATGATCAAAGCTGCCATAATTCTCATATACCCGTTTCATGGCCCCCGCCAGTTCCCTTTTGTTATCCGGGTCAATCAGTATCCCCTGGTTTTGATCTACAAGTTCGGGAAGGGCGCCTGCACGGGGAACGATCACCGGCAGACCGGCACAAAGTGCTTCCGCAGTAACACAACTAAAAGTTTCCCTGTTTCCAAACAAAACATGACAATGACTGCGTTTTACCTCCTGTGCCACCTCCTGATAACTCATTTCACCCAGAAAAAAAATGGAAGCATTTAACAGGCCTGAATTCCGGGCATACTGTATGAACTGATCGTTGCGGTTTCCAATGAGAAGTAACTGCACAACATTTTTATCTACTGTTGTTATGAACTCAGCAAAGGCCTCAATTATACCATCCACATTTTTCCAGGCAGCCATATTGGAAACGTGTATGAAGGTGAACTTTGAATATTTTTCAGATCTATAATGGAACAAAGTGGTATCAACCACATTGGGCAAAACCATTCCTGTAGTAAGGCCCGTAAATTTCCTGATTTGCGCTGCCAGATACCTGCTTACCGTAATGGTAACCAACGATTCTTTATAGATCTTTTTTAGCAGGCCCCTTATCAAAGCTGGCTGGCTGGCAAAACTTCCGGCATCTTCCTCCAGGTAATTACCCCAATGCTCCGTAACAAGAAATGGCAAACCAAATTCTTTTTTCATCCAAACTGCCATCAGGCCGCATTTCCAGGGCACCTGTACATGCACGCCGGCAGGTTTGCCATGTTGATCAATATATTTTTTTATGGCGGACTGGAACAAGGACCTCCAGATGAACTGCTTTCTCCACCTTGCTAAAATACCAGCGGGTCGCTTGAAATAAATTACCTGTTCGGTAAGTCCGGTTGCCTGATCCAGTTGCTCTTCCAGCACAGGTCCATCATCAACATCTTTAACAAAGATCACATGGATATCATGCAGGATGGCTGCGGCCCTGGCATGCCTTTGAATAAAATCTCCATCGAATGGATCCTGTTTGTTGGGATACCAGCTGGCCAGCCAAAGAATCTTTTTTCTTTCATTCATAAAAGCATGTTATCTGGCCGGCCTTAATTGTATAAACTCCTTACGGTTGATATAATATAGAAACAAAAAATAAATAATGGGGCCTATGCTTAGCAACTGCATGAATACGGAGCCTGAAGTTGAACCCATAAAATAAACCAGGAGTGTAATAATCAGCCCTACCAGTAACTGGTCGTCATCAATTACACAGGCTGCCAGGTAAAATTTTGTACTCACCGGGGAATGTGCCATATATATTGGTGGCGTGATGTGATATCCATCTGTTACAACGATCCTGGATGGATTGGTTGGCATGTCAATTACAACAGGCTTATTCTTTACAAGTGAATAAATGTAATTGTCGTTAACCACCACTTTTAACTTCAGAAACCGTAGCAACAGCTGGTTCTTTTGAAGTACCACAATATGATATTTTTGAGCTGGTTTTATTTTTTAAGGGCTTTGATGATCTCAATAAATTCTTTTGCCACAAGCGAAGCACCTCCTACCAATCCACCATCCACATCCGGGCAACTGAATAGTTCTTTCGCATTGGAAGCTTTTACACTTCCGCCATATAAAACAGGCACCTGGCCGGCAATGTCTTCTCCATACTGTGCTGCAAGTACAGAACGTAAATGCGCATGCATTTCTTGTGCCTGTTCAGTGCTGGCGGTTTTACCCGTACCAATGGCCCAGACAGGCTCATAGGCAATGATCAGAGTACGGGCCTGTTCAGGATCCAGATGAAATAAAGACTCCTCCAGTTGTTTCTGAACAAACTGGTTCTGGTTATTTTCTTCCCTGATGCGCAAAGGCTCTCCACAACAAAATATGGGCGTAATGTGGTGTTCAAAACAAATATTGATCTTTTCGGCCAGCTGTCTTGATGTTTCAAAATAGTATTCCCTTCTCTCACTATGACCAATGATGCAATACCTGATCCCGATCGACTGAAGCATCTCCGCAGATACCTCGCCTGTGTAAGCACCATTTTTTTTATCGCTGCAGGTTTGGGCGGCTATGCTGTAACCATTTTCGTCTGCAACTTCACTTTTAGCCATGATAAGATAAGGAAATGGCACGGCAAAAATAGTTTGCTGGTGGGGCAACATTTCAATTTTAGCTTCAAGGATCTGATCCAGTAATTTTTCTCCCTGCTGATAACTCAGGTTCATCTTCCAGTTGGCCGCGGCAATTTGTTTTCTCATAATGATAATGTGAAGTTTAAATGTAAAATTGAAAAACGGGATTGGGAAAATTAAGATCGAATAATGAATATTGAAATTAGAATTTATAAATGGCCGGATAAATTATTGGTCTGTGAAACAGCAAACGCCTTCAGTCCTCATCTTTTTTCAAAGGCCGCTATTCCTGATCTAGTAATGATCAAATATATATTTCAAAATAGTGCTTTCATGCTGACTGAGTTCCTTTTGTTTTAACCTTTTCCATTTCTGAATATCCATGAGCGCCTTTTCAAATTCATATCGCTCTACGCCATCGCTGCCCCAGGAAAAGGATGGAATATACTTTGGACTTAGTCCCGTACCGGATACGTGGGCGCACACACCAATCACGGAACCGGTGTTTATTGAGGTATTGATCGCAATCCTGGAATAATCACCCAGCAGCATTCCACATTTTGTTCCTGCATCTACCGGACCTGCGGGCGTCCAGATCATAATACTGGATGCTGTATTCTTCAGGTTGGAATTTGATGTGCCTGCTCCTATATTGCACCATTCACCTATTACTGAATCGCCAACATATCCATCATGTGCTTTATTTGAGTAACCGAAGAAAACAGCATTCTTGATCTCTCCTCCCACCACGCAAAAAGGACCTATTGTAGTAGCCCCATAGATCTTTGTTCCCATTTTTACAGTAGCACCTTCTCCAATGGCAACAGGCCCTCTGATCATTGAACCTTCCATCACCAGGGCATTCCTGCCAATATAAACAGGTCCGCCTTCGGCATTGATAATACAATGTTCCATCTTTGCTCCTTTTTCAATAAAAATATTTCCGGGGGCGGTCAGCCTGTTGGTCGGGGAGATCTTCTGTGACCTTCGTGATCTTGTAATAAGAGCAAAATCCTGTTCCAAAGCCCACTGATTCATCTGAAAGATCTGCCAGGGAAATCTTATTTCCCGGATTTCATCCCTGAACTCTATTGACTTCCTCACTTTGATCTTATTGAAATCTACTACCTCACCGGCAGAAATGCAATAGACCACGCTCTCTATTCCAGGTACTGAAATGAACTCTCCTGGTTTCAGCTTTTTAACCAGCTTTACCAATTTGGGGGTTGGAAATATATTTCCATGTATGAGGAAAACCGTATTTTTTGAAGCAGCTTCAGAAAGATCTATTGACCGGTCAAGGTCTTTATAATCACCTTCATTTTTATCAAGGGATTCCAGGCCCAGATGATATTCCCATTTTTCCCTGATGGTTAAAATACCTATCCTGATATCCTGAATTTGCCTGGTAAGTGTGAATGGAAAAAGGTTTTCAGGCTGGCAGAATTCTTCTGTAAAAACGATTTTTTTCATACCATGCTATTGGGTAAAAATAAAAAATCCCAACGTTACCGTCGGGATCTAATCTTTTTGTATCAACCGCAAGCTTATTTTTTTGCGTATTTCTTTTTGAATTTATCAATACGTCCTGCGGTGTCAACCAATACATTTTTACCTGTGAAGAAAGGATGCGACATATTGGAGATCTCCAGTTTCACCAGCGGATACTCATTGCCATCTTCCCATTTAACAGTTTCTTTCGTGGCAGCTGTAGAGCGGCTCAGGAAACTATAACCATTACTCATATCCTTAAATACCACGAAACGGTAATTGCCAGGATGAAGATCTTTTTTCATAACTTATATTTTAAAACGTGTACTTGTCTTAATTGAGGCGCAAATTTAGGGGAAATAAGGCATTTAAGAAGCCGGAGCAATGAATTTTTTTGTTAAAGACAAAAGGCAGGCCTTTGGCTGATGGCCTTTTGCCTTTAGCTTCTCATATTCTCATACTGCAGGGGTATTCCAAGGTCCCAGGTTTTGGACGCCTGGATCACTTCCTGGAGATCATCGATCTTTTTTCCGGTTACCCTCACCAGGTCGTCGTTTATGGAAGCCTGTACCTTAAGTCCGCTATCCTTTATCTGTTTCACTATCTTTTTGGCGTCTTCCTGCTTTAATCCATTTTTTACCTGCACTTCTTTTTTCCAGACCTTTCCACTTTGAAATCCCTCTTTGGAAGTATCAAAAGCTTCCGGCGCAATACCCTGCTTATGGGCCCGGCTAATGAGCACATCTATTAACTGCCGCATTTTCATATCATCATCCGTTTCAATATTCAACCTGAATTCTTTTTTATCAAGGTTGATGGCAACATGTGATCCTTTAAAATCAAACCTGTTTGAAATTTCCTTGGTGGTTACATTAACGGCATTGTCCAAAGCCTGGGCATCCACCTTGCTTACGATATCAAATGAAGGCATAGTTGTAGAATTAGGATTGCGAAGATAGGGAGGAAAGCTTCTGGCTGCTAGCTTCCAGTCAATGGCTTTGCCTAAACCGGATAATTTTTCCTAACCTTTCCGAAAAGGAAAGAATATTATTTTAGAAGCGAGGGCTAATGGCTGAAAACCAACAGCTAAAAGCCTTACCAAAAGTGAGGCCCCTCTGGAAAAAGGGGCCGTACATGCACATGAGAAAAACTAAAGATGTATTAACCTGCTCCGCCCACACGGTTCTGCTCTTCCTGAGAACTACCACGGCGGCGTTGTTGTAATTGTTGTTGCATTTGTTTACCAAACCTGAAGGTGAAAGTGGCGGTTACCTGGCGAATGTCCGGACGGCTCCTGAACCACATATCAACATAGCCATACTTATTTATGCCTTCAAATTTTTGCCATGCAAATGGATCCCGCACATTCAGTCTCAACGTACCCTTACCATCCAACACCTGTTTTTGAAGTCCGATACTCATCTGGTAAAGCGGTTCCACCCTCGTAAGTTGTTCTATTGATTTATGCCTGTAAAATCCACTTAGTTCTGCTGTAAAACCTTTCGCTATGGTAAAGCTGTTGGTTATATTCATCATAAAAGAAGTGAACTTCAGGTCAATATCAATTGTATCATAAACACCTTTATAATGGTTGTTATACACATTGCCAAAGAAATTCAGATTCCACCATTTTGCAATTCTTACAGGGGCTGTTACTGATAAAGCCAGGTTGGTGAAGCTGGCTACGTTATCAGGGGTCAGGAACCTGATCTCCCCTCCGCTTCCTTCTTTGGGTTTTATAATATCCGAGATCACATCATCGGTATTGTTATAGCTCAGGGTTGTAATGTACTTACCCATTAATGAATAACTTAACTCCACATTATGCGTATACTGGGGTTTCAAATAAATATTGCCCTGCCTGAACGATAATGTATCCAGAAAGAAAATAAACGGATTGAGGTCGCGGTAATTAGGTCTTTGAATCCTGCGGCCATATGAAACTGTAAAAGTATTTTTCTTATTCAACGCATAGCTTACAAAAGCAGTCGGGAATAGATTTGTTGAATCTCTTTTGAATCCTGATTTGGAAGTCACCTGGTTGCCTTTGGCATTTGTATTTTCTACCCGCAGCCCACCCTGGATGGTCCATTTATTGATCTGCCTGTTCACATTTACATATGCAGCATTGATGTTCTCTTCGTAAATAAAATGATTGGAGCGGATCTCATCTTTCACCCATCCGCTTCCAGTATTATTCTCATAGTCCACCATGTTGTTATTGCGGACGAAACTTGACTTCACGCCCAATTCGATCTTACCATTGCGGAATGGCCTTACATAATCTGTCCGGAATGAATAGATATTGATATGGGAAGGAATATGCCCTCTTAATTCTGTATGCCCGATCTTTTGCAGTGATCCGTCAAATACATCCGTATTAAGAAGCATGTCAGAAACATTACTGTAGGTAACATAATCAATATCTGCAGTGAGTTCCCTTCCTGATGAATCGAAGGTGTGTTTCCAGTTGATGTTGCCTGTAAAATTTTTAAAACTGACGTCATTATCATTTTCCGTGATCAGCCTTCTTTTGAGATTATTACTGAGGTCGTACATATTAGCCACAGTAACCGGAGAGGGATGACCATCAACTGATAATCCGCTGGCTACAATTCCAAAAACATTTCTTTTATTGGCATACCAGTCCATCCCTAGTTTGAGTGTGTGATTGAAGCTGGCAAAACTGAACCTTGTTTGCTGGTCTGTAAATCCTTTTACCAGGCCATCCGCAGCATCAATCTGTTTACTTTCCATATCCATTGTATTCCTGCCACGGAAATAATTGGGATTGTAGTTACCAAAAATATTGACCTTGTTCTTCCTGTAATTAAAATTGAAACTGTTCTGCGATTTCGGAAGCATATATAATGTACCCTCAAGTTCATAAATACTCGTGGTGGCCCCTATCATAACATTCCCATTGAAGCCATTATTCTTCCCTTTTTTGGTACGGATGTCAATGATCCCAGAATTACCTGAAGCATCATATTTTGAAGAAGGATTGGTCATGATCTCGATGGTTTCCAGGGCTGATGCAGGCATGTTCCTCAACATAGTTGCCAGGTCTGTGGCTGAAAGAAAGGTGGGCTTACCATCCATCATAACAATCACACCCTGTTTACCGCGCAAGCTGATCACACCGTCGTTGTTTACCATTACACCCGGCGATTTTTCGAGGATCTCCAGGGCGGTTGAACCGGCACTGGTTGGTGAAGCATCAACATTTACAATGGTTTTATCAAGCTTTGTTTCTACAAATGGCTTAACTGCAGTTATGGTTATGTTATTCAGATTCCTGGCAGATGGTTCAATAATAGTTGGGGGTAATTGCAGGTCTGAATTTTTATACTCAAATACGGATGACCATTTTTTTTCAAAACCAACCGAGAAAACCGAGATCAGGTATGTTCCTTTTTCTATGTTGAAGAATTCGTAATGTCCATCCTTGTCAGATACCGCAACTTTAACAAGGGTAGAATCACCGGCATTCAATAATGAAACATTGGCAGCAACAATAGCTTTGCCGGCTCCGGATTGAACAGCTCCGTAGATCTTTACAGCTGATTGGGCCTTAACTGTTAACCCTGACAGTATAATGATCATCAACAGAAATAGCTTTCTCATACAATGTTTTTGGTTGGCGAAACTCTTACAAAGATTTAATCCTGAAAACCGATTGAAGAATGAATTGTGATAAACAGGGTTTAAACCGTTGTGAAGGGAGCGCAAAGTTTATCAATACATAAACGGTAGTTATACCTTACGAACCACATGAGTTGTGAAAAACTGTTAAAAAAAAAAGAGTTCACCAATAGGAACTCTTTTTTCTTTTATTATTAATTGCCGGCACCAACCCTGTTTTGTTCATCGTTGGAACTATTGCTTCTTCTTTTCGGGCCACCATTCATTTTACCCTTATTGAATCTGAAATTGAAACCAAGGTTCACCACTCTTGAATCTCCTTTCTCACTAATTCTGGCGTCAACTGTTCCGTACCTGGAAATTGCATTGAAACCCTGCGACCAAAGAATGTCGCGCACACTTAACCTGATCGTTCCCTTCCCTTTTATGATCTGCTGACTGAACCCAACGTTCAATCCACCCACCGATCCTGCTTCAAATACACCTTCGATTCCTGCAGTTCTGAACCAGCCGCTTAATTCAGCTGTAAAGGTTTTACCAATCTTGAATTGTTGTGAACCATTCAGCATTAATGTGGTTGCCTGGATGGTTACAGGAACTGTATTGATCATCCCTTCGAAGCGGTTGTTGAAAACATTCACATAAAGGCTGTTGGTCCACCATTTGTTCACAGGCATATTGGCACTGACAGCTAATCCAAACTGCCTTTGTTTTGCAATGTTTGCCTGCTTTACATATGTTTCATTGGTGGCTTCATTTTGCTCGAGCACCTGCTGGATGATATCATTTGTTTGTGTGTAGTTCAACGTTGTATTTAGAAAACCCTTGTAGCTATGGCTTAATTCAATATTATGACTGAACTGGGGCTTCAGGTTTGGATTACCCATCTGGTAGGTATAACGGTCAAGGTATTCAATGAAAGGGTTGAGGCTTTCATAATTAGGACGGCGGATCCTTCTGCCATAGTTCAATCCAAAATTATGTTTCTCGCCTGCTTTGTACTGGAGGTAAGCAGTAGGAAACAGCTGTGTATAATTCCTGGTGAATGAAGTATCGGTAGGTACAATATTACCGCTGGCATAATCAACCTTGTAGCCATCAGAAAATCCTTTAGAAACCGTGTTCTCCAGCCTCAGGCCAAATTGTGCATTGATCTTTTTACTTAAAGGAGTACTGAGGTTTACATAAGCTGCATTGATATTTTCCTCATAAACAAAACCATTGGTACGAAGTAGATCGGCACCGGTAACACCATTATTTACTACATCATAAAGAGCGTCGTTATCAGTTTTTACAATACTTGATTTAATACCAGCCTCAAACCTTGAATCTTTTTTCAAAGGCATTACATAATCTATACGGCCACTGTATATATCTATCTGCTGGGGTAGTTTACCATATAAAGTATCCCCTTTTTGAAACTCTGATCCGGCTGCATTATAATAATAGTTACTTAAAGAATTATTATTGGTGGCTTTGTATGTACTGAAATCAACATCAGCAGTTAATTCCTTCCCAGTTGTATCCAGCACCTGACGGAAATTTAGATTGGAACTAAAGTTTTTCCATGTTTCATCCTGCAGGGAAACGGCTTTGGTGATATTCTGCAACACCATATTGTTATTATAGATGTTGGTAAGGTTATTATTCTGAAAATCGTTTTTATTTGAAAAACCTGAAAGCACAATGCCTACCGTTGTATTTTTCCCGGCAAAATAATCAGCACCCAGTTTGGCATTCATGTAGGTACCTGCGCTTTTCATTTTGGCCTCCTGATCAAAATGACGTACTACATCTTTTGTTTGCTCATCAAGAAAATTCCTTTTTATAAAAAGTTTGTTGCTTCTTTCACGGTAAGTATGACTGCCATTGGTAAATAGATTCCATTTACCCTGGCGGTAATTGAAATTAAAACCTTCATTCAGCTTTGGAAGTAAGCCCTGGCCATAATTTGCATTTACAGAACCATTGTAACCAAACTGTTTGTTCTTTTTGGTTTTAATATTGATGATACCAGCGTTACCGGCAGCATCATATTTTGCAGGAGGATTGGTCATGATCTCGATCTGGTCGAGATTATTTGAACTCATACTTTTCAAAAGGTTGGCAAGGTCGGCGCCTCCTAACTGGGTGGGACGCCCGTCTACCAGAACCATAACCCCCTGTTTTCCTTTCAGGCTGATATTACCATCTTTATCAACTGAGATGCCGGGTGATTTTTCCAGAACTTCCATAGCTGTGCTACCGGCATTGGTTACGGAAGCATCAACATTTACAACCGTCCTGTCGATCTTTTGCTCAATCAATGGTTTCCTGGCTGTAATGGTTATTGCTCCCATTGTTTTGGCCTGAGGTACAAGTTCTATTGTCCCGAGTATTATTTCCGGCTGCTGGTCAGAGATAACGGCCAGCGTGGAAAAACCTTTCAGGTGACCCACTGCAGAAACGCTAACCAGGTAGGTACCGGATGGCACCTGGTCAAAAACAAATTTTCCTTCTTTTGAGGCCACTGCATATTTCACCACTGAAGAATCCTGGGCTTTGATAAGTGCGATGGTGGCCGACTCTATGGTTTTAGACAGGCCATCAGTTATACGGCCGCTAATGTTGCCGGTTTTGGTTTGGGATAGGCCGGCTAGTGTACCGGAAAGGGCGATCAGCAGTGTCAAAATCTTTTTCATTTCTGTTTATTTAAAATACTATGCTATAATTATTACAATCCAAAACTAAGTACTATGCAATATCAAGTACATTGTTTTAAAATAAACGGCCGTATTTATTGATGGCCGGTATTTGATTGACAGTTATATGACGCCGTACCAGGAGCCAGGTTACAGTTGAAGGGGCTATTATTATAAGAGGAAATAAATTGATATGAACGGTGGGAGAAATGAAAAATGAAAAATACGGACTGCCCTAAAGCACTACAGAGCACGATTATCCGAATGGAGTTTTTTACCTTTTACTTATCATTCCACCCGGACATAGAACGCCTGAACCGGAACTGTTTTAATATTGCAAAAAAAAGATGGTTGCAGACTACAGGTCGGACACAGTTACGAAACCTACCCCGGAAATGCTGGATGCAATGATGAAGGCCCCCGTTGGAGATGATGTTTTTGGTGAGGATCCTTCCATTAATGAACTGGAGAGAACTGCCTCTGAAATGTTTGGGATGGAGGCTGCTTTATATTGTCCTTCCGGCACCATGACCAATCAGATCGCCATCAAATGCCATACACAGCCAGGTGATGAAGTGATCTGTGACCATACTGCTCATATATATCAATACGAAGGAGGCGGAATTGCATTCAATTCATCAGCATCCGTTAAGCTATTGAATGGCGACCGTGGCAGGATCAATGCGCAACAGGTTGAGGAAGCTATCAACCCGGATGATGTACACCGGGCCCATACCAGCCTTGTGTGCCTTGAAAATACGGCCAACCGTGGCGGCGGAAGTTGTTATGATATAAATGAGATCCAAAGGATCCGTAAAGTTTGTGACGACCATAATTTAAAACTGCATCTTGACGGAGCCCGGCTGTTCAATGCCCTGGTGGCGAAAAAACAATCTCCCCTGGAATTTGGCAGGGCCTTTCATTCCATTTCTATCTGCCTTAGTAAAAGTCTGGGTGCACCGGTTGGTAGCGTTTTACTTGGACCCGGTGATTTTATTAAAAAAGCAAGAAGGGTGAGGAAGGCTTTTGGCGGTGGTATGCGTCAGGCCGGATTTATGGCAGCAGCGGGAATCCATGCTTTACAACATCATGTCGGCAGACTGGAACAGGATCATCAGCATGCAAAACAAATTGCAACTGCACTTCAGCAAAAAGAATTTGTGGCAGAAGTATTACCGGTGGAAACCAATATCATCATTTTTCATTTAAAGCCAGGCCGTTCTTCCAGTCAGCTTGTTGCAAAGTTCAAAGACCATGGCATTCTGGCCTATGCCATTGCACCTGCTTCGGTAAGGCTTGTGGTGCACCTGGATATCAGTGCAGAGATGATAGCGCACACTATTAAGGTGATAGAAGATATTAATTTATAAAATATAAAGATGTTTCCAAAGATCAACCCAACAACCACAAAGGCATGGAATGAACTGCAGTTACATGCAGCAGAAATGAAGCAGGTTCATATGAAAACCCTGTTTGACCGGGACAGGGAAAGATTTAAAAAATTTGCATTTTGCCTGAATGATATAGTAATTGACTTTTCAAAAAATCTAATCACAGATCAAACCATACAAAAACTTTTACAACTCGCTGGTGAATGCAGGCTTCCCGAAGCCATCGAAGCAATGTTTAACGGAGATCTTATCAATGAAACCGAACAGAGGTCCGTGTTACATGTAGCCCTTCGTAATTTTTCCAGTAAACCCATGTATGCTTCGGGTGAAGATGTAATGCCTGAAGTAAGTGCAGTGCTGGAGCAGATGAAGAAGTTTGCTGAAAAAATTCATAACGGATCATGGAAAGGCTATTCAGGTAAACAGATCAGGTATATTGTAAATATTGGCATAGGAGGCAGTGACCTTGGTCCGTTTATGGTAACGGAAGCATTGAAGCCTTATTGGAAACCGCAGATCCAATCCTATTTTGTTTCTAACGTTGATGCCAGCCACATTGCAGAAACTTTAAAAAAAGTAGATCCCGGGGAGACCCTCTTCCTGATTGCTTCCAAAACATTTACCACCCAGGAAACCATGACCAATGCACACACTGCGAGGAAATGGTTTCTTGAACATGCCGGTGATGAGAAACATATTGCAAAACATTTTGTTGCACTTTCCACCAATGAAACAGATGTAGTAAAATTTGGTATTGATAAAGAAAACATGTTCAGGTTCTGGGACTGGGTTGGAGGAAGGTATTCCTTATGGAGTGCCATCGGTCTCTCTGTTGTGCTGACCATAGGATATGAGAATTTTGAGGAATTATTGAAAGGCGCACATGCAATTGATGAACATTTCAGAACAACTCCGCCAGAAAAGAATATTCCTGTGCTCATGGCACTGATAGGGATTTGGTACACCAATTTTTTTGATGCCCGGACTGAAGCCATACTACCCTATGATCAATACCTGCATCGCTTTGCTGCTTATTTCCAACAGGGAAATATGGAAAGCAATGGAAAATATGTTGACCGGAATGGCGAAGCGGTTGATTATAAAACCGGCCCGGTTATCTGGGGAGAGCCGGGCACAAATGGCCAGCATGCTTTTTATCAGCTGATCCACCAGGGCACACATTTAATTCCCTGCGATTTTATTGCCGCAGCGCAATCCCATAATTCAATTGGTGACCATCACCAGATCCTCTTATCCAATTTTTTTGCACAAACCGAGGCACTGATGAATGGAAAATCTGAGGAAGAAGTTGAAGAGGAATTGTTGAACCAGGGCAAACCTGTTGAAACCATAGCAAAACTTTCACCTTTCAAAATATTTAAAGGCAACCAGCCAACCAATTCCATCCTTGTAAAAAAGATCACGCCTTATTCCCTGGGCCAACTCATTGCATTATACGAACACAAGATCTTTGTACAGGGCGTGATCTGGAATATTTTCAGTTTTGATCAATGGGGCGTGGAATTGGGAAAGCAGCTTGCCAATAAAATATTACCTGAACTGAAAAATGATGACAGCATAACTTCTCATGATGTTTCTACCAATGGTTTGATCAATGCATTTAAGGAAATGAGGAAGTAGCTGCTTCCATTACAGGGCTTTGGCAAAGCAGGATTCATTTAAATCTGGGCGCCGCCAGCTGTATTGAATGCGGGATGATAAGCTGAAAGCTGCTGCCCTCTTTTTCACCAACAATCAGGATCTCTCCGGTTTTGATCTCATCAACAGGAATAACAGAGAGGGCTCTTTTCTTCAGATCGATAAAAAATAGTCTTCTTCCTTTTCCCGGCGTTAAATCAATCCTGCTTCCAGTGGATACATCAATACCTACCGGGTGAGGAAATTCATTCAACTCAATTGGTTTGGCTGAGAAGGAATTATTTCCCATCCGCACAGCAGTAATTACCGGTACTTCGACTGACTGGATGAAAAGAACAGGAAGGGTATCTGATACATTCACCCGCCCTGTTTCCACCATACCGGCTATCCTTACCTGGTAGTAGGCATGGACCATTTCAAATGGCTTTGGCCTGGTTGATGCACATGAGAACAAGGCAGGGATGATCCATATAAAAACAGCGTTCTTCATGAAAAACTTAACTCCCGTATTTATTGCCTTGTTAGTTTATGCGTGAACAATTCCCCATCTATATTTATGTTGAGAATGTATGTTCCTGGGGAAAGATGAGAATTCACATTCCAGCGCAAAACATTACCGGGATTATTAAATGATTGTTGTTTTATCATTACACCATTCATATTAAATAATTGCAATTGCATTTTACCTCCGTCTTTTGCCATCCGGAGATCAATATAATTATGGAAAGGATTGTTTACTGCCCATACATGTTGTTTCACTCCGTTATAACGGATCACAACAACTTTACTAAGCTGCTCCCTTCCATCCAGATCGCGCATTCTTAAACGGTAATAGTTTACAGGGTTTACCTGGTGATCATAAAGCTTGTAATTTCTCTGGGAATTTGTATTACCTGCCGCAGCAACTATTCCAATGGAAAAATATTGATTGCCATTAGAGGATTTCTCAACAGTAAAATCTTTTGCATTGATCTCCTCGCTGGTGATCCATTCAAGCAACACAGATCTCTGGTCAGTTTTTCCTTTAAAGTCAACCAGGGTAACAGGAAGCGCTGAAGAAATAACCGTTGTAAATAATCCTCGTCCATGAGTAGCTGCAATTACCGTATTATCGGAAGTACGGTGTGTGAGCATATCTACTCTTACATTGGGAATACCCGGGCTTTGCACCCAGGCCGTGGAAGTTCCCGCGGTGGTTTCGGCACCCCACACCCCAAGTTCAGTTGCCAGCATAATACCACCTTCAGGCGCTATCATTGCCCAGCGAACAGGAACGTCGGGAAGATTGGAGCCGTTATCCAAAGCTGTCCAGCTAACACCACCATTGATAGATTCATAAACACTTGTTACTCCATAGTTGGAAACAGAAAGAACAATATGACCTGCATTGCCCTGCTCAACATCAATACTGGAAATATAATGGCCGGCAGTCATTGTTGCAGGCAGGGTAATGGTAGTTGATACGGGAGTGGTATGCGTATTCGTTAATGAAACAAGAACCGGAGCCACGCCATTACCTGAAAACGCCACCCAAAGTTTGTTTGCCGTATTTGGATCAACCCTGAATGCAGAGGCCAGCCGTGTGCCGGCTGCACCAATCAAAAATGCGTTACCGGAAATTACCCCGGAAGCAATATTATTCACTCTTAGAATTCGCCCCCCTGTATAAGCTGCAAATAACAGGTTGGCATTATCATCATAATCTGCCGGATTAATGAAGCGGCCATTAGCACCGAAATAAGCAGAAACATCAAAGCTGGCGCCACCGTTCCTGGATATTTCAAAAAAACAATTGGTATAAGCTGTGATCTGGATATCGGGATTATCCTGGTCAATAAAACAAAATCCGCCATCTCCGCCTGTAGCTTCTATAACAGATCCCAATCCGGCAGCAGAAAATTTATGTGTTCCATTATCCTGCGCTCCGGCCAGCATATGGTTGGATGCGGCCGTTGGGTGAAGCGCACCTGAATAGTACTGTATTGTATTATAACCAACACTTTTATTTAAATAGCTGGTTCCATTATCAGGTGAATAATAAATGCCACCGTCGTTCACAACAATGAATTCATTGGGTGCACCTGGAAAGAAAAAGAAATTATGAATATCTGCATGTATGGTAGGCAGTGTGGCACAACCAGAAGCCCATTGTGTATTTTGATTCCAGCTAACCCCGCCATTTACTGATTTCATCACATCCACTCCGCCTAAATAAAGGGTTTGTTCATCATCAGGCTTAATGGCTATACAGAGGTTATACCAGGCCTGTCCCCTTGAAAAATCTACTGAGGTGGAAGAACCCTGGTCGCACCACATGGCAGTATTATCTTTTAATGTCCAGGTTTCACCCGCATCTGTGCTCACCCTTACGCCACCTACTTCGCTACCTATACCCTGCATCAGGGCATATACCGTATTATTATTTATGGGGGAACAGGCCAGCTCAATCCTTTGCCAGTAAGATCCAGGTTCATCCGGTGCGGGAGGTGTTACATTGATCCAGGTGCCTGCATTTCCAACAGAAGCGCCTGCAGGGGAACGGTAAATCTTTCCCAGTGTTGTATCTGTTGTTGCAGGTGCTGAAAAAGAAAAACCATTATCAATTACCGTTGCATACAGGTCGCCATCTTTTGACATTTCAATATCATAACCCAAAAAATCAAATGCATTATCACAGGTACTACCTCCTGTATAATTGCCAATTACCCGCGACCATGAAGTGCCTCCATTGGTAGATTTCAAAATACCCCCGCTATTACAAAATACCGCGCTTATACCGGAAGCATATACATCACCATTGGTATATACCAGAATATTCTGAACAAATGAAAAATCATTTTTGTTGACACCCCCTGTAGTTGTTGATGGCAATAATGACCAGGTAAGTCCGGCATCAGTTGATCGATAAATACCAAGCCCCCTTACGGCATCAATATTATTAAATCCCTCACCGGTTCCCGCATACATAATATTATAGCTTGAAGGATCCTGCGCAAGCGCTGTAATGGCAAGATTGGCTGAAACGGAAGGTATCTGTACCCAGGCCGGAGTAGCTGATTTAAAATTCGTAGTGCGCCATAAACCACCTGAAACACTTCCGGCAAAAACTGTATTTCCACTGGCATCATTCCTGTCTATGATCACGGCGCGGGTACGGCCACCCCTGTTGTCCGGGCCTCTTTCGGTCCATGTAAGGGCCGATATGTCAGCCATCTTTGACTGCATCAACTTTGCCTGCTTCTCAGCCTCCAGCAGTCTTTCGGTGGGAACATAACCCAGGCGAGGATCCCGGGTCATCATGACCTCTCTTTCAAACCTTTCCTTTTGTGCAGCCTTTTTCTGTTCAGGACCTTCCTCTTCTTCCCTTTCAACCTGAAGTACTACTTCACCAGTAAGAATCTCTTCAGAAGTTACCTTTCCGGGTAAGAAAAACAAACCGGCCAGGACGATCAAGGTCGACAGCAAAATTGCCCCAATAATATTTTTCATGAAGTCAGTGTTGGTTATTTGGATATGACTTTAAAGATTTACTCAGAAAATTTACATTACCTGAAAGCTATCAATGATTGAGTACTGGTCTGAATGTGGGAAAGCTGGTCGTAGAGAGATCCCTGGTTAGCAAACATACACAAAGCCTTGTTTTCAAATATTGAAAAAACAAGATATGAAAAAGCCCCATATTATGGGGCTTTCAGCGAAATATTTTTTTTATTTTACCATTTATCTACTTCTTCAGAGGAAGCGGCAGAGGGAGTTGAAGGCGAATCATTGGTTTCCGGAACCTCAACCTCAGCTGAAACTTCCTCTCCTTCATGTTCGGCATCAATTTCATCGTGGTTGTAAGCATCAAAGTCAAAATCAGGCATTAACTGTGTTTTTACATGATCAACCGCTTCTGTCAGGGCTTTTATGAATTTGTTGAAATCCTCTTTATACAAAAAGATCTTATGCCTGTCGTATCCATTATCGTTAAAACGTTTGCGGCTTTCAGTAATGGTGAGGTAATAATCATTTCCACGTGTAGCCCTTACATCAAAAAAGTAAGTCCTGCGTTTGCCGGCACGAATACGTTTGCTGTAAATGCTTTCCATTTTCTTGTCATTATTGTCGTACGCCACTTTTGTAAATTTTACAGTTAATAAAAAGTTTTGGTTTTCTAATGCTTACAAATATAATTATGTTTTTTCAACAGCCAAATTTGATAAGCTTTAATGAAAATAAGGATTTTAGAGCGAGAGTTTTGCATTATAACCGCGTGTATCTGTAACAGTGAACCTATCAGGAATCATAATTGAAGCCCTGTAACCCGGGCTCCTGGTTCAGCCTTTCTTTATCATGTTCCGGATGCACTTTCCTTTTCCTGTTGCCGCTGGTACATTTCATAATAAGTCCCTTTTTTTATCAGCAGGGTTTCATGTGTGCCTTCTTCAATTATCCTTCCCTCCTCCAGCACAATGATCTTGTCGAAATTCAACAGATTGAAAATTCTATGTGTAATAAGAATTGATGTTCTTCCTTTCAGGTAATCCCTGAGATTTGAAATGATCTGTTTTTCAGTTCTTGCATCCACAGCGCTCAGGCAATCATCAAGTATCAGCAAAGGAGCATCCTTCATCAATGCCCTTGCAATAGAGATCCTTTGTTTTTGCCCGCCGCTCAACATCACCCCCCTCTCCCCGATCTCGGTTTCAAAACCCTTTGGCAGCGATTCAATATCGCGATCAATAACCGCCAGTCTTGCTGCTTCTTTTATTTTTGACTGGTCCCTGTCTTTTGCCCCGAATGAAATATTATTTTCTATGGAATCGCTAAACAGGAATCCGTCCTGCGGTACATAGCTGATCTGTTTTCTGAGGTCGGTAACACTGAGTTCCTTAATATTATTCCCTTCATATTTTATACTGCCCGAATCCACATCAAACATGCGCATCAGTAATTGGGCCAGGGTGGTTTTTCCGCTCCCTGTTCTTCCTACCACGGCCACCTGCTGGCCGGGCTTTATGTGTAATGTAAAATCTTTAAGTGCATGAACGCCGGTGTGCGCATAGGTAAAATTCACCTGGTCTATATTGATATTACCGGATACATCGGCCTTAGCTGACCCGGTTTCAGTCCTGATCGATGGCCGGGTATTCAGAAACTCATTGAGTCTTTTTTGTGAAGCCGAGGCTCTTTGTATCATGCTTGCCGTCCATCCAATGGCGCTAACGGGAAAGGTGAGCATATTGATATAGATCACAAATTCAAGGATGATATCTATACCAATACCTCTCTCACCATTGATGTAATAGATTCCTCCTATCATAATGGTGAGCAGCGTACTCAGACCAATGAGGAGGGTCATGGAAGGAAAATAAAACGCTTCCACTTTTGCCAGTCCGGTTGCCTGCGAACGATACTGTTCACTTATGCTTTTAAAATGATCAAATATTGGTTTTTCCTGTACAAAAGATTTTATTACCCTGATCCCGGAATATGATTGCTGCGCACTGGTGGTTAGTTCGGCTAGTGAAGCCTGCAAAGCTTCACTTCTCTTATGAATAATATTATTGACCAGGTAAATGGTTATAGCCAGTATAGGCAAGGGCGCCAGCACATACATGGTAAGCTCGGGCTCTCTTTTATACATAAAAAAAACACTCATGGATATGAGCGTAATAAGGTTTACCAGGTACATGATGGCCGGACCAGTGAACATGCGAACCCTGCTTACGTCCTCAGCCATCCTGCTCATCAGGTCACCCGTGCTATGCACTTTGTAAAATGAAGCATCGAGTTGCTGATAATGTTCAAATACTTCATTCTTCTGATCATATTCTATATGCCTGCTCATTACTATGATGGTCTGCCGCATCAGGAACATAAAAAACCCACGTAATAAGGCCAGTATCAGTATCAGCACACCGCAGAATACCACCACCTTTATGCTGCTGACCTCCCATCCTTCAATCAGGGCAATGAATTTTTTTACCGCAATATCATAAGCCGGCACATTTGTTTTTGGAACATATCCAGGCAGGCTTCTCTGAACAAAGTCAATGATAAACCCCATGATCTGGGGTTGCAATACGTTGAAGTAGTTTGAAATGATAATGAAGAGCGTACCAATACCAAGTCTAACCCTGTACTTCCAGAAATATTTATTTAATGCCCTGAGGTGCTTCATTCTTAATTGATGCAAAGGTAATTATGAAGTACGAGGTATAAAGCAGGAAATACGAGGTGAAAGCAGGAGGCAGAAATAGCTGACATTCTAATTTCACTTAATTTTAGGAAAGGGCTTTTCAGGAACTTGTTGTTAAGAATTTCTCATGCTGCCTTCATAAGCCATTCATATAAATTTCATTTTGAGACCGATGAAAATGGATAAAGAATCATTCAAAGAAATAGTAAGGGGAAAGGAAACAGGTTTTCATATCATTGAAAACAACCGGATAAGGGCGGCTATTACCAGTTACGGAGCCAGGATAGTTGCATTGTGGGTAAAGAACAAAAAAGGGCATGAAACAGATGTGGTGGTGGGATTTGACAGCATCCGGGGTTATCTGCGTTCTACAGAAACTTATTATAGCGCCATCATTGGCCGTTACGCCAACAGGATTGCAAGGGGGAGGTTCAGTTTGAATGGGAAGGTTCACCAGTTATCAATAAACAATGAACCCAATCATTTACATGGCGGACCTTTTGGATTCCATAACCAGGTTTGGGATTTTGATGAGCTGACCGCTTCCACAGCAAGGCTGTCTTATTTTTCGGAAGATGGAGAAGAAAATTACCCTGGTAACCTGAAGGTAACGGTCACCTATTACTTATCAGACAATGGCATCGTAATTAGTTATGAGGCAACAACTGATCAAACAACCATTATCAATCTGACCAGCCATCCTTTTTTCAATCTTAACGGACAGGGAAGCGGCACCATCTGCGACCATGTTTTACAGATCGATGCGGATCATTATAATCCGGTAGATGAAGCACTGATACCAACTGGTATAGATCATGTTGAATCTACTCCATTTGATTTCAGAAAGCCTGCCAGGATAAATGAAAAAATGGATGAACAGAACCAACAATTAAAATATGGACATGGCTATGATCATAATATGGTGCTCAATGGAAGCGGTTTCAGGAAGGTGGCTGAAGTAAAAGGAAACCTGTCGGGCATAGTAATGGAAGTGCATACCGACCAGCCGGGAATGCAATTATACAGTGGTAATTATATGAAAGGAGAGAATGCTGTTAAATATGGACACCTTGACAAATACAGGGAAGCTTTTTGTCTGGAAACACAACATTTTCCCGACGCACCCAACCAGCCGGCATTTCCTTCCACCAAACTTGAACCAGGCCAGGTTTTTACCTCCAAAACGGAATACAGGTTCAGCTGAACATTATTGGGAGCTGATTATAAACCAGGATATCAGCCATAGTTTAAAGCTCCAATACCTGTGTGCCTTCTTCAATTACGGCTGGGATCGGGGTTAATTCTTTTTGCATTTTTTCATTGTATGCCCGCGACAATTCCCGCACCAGCTGGTCAACAGCGTTTTCTTTTACAATGTTAATGGTGCAACCTCCAAATCCTCCTCCCATCATTCTCGCCCCTAACACACCAGGATGATTTTTTACAGCATCTACCAAAAAATCAAGCTCAGGGCAACTTACTTCATATTCCCTGCGCAGGCCTTCATGAGACTGAAACATTTTTTGCCCCAGGTAATCAATACGTCCATTAATAAGATCTTCGCATCCTTCGAGCAATCTTTGATTTTCTTCAATAATATATTTACACCTCCTGTAAATCAATTCGTCGGAATCTTTTACATACCGGAGGAGCATATCCATGGTTACATCCCGCAGACTTTCCACTTCCGGATGATGTTTTTTCACAAGCGCCACGCCCCGCTCACACTGATTTCTACGGGTGTTGTATTCGGAGGATGCCAGCGAATGTTTTACATTGGTGTTCAATAAAAGCAATTGATACCCCTCCAGTTTCAGCGGTACATATTCATACTCCAGGCTCCTGCAATCGAGCCTGATCACCTGGTCTTTTTTACCAAACACAGAGGCAAATTGGTCCATAATGCCGCATAATACCCCGGCAAATTCGTGTTCGGCTTTTTGAGCTATAAGGGCCAGATCAAGTTTTGTAATATTAAGATCAAAGAGCGCATTAAGTGCAAATGCCGTTGCACACTCTACGGCTGCGGAAGATGAAAGGCCCGAGCCAATGGGTATGTCTCCGTCAATCACAAGGTTGAATCCGCGGATAACATAACCCCTTTTTACCAATTGGTCGGCCACACCAAGAATATAATTAGGCCATACTTCTTTAGCCGGCCTCATTTGAGACAGGGTGGTTTGAAATGAAGCATTGAATTCTGATGAATACAGGTGTACCTGTTCATCGGTGCGGGCAGTAATGGCCAGGTAAATGGCCTTATTGATAGCAGCAGGCAATACAAATCCATCATTGTAATCGGTATGTTCCCCTATTATATTTACCCTCCCGGGAGAACGCACGATCAAAGGTTTCTCGTTAAATAGATTTAGGAATTTTTCCTGGATCCCGTTCCTTATCAATTCATTCATGGCCAAAATTTCATTCTTAATAAAGTACTAAGCTGATTCAAATTTACGTTTACAGGAAGAACAAATAATACAGTTGCCCGGTTTCGTCCTGTTTATTTCTGTATTCAACGATAAGATGGATTTTCTAACGAAAACAACTATTCATCTTTTGAGTTTTGTATTTAATTTGAATCATAATTCCCTATTCGTAAAACCCGTTAATCTAATACCAGTATTTTATGTTAACCACCAAGGTCACCGTACCTTTTTTAGAACATGATCCGGAACTGGCCCATCGCTGGCCTGAAGAAAAAGCTCAGGAATGGTTTGAAAAGAATGGCTGGGTTGCAGGTTGCAACTACATCCCCGGCAATGCCATCAATCAGATTGAAATGTGGCAGAAGGAAACTTTTTCCCCGGAACTCATCAATAAAGAACTGGGCTGGGCTGCCAGCCTGGGATTTAATACAGCCCGTGTTTTTTTACACCAGCTGGTTTGGGAAGAAGATCCTCAGGATTATTGCAGGCGGATAGATGAATTTCTTGGAATTGCCTCTTCCCACGGAATAAAGATCATGTTTGTATTGTTTGATGCGGTATGGGATCCTTTTCCTAAACTGGGCAAACAACCCGAACCACGTTTGAATGTTCATAATTCAGGATGGGTTCAATGCCCGGGTTATGATGTATTGAATGATCCATCCAGATACGATGACCTGTACAGCTACGTAAATGGAATTGTTTCCCATTTTAAAAATGATAAAAGGGTATTGATCTGGGACCTGTTCAATGAACCGGATAACATGAATCTGAGCAGCTATAAAGATGATGACTACATTGCTCACAAGGCTGAACTTTCCATGGCGCTTCTAAAAAAAACCATCAATTGGGTAAGAGTGATCAATCCCGACCAGCCCATTACTATGGCACCCTGGCAGGAGAACTGGCATTGCAGTCACCGGGTTTCGGCACTTGATGAATACATGTTCAGTCATTCCGATATCATTTCCTTTCACAATTATGAGGATAGAAAGCACCTGGAGCAAAGGATCCTTTCCATTAAACAACGCTATAACCGGCCTATGTTGTGCACGGAATATATGGCAAGGCCTTTCGGAAGTACCTTCCAGGAGATCCTGCCCTTATTTAAAGAGCATAATATCGGCGCTTATAACTGGGGACTTGTGGCGGGTAAGTCTCAAACACATTGCCCATGGGATTCATGGAGTACGGAATATACCAGTGAACCCGAATTGTGGTTCCACGATATATTCAGGGAAAATGGTGAAGTATATAATAAAGAAGAGGTTGAATTTTTAAAAGGGTTCCTGAAAAAACAAAAACAGAACTATCAGAAAGTTGCCTGATAACCTGATCCGCCGGAAGGCGGATTTTTTTGGCCTATAGCGGTTCCCTGTTTTTTTTCAAAACCGGGATATGGCACAGCTGAAATAAAATTTTTCGTGAGTATGAAATTCTACAAGTTAAATTAATCAACCACAACCATTTACAGATTTCAAATAAAAAAATGATGGCATATAAATAGCATTTAATGCTGCATGATCAAAAACATAGAAGAAGTTTCATGCTCATTCCTGAAGAATATAGACCTGGTTTGCTTTTGTCATCTAAGGTGGGGATTTGTGTTTCAGCGTCCAAATCATCTGTTAAGCCGGTTTTCAAAACATCAGCGGGTTTTCTTTATTGAAGAACCGGTTTTTCATGAAAAAGAAGATGGTTTACAGATAAATAACTATAATGAAAACCTGTTTATCGTTACGCCATACATTTCATCGGGCTTATCCGAAACCGAAACCCTTAACAGACAGCGGGATTTGCTTTCCGGACTTTTCACAGAAAAGAAAATAAACAGGTATATCACCTGGTATTATACCCCAATGGCCCTCCCCTTCACCGACCATCTCTTACCGGAGCTGGTGATCTATGATTGTATGGATGAATTATCTGCTTTCAAATTTGCACCACCTCAATTAACATTGCTTGAAAAAGAGTTATTCAAAAAAGCCGATGTGGTATTTACGGGTGGCAATAGTATTTATGAATTCAAAAAAGACCAGCACCACAATATTCATGCTTTCCCAAGCAGTTTGGATAAAAGCCATTTTGGTCTGGCAAGGTCACATAAAAAGGACCCGGAGGACCAGGCAGACATCCCCCACCCCCGTTTTGGATTCTTTGGAGTGGTAGATGAAAGATTTGATATTGAAATGATAGACCGTGTGGCCAGTGAGAGACCGGACTGGCAATTTGTGATTCTGGGTCCTGTTGTAAAAATTGATCCCGCTTCTTTACCCAATTATAAAAATATCCATTACCTGGGCAGTAAAAATTACGAAGAGCTACCCTATTATATAGCCGGGTGGGATATTGCCCTGATACCATTTGCAATGAATGAATCAACAAAATTTATAAGCCCTACCAAAACACCTGAATACCTGGCCGCAGGCAAGCCGGTGATATCATCGCCCATAAGAGATGTAGTAAAGCCATATGGCGAACAGCACCTGGTGCATATAGTGAATGACGCAGATGAATTTATACTGGCTGCAGAAAAAGAACTGGCAAAAAAGAAAAAAGGATTCTGGCTGAAGAAAGTTGACGAATTCCTTGCATTTAATTCCTGGGACAGAACCTGGGGACAGATGGTACGCCAGATTGAAGAAGTTTTTGTAACCGCCTCTGAAAAAAATAAATTGAAGGAGAAAATATATGTTTGATTATCTGGTTGTAGGTGCAGGATTTGCAGGTAGTGTAATTGCAGAAAGGTTGGCTTCCCAGGCTGGAAAGAAAATTTTGATCATTGACAAAAGAGATCACATTGGTGGAAACGCTTATGATTATTTTAATAACGATGGTATTCTGATCCATAAATACGGACCCCATATTTTTCACACCAACTCAAAAGAAGTTTTTGAATACCTTGGACAATTCACACCCTGGAGACCATATGAACACAAGGTACTCGGAAGTGTGGACGGGCAGCTGGTACCCATTCCTATAAACCTGAATACCATCAATCAGTTATATGGACTTAATCTGAATAGTTCAGAGCTTGAAGATTTTTTTGCCTCAAAAGCAGAAAAGGTTCCTGCTGTAAAAACTTCCGAAGATGTTGTTGTTAGTAAAGTAGGCCGCGAGTTGTATGAAAAATTCTTTCGCGGCTATACCAGGAAGATGTGGGACCTGGATCCATCAGAACTTGATGCAAGTGTTACAGCAAGAGTACCAACAAGAACCAATAAGGACGACCGGTATTTTACAGATACTTACCAGGCCATGCCGCTCTATGGTTATTCCCATATGTTCCGGAACATGCTTTCTCACGGGAATATCAAGATCATGCTCAACACAGACTATAAAGAGATCATTGATTTCATTCCACATAAGAATTTAATATTCACCGGGCCTGTGGATGAATATTTCGATTACTGTTATGGTAAGCTCCCCTATCGTTCGCTTGAGTTTAAGTTTGAAACAATTGACAGGGAAGTATTCCAGTCCACAGGTACCATAAATTATCCAAACGGGCAACTCTATACCAGAATCACTGATTTTAAATACCTAACCGGGCAGGTACATCCCAAAACCGCAATAGTTTATGAATTTCCAAAAGAAAAAGGAGATCCATACTACCCCGTACCAAGACCTGAAAATGCTGAATTGTACAGGAAGTACCAGCAGCTGGCGGCATCCATGACCAATACTTATTTTGTGGGAAGGCTGGCTACTTATAAATATTATAATATGGACCAGGTGGTTGCACAGTCCTTAACCCTGTTTAAAAAGCTCATAAAGGATACGAAAGAAGAAAGTAATGTGAATGGAAAAACAGTTAATGGACAAACAAATACCATTTTACAATCCTGAGATCTGGGGTGGAATAGAATGCACCATCAACAGGATCGCAGATACATATATTGATCAATTGCACCTATCCGGTCATTATTACCGGGAAGGTGATGTGGAACAAATATGCTCACTTGGCATTAAAAAACTAAGATATCCTGTATTGTGGGAAAAGCACCAGCCTGCATTGAATTCAGTAACAGACTGGTCATGGACCTCATTACAACTCGATAAAATCCGGAACAGGAATATTGATGTTATTGCCGGTCTGGTACACCATGGCAGCGGACCTTCCTTTACTGATCTGTCAGATAAAAACTTCCCCTACCTCCTGGCCGCTTATGCAAGGCAGGTGGCTGAAAGATTTCCATGGATAAGATATTATACGCCGGTTAATGAACCATTAACCACAGCGAGGTTCTCCGGACTGTATGGCATATGGTATCCACATGCAAAAGATCCGGCTGTGTTTATAAAAATGCTGCTGAATGAATTGAAAGGAATTATATTATCCATGCAGGAGATACGGAAAATAAATCCTTCCGCGCAATTGGTACAGACTGAAGACCTCGGGAAAACATACAGCACAAAGAAATTACAATACCAGGCAGATTTCGAAAATGAAAGGAGATGGCTTACCTATGATATCCTCTGCGGGAAATTCAATAAGCAGCATGCCCTCTGGAATTATTTTATGGAAATGGGAATTGATGAAAAAGAGTTGAAATTCTTTTCAGACCATCCCTGTGTGCCGGATATTTTTGGTTTCAATCACTACCTTACATCAGAAAGATATTTGGATGAAAACGCTGACGCTTATCCAACTGCCACGCATGGCGGCAACGGCAAACATTCATATGCTGATGTAGAAGCAATAAGGGTTGAGGCTGACGAACCATCAGGACTTGAAGTATTATTGAAAGAAGCATGGAACAGGTATCAAAAACCCATGGCCATTACTGAAGTGCACCTCCATTGTCACAGGGAGGAACAATTACGCTGGTTAAAATATGTTTGGGATACAGGTGTCCGGCTGCAAAGGGAAGGCGTAGAAATAAAAGGTGTTACGCCCTGGGCTCTGCTTGGGTCATATGGCTGGAACCAACTTTTAACTGTACCGGATGGAACGTATGAACCGGGTGCATTTGACCTCAGGTCAGGAAAACCAAGGCCAACTGCACTGGCTCATTATATCAGCGATATCGCAAATCATCATCAGGCACACCATCACCTTTCAGAAGAAAAAGGCTGGTGGCAAAGGTCGGACAGGTTATTATACAGTGCTTGCACGGACACCATGCAAATGCCATTGCATATGAATTGTCCGGTTTTGATCATAGGCAGGAACGGAACACTGGGAAGGGCTTTTGCGCGCATCTGTCAGGACCGGTGCATACCATTTCATTTATTGGGCAGGCAGGATTGTGACATCAGCAAACTAACATCAATTGAAGAAAACATTTCATTATATAAACCATGGGCAATTATCAATGCTGCAGGTTATGTGAGAGTGGATGAGGCAGAAAATGATAAGGATGCCTGTATCAGAGACAATACAGACGGGCCGGTACATCTTGCTTTGGCCTGTAAGAAACATGGCATAAAGCTCGTAAATTTTTCAAGCGACCTTGTTTTTGACGGCAACAAACCAACGCCTTATATAGAAAGCGATCTACCCAATCCATTGAATGTTTACGGACGCAGTAAAGCTCAGGCAGAATTACTGGTACAGAAAGAATTACCCGGCGCCCTTATTATCCGCACAAGCGCATTTTTCGGTCCCTGGGATGAATACAATTTCGTTCATCATGTGCATCGGGCCTTATCACAGTACGAAACCATTCCGGTAGCCAAAGATCTTCACATCTCCCCTACCTATGTTCCCCATCTGGTAAACGCAACTCTTGATATCTTGATAGATAAGGAGGGTGGCATCTGGCACCTTACAAATAAAGGATCCTTAACCTGGTATGAGTGGGCATTATTGATCGCTTCACAATTTGATCTGGACCCAGCTTTGATCCTTCCTGTACATGCAGATAAACTCCATTATCCGGCTAAGCGACCTTTTTACAGTGTGCTTGGCAGTGAGAAAGGTCAAATGCTTCCTTCATTTGAACTCGCCATGCAGGAATTTTACAGGCACAGAAAATTTGATGACAGGAAAGTAGCCTAGATAAATGAGCGGTACGAGGTATTTATCAACCCTCATCCTTTCCTTTTTTGTTTGTTTTAAGAAACCTTCTGCAATACCGCAGGTCTGTTATCGTTACATGCTTAGTTCTATTTCTTATTAAAATCAGCCTGTATGCAAAAGATTTATCTGCTTCTTCGCAATAATCAACAAACAGGTCCGTACACCCTCAATGAAATATTAAGTCTGAATCTAAAACCCTTCGACCTTGTATGGGAAGAAGGAAGGAGTGCCGCATGGAGATATCCAGGTGAAATTCAATCATTAAAAGAATTCGTAAAGCCAACACCCAGTGCAGACTCGCCCTATGAACCAGTTCCCACTTCTTTGATGGAAACTGAGCAACATGCAGAAGTTCCGGTCTCTCATACGGAGCATGCTTCCAAAAAAATTTTTGTAAGCATGCCTGGCAAAGCACCGCAAGTACCCTCCCCTTTGTTTTCCGGGGCATCTGAAGAAGTTACCAGCGACCCCATTATGGAGAAAGCAGGTACGCTAACAGAAAAGATCCAGTCCTATCCAGACCCATCTCATTACCCATCAAAGCAGGCAGTGCCTTCAAATAAATCCATGGACACTGCAACAAACCAATCACATACACCTGACCGGTCATATTATTACAGGCCTTCCGCGAAGAACAAAAAAACCATTTCCAAAAAAAATGTGTTCATCGCTGCCTTCATATTGTTGGTGACCGCTGTAAGCTACCAGTTATTTTCAAAACCTGAGGTTCAATCAATCCAGGCAGCAGCAGGAACAATAGCCGCCCTGCCGGTTGAAGAAGAAAGCATCCAGGCCCTAAAAGATCATGAGCCAGAACCGGAAACCCCAATAATGGACAACCAGGGTATGCGGGAAAGAACACCGGTAATGAAAACAGGTTCGGAAAAAGTAGAAACCCGGACCAATAAAAAAACGGTCCTTAAAAAAAATGAACAGCCTGATGTAAATACCATCCAACCGGTGATCCATGAACCTGTGGAAGAAAATGATAATAGGGACCTGACAAAAAAGGAAACCAGTGAATCAATAATCACTGAAGAAAAAGCAACCACACCTAAAAAGGAAAAGAAAAAGCTAAAGGATGTAGTCAGGGGGATTTTTACCCGGCGTCCGGAAAAAGAAACAGATCAGCCGATAAACCAGACACCGGTACCTGAAGAAGAACCACAGCGGGCTACGGACCGGATGGCTAAAAAAAGAGAGAACAGCTCCTACGAAAATGAAACGGATCTTTCTGCAGTGGCTGAAAAAATTGAACTCAGCGCTCATTCACCTGATAACTGGATGATGGGTGTTAGCGGATTAAAAGTTACGCTTAGAAACAGGAATGCTATATCCATATCTTCCGCCAACGTGAACGTTGCTTATTTTGATGCCCATAATAAATTACTCGAAACCAAAACCATCCGGTTTTTCAATATACCTGCCAATGGAAAAACAACCATGCAGGCACCTGATCATAAATGGGCAGACCATACCAAAGTTGTATTGGGAAGTATCAGTGTAAGAAAAGATGTTTACGCAAAAGATTAAAACCTGAACATCAATTACTGGTATAAACATGTACCATTACATTCTTTGTTTAATAACCCTCAGTGATAAATATTTTCTGTTGTGTATAAATTATTTTTTTGGATGAAAACCAAGCCTGGTCAACATGAGCAGCGATGTGCATAACCGCATTTTGTAACAGATCAAAAAAAACATCGGTGAAAATTATAACGGCTATCTTAACTTGAACATACAAACCAATATCCAACCACGAAATAACTAACAAGCCACCAATTCCTAAAAAACCTTAGAGCTTCTGTTCACACAGAAGCTTTTTTTATGAATTATCTATTTGTGCCGGCTGAATAAATGAGAAAGTTTTTTATCACCTGTCTGCAAGTCCTGAAGTCTGCAAGTCCATAAGTCAGCTCGAATTGGGATGACGGCAGATCAGCCAGTATTCCACGATCATGCGAATACAATTTTGTATCTGCCTGAAATTATTCTCTTTTTTAAAGTAGCCCTGAACCATCATTTCATAGGCTTTGGAAATAGCAGCTTTATCTGAACTTGTGGTGAGAAAAACAAAGGGTATGCTTTTCCTTCGAAGATGCTCATCGGCATTTATTTGTTTTTTCAACTCCAGGCCATTCATTTTAATCAGGTTGATATCGGAAATGATCAGAAATGGCTGTTCGCTTGTGGTGTGGAGGTAATTAAGTACATCTTCCCCGCTTTCAAAAAATCGCAGGGGGTTCTTTATAGACAGGCTTTCAAATACTTCTCTCATGATCTCCTGGTCGTCTCGGTCATCTTCGGCAATAATAACAGGTCCAATTCTAGACATGGTTAAATGGGTTAAGTGCCATAAAATTATTGGTTAACATCAATAATCAAACAGCCGGGTCTG
Source organism: uncultured Chitinophagales bacterium (assembly GCA_946886475.1). The sequence goes on along the minus strand of CAMPIQ010000004.1, from coordinate 9,790 downwards.
CCTTATCGGGGTGATAGCCCATTTATAATCCACTCAAAACTGCCGGTTAGAGAATTCAAAACTTAGATAATCCGCAAAATTCACTTTGCATTCAATCGAGGAAATGAACATACTCATGTGGAATGCGCTACTCAACAAATAACAAAAATCGTCCAAAACAGCCTGAATTTCAGCTGGCATTAGATTATATATATTTCTTTCATAAATTCTTTTTATGGAAGAAACGAATGAACAAAACAAAAACCAGGGCAAATCCATACGGGGATTTGCAGCTATGGATGCGGAAAAGCAAAGAGAAATTGCCCGCAAAGGCGGCCGTGCCGCACATGAACAGGGGGTGGCTCACCAGTGGAATTCAGAAGAAGCAAGGTCGGCCGGTAAGAAGGGAGGACAATCCAGAAGCAAAAACAATGAATCTTCCGATGAAAGTCCACTGCTATGAAACAAAACTTATAATCATAAAAAAGGAAACCGGAAACAGTTTCCTTTTTTATTTTCATTAAGCGATTTTAAGCTGTCACCCCTACCCCTGAACTGCATTTAATATTATCTTTATTTTCCCTTAACATCCCGGAACAAATGAAAAATGAATGGATGCTGCATCAATCCATGCAGGAAATTCTTGCACCCGAAGATATTTCTGAAAATAATATTTTCAATCTCTTCCCTAACGCAGTTTATTTCTGTGACCAGAATGGCTATATAAGGAATTTTAATGAGGAAGCAGTGTTGCTCTGGGGACGGCGGCCACAGATCAACAATGAACTGGAAAGATATTGCGGAGCTTACAAATTATATAAAACCGACGGATGCTATATACCCCCACATCAGAGCCCATCAGCAATATGCCTGCTCACAGGCGAACCAGTCAAAAACCAGGAATTAATCATTGAAAGGCCGGATCAATCCAGGATCCATGTTCTTTTGAATATTGTTCCCGTTAAAGATGAAAATGGCCGGCAGGTTGGCATCATAAATAGTATAACAGATATCACTGAACAAAAGCAGCGGTCCAGCCAATTACAGGAATACGAAGAAAACTACCGTTCAATATTGAATCTTCTTCCCGTTGCCGTTTACACCTGCGACCCGCATGGTTATGTTACTTATTTTAATGAAGAAGCCGCCAAATTATGGGGCAGGGAGCCTGAAATTGGAAAAGATCTCTGGTGCGGTTCATGGAAGATCACCACAACTGATGGCACTGTATTGCCTTTAAATAAATGTCCCATGGCCAAATGCCTGAAAGAACAAAAGGCCATTTATGGTGAAGAGATCATTATTGAAAAACCAAATGGAGATAAAAGATTTGTTCTGCCTCACCCCCAGCCCCTCTATAATAAAAACGGTAACATTTATGGGGCAGTAAATATGCTTATAGATATAACCAACGCCAGGACTGTCGAAGATAGTTTAAGAGAAAAAGAAATTAAGTACCGCGACCTGGCTGCAACTTTAGAAAAGACCGTTGCAGACAAAACCATTGACCTTCTAAAGAAAAATGAAGAATTACAAAAAAGCGAAGAACGGTATCATAAGATGGTAGATGAAGTGGAAGACTATGCCATTATTTTGCTGGATGAAAATGGTTATATAAGAAACTGGAATAAAGGAGCAGAAAAGATCAAAGGGTATAAGGATGTTGAGATACTTGGAAAAAGTTTCGAGGAATTTTATTTACCCCAGGACCGGAAAAATGGATTGCCGAAAAAACTGATCACCAAAGCCAGATCTGAGGGCAAAGCTATTCATGAAGGATGGCGTATGAAAAAAGACGGCAGCGCTTTTTATGGAAGTATAGTTTTAACAGCACTCCATAATGATAAAAACGAGATCATTGGTTTTTCAAAAGTTACAAGAGATCTTACTGAAAGAAAAATTACTGAGGATAAATTCAAGGAATATGCATCCCAGCTTAAATTTCAAAATGAACAACTGGAACAATTTGCCTACGCCGCTTCGCATGATATGAAAGAACCCATACGAAAAATCCTTTTTTACAATAACCACCTGCTTGAGACAGTTGCAGGCAAAATGCAGGATAAAGAAAGAGAATACCTGAACCGTTCGATCAACGCTGCCAGAAGAATGGAAAAGCTGATCAACGACCTGCTGGAATATTCCAAGGCAGCTTCCGGTGCACATGGATTTTCGGAAGTAGATCTTAATGAAGTGATTGATGAAACACTTTTAACCTATAAGGACATCATAGATGAAAAAAGTGCCATCATAAATTTTGACCAGCTACCTGTAATAAACGGGATATCCTTCCAGCTAAGACAGCTATTTGACAACCTGATCTCAAATGCATTGAAATACCAGCATCCGGAGCGGACACCCCTTATACAGATCAGCTCCCAAATGGTATCAGGCAAAGAATTCGTTGAATTACATCCTGATAAAACCTATTACAGAATTGAAGTAAGTGATAATGGAATTGGATTTGATGCTGAATATTCAGAAAAGATCTTTGAATTGTTTCAGAGACTGGAAAATATCAAATATTCCGGTACTGGTGTTGGGCTGGCGCTATGTAAAAGGATTGTACAAAACCATCATGGTACGATCCAGGCTACGGGGAAGGCCAATGAAGGTGCCAATTTTACATTATTCCTGCCTGCTTCCTAATCCGCAAAAAGAAAGCATCTCTTTTGCCAGGTTCTGCAGTTGTTTATGACTTGCAGGCTTTACAAAATAAGCAGAAGCTCCTTTTTCCATACATTCCTTTATATACGCGTTGCTGTTGGAAGTACTCCAGATGATCTTAGGAATGTCTTTATACCGCGGCTGGCTGCAGATCTTTTCCAGAACATTGGCCCCATTCATTTCCGGCATATTGTAATCGAGTATGATCAGGCAGGGTAATTCCGTATCCGGTGATTGCTCAAGATATTCAAATGCGTACCGGCCATTTAGAACACTGTGCAGTTTTATATCCGGTTCACAGGCAGTTAATGCTTCTTCCAGAAGTTCAAGGTCTTCTTTGTCGTCGTCGGCTAACAGGATAAATTTTCCAGGCATATGGTTCTTGTTTCAGAAGATGTGGCGGCACAAATTTAGGCAGAAATTTTTACGGCTGAACCTGAATGCTGAAACCAGATTTGAAAATATTGCTGTGATAAAAATTAATTATGTTGTGACCTAACCTGTTTATGATGGTAAACCCTTATTGAATGGTTGCATTCTTATATTTAATCACCTAACAGGTAACACATTACCTGTGCAGCATTACACTGGCAATTTTCTAAACTATTTATTTTAAACCCTGAATAAGTTTTAATCCAGGTTAGCGATAACTTTTACCGGTTGCCACCCTGCCGCCGGTAGAAACGGCTGCAAGCAGAATAACAATTCCCAAACCAATATGCAGGTAATTGTCATTAGCATTTACATGGAGAAATCCCAGCAACTCAGCCATATCCTGTTCTGCATCCATGTTTACAAGCCCAATTATCCCCAGTGCGAGGTAAACAATTCCGAAAATGGTCATGAATGTGCGGGCAAAGGAAGGAGAGAACATGGCTATTAAAATAAAAAGAGCCCCACTAATTATGTGTACCATGTTATGTACACTGTCCGCATGAAAAATGGCATCTTCAGATGAACCAATTACAGGATTATCCACATAACCCAGAATTCCTACTGCAATAAAAATAAACCCAATTAAAAGGGCAGCATTTTTTGATGTCATAATTTTTGATTTAGCTGGTAATGGTTACCTTAAATTAAGAAAAAGCCTACACTTGATTTTTTTTTACTTTCAACCCTTTATTTTTTACAGCTGCTGCCAAAAGGCCAGGTATCCGGCAATTGCCGGCATGGTCTCACCCTGTTTTACCTGATGTGCCTGGCTTTACTGCTCCTATGGTCATGACATCCAATTTCAATAGCCAGCCGGGGATATGGTTCCGATTACGAAATTCTAAGTCTTTATAATATATTAGCGCAGCAATAATCCAATATGATGAAAAAAACCATTCTCCTGGCTTTCCTATGCCTTTCGCTCAATTTATTCAGTCAGGATTTTGAAAGAGACACGGTTAAAGTAGGTGTTTATATCACCAGCATTCATGATATAGATTTCAAACAAAAAGAATATACGCTCAATCTATGGCTCTGGATGAAATACAAAAATGTTGATTTCAACTTTTTGGACAACCTTGAAGTGCCACAGGCCAAAACGGTTGAAAAATCTTTTGCCAGGGTTGATACAACTGAAGATGGTGTTTATATGCAAATGAAATTGCTTTGCATAATGAAGGATTCATGGAAGATTGAAAACTTTCCCTTTGACCGCCAGACAATGAGATTCTCTATAGAAAATTCACAATTTGATTCCAAATCTCTTGTTTTTGAAGCTGATACTGTAGGCGCTCATTTTGATCCAAGGTTTACTTTAAGAGGATGGTCCATTGATAGTTGCCTGATCACTACCGGTGTTAAAATTTATGAAACAGGATTTGGCGATGAAACCTTATTGAAACCGCGCACCGAATATGGAACGTTCAGGGTAAAGCTGAGCATTAAACGGGATGCCAGCGGTTTATTCTGGAAAATGTTCCTGGGCATGTATATCGCATTCCTGATTGCCTATGTTTGTTTTTATATCCATGCAGATGGCATGGATTCGAGGTTTGGACTTAGTGTAGGTTCATTGTTTGCCGTTGTGGGTAATAAATACATTATCGACTCTGCACTTCCTGAATCCACTTCGTTCACCCTTGTGGATACCCTTCATGGATTAACACTGGCTTCCATCTTTGTTATTATCACAGCAACAGCTTATTCCCTGATACTTGTAAAAAGGAACGAACTCAAAAAAGCAAAAAGATTTGACATGGTATCTGCACAGGTCTTACTGGTGATCTACCTGGCACTGAACATTTATTTCATTTCTAAGGCAGGGGCATCCTGATCATGACGGGAATCAGGTTCTGGTTCTTTTGAAAAATTGCCACCCAGTTCCCCATTATTCATGTCCCCTTCCTGTCTGTCAATAAAACTGATATCACGGTAGGGCGGAGCCCCCTGGCTTTCCTTTTCCAACCTGCCGGCTCCTGTATCCTGTACAGCTTGCCTTTGATCTGATGTAATATTTCTATTCATAGTTTTATTTTAAAAAATGAAAGAATAATGCCAGAATAATTCTGGCAGGCTTTTTATCCTGAATATGACATGGTACTTCATGCAGCAAAACATTATTCCAACTACATAAAAGATGCCCGGCAGGCTGAAGCGGATGATGAACCTCAGAAAGCTGCAGAACTATATGAACTGGCCATTAAACAAAAGCCACTGGAAGATGAACCTTACGACCGGCTGATGATCATTTACAGAAAACTTAAAAATTACAAGGATGAATTAAAGGTAATTAACAAAGCACTTGACCTTTACCGTGATCATTATTCTGAAAAAGCCGCAAAGATATTCGGCAATAATAAAAAACTGCATCAAACGGGAAAGGCTTTATTAAGGTCTCTTGCTCCAAAGGGAACCAGGCCTGAGATCCTGTATCCTGAACCTGTTTCAAGGTGGACCAAAAGAAAACATACTGTTGAAAAGAAACTAAATTCGAAAGGCAAATAACCATGATGCTGAATTGCATTCATTATGTATACATTTCTTAATTATTTCTTTTTCATTTTCCATACAGCGCTTACTTTATTTAATATTCTGGGATGGATCTTTCCGCTTACCCGCAAATGGAATCTGATCACCCTCTTGATTACTGCAGGGTCGTGGTTTGTGCTTGGCATCTGGTTTGGCTGGGGTTATTGCCCCTGCACCGACTGGCACTGGGATGTTAGAGAACATCTTGGTTATCACGACCAGCAGCGGTCTTATATTCATTTCCTTTTGTTAAAAATAACAGGGATCAACTTTAATGAACATGCCGTAGAACAGGTAACTTTATGGGGATTTGTTCTAAGTTTGTCAATGAGTATTTTTTTTAACCGGAAAGATTATTTACATAAAAGAAAAATGAAACAGATCCATCAAAAATCATGATCATCATAAAATCCATAAGCCTTTTTTTATTCAAATTAGTAAAGTCGGTGTTTGTCCATAAAAAAGATTGTTGTCAGTAATGACATGGCAAACAGAAATGACCAGGTGAAATACATTCACTATTCACCGGCATCGCGGCCGGAATACATGATAGTGCAATAGCCAAACAAATCACAAACCCTATATTTAAGCCCTGCTTTAACGTGTTTAACCTTATCTTTATCGTGCCGCAGTTCAAGCTTTTTAAGATTTAACTATAGGCATTTATTAAAGAATTCCTATGGCAAAAATCAGCTTCAACAATAAACACCAGGTATTTTACGCCTCCCTTAAAAAATCTGTTGACCAATATTTTACTTCCCGGAACATCCGAAAAACAGGCAACTGGCACTTATACTCCAAGGCTGCTATTTTGATACCCCTTGCTCTTGGTATCTATGCCTTCTTTCTCTGGGGAAGCTATTCAGCTTTTACAGGAACTGTACTTTCAATTGTAATGGGATTTACACTTGTATCAATTGCATTCAATGTAATGCATGATGCATGTCATGGCAGTTTTTCAGGAAAAAAATGGGTTAACGAGATCCTGGGACTGACTATGAATGCCCTTGGCAGCAATGCCTATATCTGGAAAATAAAACATAATGTAATTCATCATACCTATACCAATGTAGATGGCATAGATGATGATATTGTTAAAGGACAGATCCTGAGAATGTGCCCCTCACAGAAATGGATACCCGCACACCGTTTTCAGTTTCTATACATGTTCCTTTTATATTCCGCAAGTACCCTGTTGTGGGTTTTTGTAACAGACCTCATGAAATATTTTTCCAGAAAGATCGTGGTTACAGATATGAAATTTTCCCGTAAGGAACATATTATTTTCTGGGTCAGCAAAATACTTTATTCTTTCTTTTACATCCTGTTACCGGTAATGCTGATCGGATGGCAAAACTGGCTTGTAGGTTACCTTATCGTGAATATTACCATGGGGCTAACGCTTGCAGTTGTTTTTCAGCTGGCACACGTGGTTGAAAAAACTGAATTCGAATTGGCAGGAGAAGAAGCCAGGGTAATAGATTCGGAATGGGCTATTCATGAAATTAAAACAACGGCCAATTTTGCTCCCCGTAATAAGATCATTACATGGTTTGCCGGTGGACTTAACTTCCAGGTTGAGCACCATTTGTTTCCAAGGATAAGCCATGTGCATTATCCTGCCCTAAGTGAAATTGTACAATCGCACTGCCAGAAGTTTGATCTTCCCTACCATAGTTACGATACCATGAGTGGTGCTATTGCATCGCATATAAGAATGATGAAGGAACTGGGAAAAAAAGATGCATACGGTTATATTCACGCCAAACAGACCGAGGCAGTGGCATAACATCATTATATAATAAATCAGTATTAACGGCTGAATTGAACTACCTTCAGGACAGTCGCCTACTTTTTCGGTACCATTTGAAACCTAATTGGTAAACTTTAACTCCAGATATGAATATCCACATTTCTAATTTAAATCTAAATCTTATTGAAGCCGATATCCAAAGACTTTTTAGTCCATTTGGTGAGATCCAATCCATTGAACTTGTACGTGATAAATGGAATCACCGCTCACGCGGAAGTGCATTTGTGGAAATGACCACGGAAAAAGATGGTCAAAAAGCAGTAATAGGTTTAAATAAGATCATGGTTCAGGGAAAGATCATTTCTGTTACGGAAGTGATGTACAATCCCACCGGCGAAAGGATCTGATCTAACCTTCGATCCTGCTTTCAACATACATAATTTATGACGGAAGCTATAACACAACAATTCAGGGACAGGCTGGAAGAAATCAGAAAGAAACTGGCAACACTGGGCAGTAAAGAAACCCAATTCATGGCCGTGGAAATGCTTTTTTACGATTCCATAACCATTGCCCGTACATATGGCAACGAAACGGAAGACAACAAACTCCTGCTGGCTTTAAAAGAACTTGAAGCCGGTGCTTACGCCAATACAAAAAACTTTTTTAAAAAAAGTCACCAAAGGGAACATGTGATCAGGCGTTTCATAGTACAGTTTAAAAATATACTTGCTTCCGCTATCAGGGATACCGTTCCCCGTAATACTTTACAGGCATAAAAATAAAAATCTGTTTGATCATTTGCTGCTGATCTGTACATTCAATACATGAAATGCATTGTAAGCACCATTGCCTTGCTGGCATACATTTATGTACCGGCACAAAATAATTTTCCCCGCATTCATAAAATTGCTTTTGGTTCCTGTGCAGAGGAATCCAGGCCACAGCCAATACTTGACCTGGTGGTAAAACACAGGCCGGATATTTTTGTGTACCTGGGCGATAATATATACGGCGATACCCGTGATATGGCAGAACTTCAAAACAAATACGATTCACTCAACATCAAACCCGAGTTTCAGCATTTAAAGCAAAACATGAGGGTGCTGGCAACGTGGGATGATCATGATTATGGATGGAATGATGAAGGCAGGCACTACCCTTTCAAGGAACAATCAAAAAAGATCTTTCTGGATTTTTTTGGCGAACCCGGATCTTCTGAAAGAAGAAAGCATGAAGGGATCTATACTTCTTATTTGTTTGGAGAAAAAGGAAGCAGGATACAGCTCATATTACTTGATGTAAGAAGCTTCCGGAGCAACCTCAGAATTTACAGGGGTGAACTAAGTAGTGAAAGAAAATATTTTTACCCGCTTGATTATTTTCCGCATGCCATTCATGATTCCACCTTACTGGGAGAGGCTCAATGGAAATGGCTTGAAGAAGAATTGAAGAAGCCTGCAGAAATCAGGATCATAGGGTCGGGAACCCAGTTTGGGATCAGCTATAATGGTTACGAAGCGTGGGCAAATTTTCCACATGAACAAAAGCGCTTTTTAGACCTGGTGAAAAAAACCAGGGCAAATGGCGTATTATTTATTTCCGGAGATGTTCATTATGGTGAGATATCCAAACTCGAAGAAAAAGACCTTTATCCCATCTATGATATAACATCCAGTGGAATTACTTCTACCTGGTTATTTGCAACCCCTAATGAAAACAGGATTGAAGGGCCGGTAATGGATAATCATTTCGGGCTTATTACCGTGGAATGGCAGTTAAAAGATCCGTTGATAAAAATGGAAATTTGGGACAAGAACAATAATCAGAGAATTGAATACTCGATCAGGCTGAGTGAGATCTGTTTTAAATGATCCTTTATGATCCGTAAGAAAAAACCTTATCGGAAGTTTCAATCAATTCAGCGTGGAATTTGGAAAAGGCCATATCAATTTGTTCATCCGTTAAATTACCGGTTAAGGTAAAATTATTGGTATTCATCAGATATCCTATTGATAACAGCTTTGCAAACATGGCCATATCAATCAGGCTTTGAAATCTAAGGGTTCGCTTTTCCATCAATGGTTAAATAACAGGTTTGGTAAATCTAGTAAAAACTATTTAGGAATGGTACTTACGGTATATAATGAGTGGACTGTGACAGTTGATCAGCTGGCTGGTTGATAAGAAATGTACAGCTCCTATAACAAAAAAAGGCAGGTTGCATCAGTTTGTTAACCTTTATCCGGTAGCAAATACAGGTTTCAAGTCAATTACTAAAAAATCAGGATGGTCCGGCACCTGCTGGAGCAATTCAGCATGCCTCAATTTTAACTGCCGTTTGAACTGGCCCAGGTAACCAGGCTGCGATAGCTTATCCGGTTGAACAGCCACGGACTCTATCAGGTCATTGCCTAAGTACATCAT
>CAMPIQ010000003.1 GCA_946886475.1 uncultured Chitinophagales bacterium | reverse complement strand
ACTGAGCTGACAGTGAGGTGATAGCAGTTGAAAGATCACAGATCAAAGTACAAAGTCGCGTCCATTAAGTAAGTAGATTTATTTATTATTTCTTTACACTTTGTTGCTGGAAGAAGACATGGGGAAAAAGCTGAAGGAATTTAATATTAAACTCTAAGCCACCAATAAAACAACGAGGTAAGTAGTACGAATCAGGGACGGAAACTGTGAAAAATGATCCATGAAATTAAGATTACTCCTTTTATTATTTATTCTTCCAGCCTTATCCCACTCCCAAAGCAGCGCTGATAAACTCGACGTGGTTTCCTGGAACCTGGAATGGTATGGCGCTTCATTTGAAAGTCCGGCGGATGATAATCTTCAGGAACGGAATGCCCTGGTGGCTTTGCGTGCTCTGAATGCGGATATCTATGGCCTTGTGGAGATTGTTGATACCATGAGGCTGAGAAGACTTACAGATTCTCTCGGTATGCAGTTTGATTTTGTGGTCTCTCCATTCAGCAGCAACAATAGTACAGGCACAGGTAATTCATGGCTTAACGGACAAAAGCTGGCCTTTATTTACAATACAAACATATTTACCAATGTAACATCAAGAGGATTGATGCGCAACAGCGGACCTGCTTATACCAACTGGGCATCAGGCAGATTTCCTTTTATGCTGAGTGCAGACGTAAGCATCAATAATATCACGAGGAGAATGAACTTTATTTTGATCCATGGCAAAGCAGGAAGTGCTGAATCTGATTATAACAGGAGAAGAGACGGCGCTCAGGAATTAAAAGACACACTTGATGCTCATTATTCCAGTGCACTGAATTTTATTATTGGTGATTTCAATGATGCACTGAACACCACCATTTGTACTTCCTGCCAGTCGCAGGCTTCCTCTTTTGATGTGATCGTAAGAGATTCTACAGACAATGACCATTACAGATCCATTACGCTTCCGCTGGGAGCTGCAGGTGAAAGTTCAATGACCAGTTTTCCGAATGTGGTAGACAATCATGTTATTTCAAATGAGGTTTATCCATTTTATGTTCAGGGATCGGCAAAGATCAGAAAAGATATCGCCAGTGCCATTCCCAATTATGCCATCACAACCAGTGATCATTATCCGGTTTACTCCCAATATTTGTTAACGGGCATCAGTACGGGTATAGTACCGGTTGATCCTTCCTTTTTGAAGATTTCATTTTCCCCAAATCCTTTTACCGGACATTTTTACATACTTGCAAAACAATCTTTGAAAAATGTTTTTATAAGAGTGACCGATGCAACCGGTCGCATTATCATACAGGAAAGAATTGCATTTCTGCAGGCTGATGACAAAAAAATGTATACAACAGCCCAATGGAAAACAGGCATCTACTATGTTCAGGTATTAACAGGCAGGTACCATACGGGCATTAAATTAGTACGGCAATAGAGAGCGGAGAAAGAGAGCGGGAGCGAGGGAAAGACCGACGAACAACCACCACACATCAATTGATAAATATTTGTCAGGTTATAAAAAAAATCCTCCCTGAAGAACAGGGAGGATTTCATTATAAAATCAATCCGAAAGATTATCTGGCCCCCAGATTGGAAACATCATTCAATGTTGTTATAACCGTCCACTCAGTATCAGATGATGTGGTCCAGTTGATATTACCTTCCGTAACTGTTGCATTTCTTCTCACCGATTTATCCTGCGCACCGGAAGTATTTCCTGCAATGGTCCAGCTGCTGCCGGGATCAACTCCTTTCTCGCCAAATACATCTATCACAACACCATTCTTCTCCAGTTCAATGGCATCATCCCCATTAAAATTGGTTACGTTATGTACATAGGCTGTAACACCTGCAGGCAGGGTTAATGCTGCTGATCCATTCTTTAAAACCAATACCGCACCCGGAGCCAGTGTTGTTGTTGTAAGTCCCGGTAAAGTATCCAGCCTCACCTGATTGGTAGCAGAAGTTCCGCCATTGGAATATAATTTCACAACATAGTCTGCAAGGTTGGCTGCGGCTGTTCCGCCATTATAGATCTCCAGGTATTTATTATTTGAACTTCCTTCCACATATTCCGAGAAGTAAAGATCGCTACCTGCCGGTGGCGGTGGTGGCGGCGGAGTTGTTCCTGCAACCACATCATTGAGATTTCTCAGAATGATCTCCTTAGTTGTATTGAACTGTCCAACATATCCTGTAATTGAAGAAGCGTTTGAAGGAAACGGTGTGCTGGAGAAAGTTGCAGCATTTCTTGTAAAGGCAATGATGGTTCCTGCTGCATCGGTGAGGGTTACGTTACCTCCCCAGTTGGCACTGGCCGTATTGGTAATGGATGTTACATCAACGATCTTCACAAGTGTTGATTCCCATGCTTCAGAATTGGTATTGATCTCCGCAGTGGTTGCCACCCTTGGCGTAATGGTTCCCGTTCCTACTTTGGTTGCAAAATTGTTGGGAACACCATTTACCTGTAAAGTTCCGCTGAATTCTTCCAGACTCTGATTAGAGATATTGATCTCCACACTGTCTCCAAGATCAAATGTATGCGGATCTTCAAAACGCACCATGATGCCCGATAAACCGGTTCCCTGCTGTATCACCAGATTGTTATCATCCTGGTTGTTGGCAGCACGGTCGCTGATCACGATGCCACGTATCTTGGTTCCGTTTGGAATGGTAACATCAGACCCGGTAAATAACGCTCTCAGGTTACTGATGTTCATATCTGCAGTAGGACCAGCCCCACAACGTGGATCATTGAACTGAACATCAGATGGATCACGTATCACCAGTTGTTTGGTTGAACCAAACATGGTGTATACGGCAATCAGGGTTCCGTTGCCATTGGGAACATTCACGCCTGCAAAATTGGCAAAACCGCTGGTGCGCACAATTACACTGTTGCCACCACAACCTTTTACATTCAGGTTTCTTGAACCATTGCTCACCGCATCTGCATAGGTTTTACTGGTATCTGCAGCAATGAATTCCATATTATCCAGCTGTATCAGGGTACTTTGTAATGAATCGTGCAACTGGGCTACCGTAACCAGTTTAGGAGTTACCACATTATCCAGGCTTCCCTTAATGATATATTGATCAAACAACCCGCTTGCAATGGGCATAAGGTCGGGTCTTGCAGGATCACTGTCATCAATACCGCCGCCAATCTGGATCAAACGGTTGTAATCTCCAAGATAAAGTCCATTCAACTTTACATAGATCATGCGGCCTACAGGATACTGTGTATAAAGATTGGTTCCATCAAGACGGATGGTGATACCACCGGTAGCATCCTGAATGGCGATGGATTTATAGAAATTCCCGCTTTTATCGTCAGCAACCACCACGCCACCAATAATGATGTCCTGTGTGATCTTTTCAAATGCACCAATGGTGTGCATGGCTTTTAGTTCTTTGATAGAAGTGTTGGGTGTGATATTAGGGTCGATGAAGGTAGGTGGTTCATCAAATTTTTTGTTACACGATGCCAGGATAAAGCCTGCAGATATCATTACAAGCAAACTTCTCAGCATTTTAATGGTCTTGTTTTGCATATACTAATGTTAGTGTTTTCAGAATTAATTAGAAACGAATAGTTGCGCTCAGGAAATAATTCAAACCGTAAGCATAATAAACTTTCGGAGGGAACTTATTTACATTCCTGTTCTCAAAGTCAAAACGCAATTGCTCATAACCGCCTGTGATGATGTCCTTATTGTTTGTGAGGTTGTTTACACCTGCATTGAAAACAACATAAACAGGTTTGTTATCAATATTATACTGCCCTGGTAACTTCCAGGAATATCCGGCAAAGAAATCCACCGTGTATTGCGCTTTCCATTTTGTCTGGTCAATGATGGCGTTCCACTGGTCGCTCTTGTAAGGCACATCCTGCGTAGCAGAATAAGTACGCCTGATGGGATTAAAGTCAAGCCACATCTGATCAAAATAATTGCCTGTAAGACTCACGAACCAGAAATCAGGTGAACGGTAAGTTAATCCAAGACTATAGGCTTCCTGAGGTGTGGATGCTATGCGGAAGTTTTGTGAATAAATGGTTTCACTTGTTACAACGGAAGCATCATTGTCGAGGGTAATGATGGCATTCTGACGGCTGTCGTAGAAATAACGGCCAACAGCAGCGGCACCATTCAGACTTAAGGCAGTAGTTAGCCTGGATTCAAATCCAAACTCACCTCCGAAATGTACTTTGTCAATATTGCTCAGTGCATAGTTCACAAAGTTCTGGTACTCGTCGTGATAAAAAGAAAGTACATTCAACTGGTCGTCGAACGTGGTATAATAACCACTTAACCTGATCTTTAGTTTTGGCGAATTATGTATGTATCCTGCTTCAGCATTCAATACTTTTTCACTCACCATATCAGATTGTGCAACGTCTCTTGTTCTTGGAGAAATATAGGCATTTTCAAAAAACGGAGCCCTGGTTAAGCTGGCACCATTGGCATAGATATAGTTCCTTCCATTGATCTTATAGGTAATGCCGGCTTTTGCCTGGTAATTGGTGAAATTATTTACATCAGACCTGCCATATGAATTATTGGGAAATAAACCATTCCTTACGTTCCCTACTCTCCAGAATTTAGTGTTTGATAATTCAGCCGCCAGGAAGAAATCAACCTTGCTGAATTTGAAAACACCCTGTCCCCATGCAGCCATGCGGTTGATATGCATATTATAATCATATCCAAAACGGTCGCCTTCAAACAGTATCCTGTTTGGATTTTCAAGATCGTTTTGCGCAGCATTTACATTATCCGGAAAATCCCTTTGGGCAAACTGGTTCACATCCACATAAAATTCAGCACCCAGGAGGTCGTTTACTTTTTTGAAATAATTATTATTCTGCAGCTGGTAGGAAGCGCCAAAAGAAACATCAACCATTTCATTCAGCTTGGAGTTCAAAACAGAATTAAGGTTCAGCCTTTTTGTATTGGTGATCCTTTCTTCAAGAATATACCGGGCACGCTTTCCGCTCCAGTTTAATCCGGGTATTCCAAATGCATTTTTTACCGTTTCATTGCTGTTGCGGTTGGCATTATAGATATTTTCCCAGTTGATCTGTCTGGCGCTTTCATTATTCTGCCACAGGTTCTGCACCTGTTGCTGCTGGTATGGGTCATTGCTATAGTAGCTGGGCAGGTAACGGTAATAATCCGGTCTTGGGTCTGGCGCATTATTCCAGTCAAGGGCGGTGAGACCTCTGTCACCAAATGAATATCCGGCAGCTGTAACCAGCGAAGTTTTGTTGGTGATCCTGAAATCGTGAGTGAGTATCACAAACGGCTGGTGACTTTTACCAACACTTGCATTTCTTTTCTTCCCATTCTGGTAACCCCAGTATGGATTATAGTAATGGGAACCTGCAAGCTCCTGGGCTTCCATGGTTGAAGCACCCTGGCGTCCATTTTGGGTTGGAGCACCAAATGCTACCAGAGAGAACAGGTGTTTTTGTCCAACGCGTTTATCAATGCCGGCAAAATAGCTCCAGCCATTATAATAAGTTCCGGGAACATAACCTTCACCGGACCAGCGGCGGCTGCCACTGAATGTAAAAGCCCATCCTTTTTTACTCATACCTGTTGAATGCGTAAGCATCCATCGGTGGTTGTAATTGCGGTTGGAATAAGCATAACCAAAGCTGGTTTGCGCTCTTTGTTTAGAAGCACGCGAATCAATATTTGTTGTGCTACCAATATCTCCGAAAGCAAAAGTGTTGTAACGGAGTCCAACAGATACATCACGGTTGCGCATTACATCGTTAAGGCCACCCCACAAACCCCATGGCGTAAAACCGTTATCCAGGTTTTCCATTGGAATGCCATTCATGTAGGTACCAAAAAGATCGGCGTCATAACCACGAAGCCGAAAACGTACGGGACTGAAATTGTATGAAGCCGCAGAGAAGAACGGGTCTCTTCCGGCAGTAAGCACGGAGGAAATGTTTTGTGCACTTCCATCACCAAGGTCATTGTCATCCAGCGACACCACAGGAATATTATCCAGTACACTTTCTTTCAGTTCATCAAGAAGTAATACGGAATCTCTTTTGGGAATGGTGTCGGCCGGATGTAGCGATTGCGCCTGCGCCACCGTTCCGGCACACATCAGCAGCAACAGCAATCTGTTTTTTAGCATGAAGCAGTTTTTGTTAGGGCGCAAATGTAAGGCTTGAAACCCTTACCAGTAGCGGAAATTTTGTCACTTAACCGTTTTTTAATCTGACTCAACCTTTTTTAAGATTTCATCGTCTTTGTTTTCTTATGTTTGCCCCTCATTTTTCCAGAACCATGATAAAAATCATTTGCTCCGTATTTCTTTTTTCTATTTTTTTTACAGGTTATTCCCAACAGAAACAACAGTATAAAGTGGCGGTTGTGGGTTTTTATAACCTGGAAAATCTTTTTGATACCATAAATAATCCGCTGATCAACGACGAGGAATTCCTGCCGGGTGGAATTAAAAATTATAACAGCCAGATCTACCGGAACAAGATCGGCAAACTGGCCACAGTGATATCGCAGATAGGCACGGAAATGAATCCTGATGGCGCAGCATTGCTTGGCGTTTCGGAAATTGAAAACGATACTGTTCTCAAAGACCTGACAGCGCATGAGCTGCTGAAAAACCGCAATTACAATGTAGTGCATTACGATTCCCGGGATGCAAGGGGTGTTGATGTGGGACTTTTATATAATCCCAAATATTTTACGGTTGAACAAAGCGATAAATTATTTGTGCAGTTACCCGGAGGTTCAAAAGATGCCTATTTCACAAGGGATGTATTATGGGTGAAGGGTAAACTTGATGGCGAAACCATCCATGTTTATGTAAATCACTGGCCAAGCCGGAGTGGCGGAGAAGAGCGGAGTGCCCCGGCAAGGGAAGCTGCAGCCCAGGTGGTAAAGAACCATGTTGATTCCATAAACAAAGCTGAAGCCAACGCAAAGATCATCATCATGGGCGACCTCAATGATGACCCGGTAAATAATAGTATCGCCGGTATATTAAATGCGAAGGGTAAACAAAAAGATGTAAGGAAAAGCGGGTTATTCAATCCATGGATGGAAATGTATAAAAATGGTGTAGGCACGCTGGCTTACCAGGATTCATGGAACCTATTTGACCAGATCATCATCTCTTATCCCTGGCTAAACAAAACACAAACAAATTTCTTTTTTTACCAGCCCCATATTTTCAAACGTGAGTTCATGATGGAAAATGTTGGCAGGTATAAAGGTTATCCCATGCGCACCTGGGATGGGAATACCTACCGGGGTGGTTACAGCGATCACTTTCCCACTTATATCATATTGTTGAAAAAAGCATAGTAAGCCAGATGTCCTAAGCAGGCTGAATTGAAAAGCGCGGATATAATTTTTAAACCCTAGTTGGTTGAGGCTACAGGTATGGAAAATTTCCTGATACTTAATACAGGAACCTTTGCACTGCTGATGATCTTTTGAGCATTTGGACCTACAAATTGCGGCTTATTGGTAACATCAAGTGATGAAGTTATGATCAGCAGGTCAGGATTATACTTATTTGAATGCATCAATACATCTTCAGCTATGCCGTTACCATTTCCCCAGGTGGCTTTAATGTTAACTTTATCCTCACCGAACATGGAGCTGAACTCAAGTGTGCTTTCATCAAGCAGATTTTTATCCCTTACCTGTAACCGGTAAGAAAGCCCCAGAATATGAAGTTGGGCATAGGAGGATAAGAAATTCTTTACAATATCATAATGCATTGGGGCGCCTGATACGGGACGGATAGGGAAAACCACATTTTTGAACCGCGTCCATTTTTTACCCGATGGCACCGTTAATACAGGACAGGGGGCATATTTAATTACATTATAGGAATTGGTACCTATGAATCCATTCCTGTATCCTGAAGCGCCATGCGCCCCCATTATGATCAGGTCGCAATCATTATCCACACAGGCTTTAATGATCAGGGGCATAACTGCGCCGTCTTTTTTCATGACCACGGGATGTAACCCTGTTTTGTCGAAAATTGAATTGGCCAGTGCTGAAATAACATTGGTATGATCGGGCCTGTTGAAAATGCCATTCCTTTCAACAATAAAATCCATTCCTTCATCATCAATATGAAGCAGGAATATTTTTGCATTTTTATTTACCGCCAATGATATGGCTGTATCCAGCGCATTTAATGACGATTCACTTAGATCAATCGGCACAAGTATATTTCTGAAAGTAAATTGATTCATTGATGATTTTCCTTTTGCGGCTTGAATGAAGTTTTTTTGGATTCAGATTTCAGGTTTCCATTTACAGCCGACTTTAATTCGATGTTTACTGAGATGATTGAATCATTCTGGATGATCAGCTCCCTGTTAGCTTTTTTATAATGCCTGTTCTCGGAATACAGGCAGCTACCAACCGTTGTTAATAAAACAAGTGCTGTAACCATTAACAACAATAAGCCTGAACCACCGGTAGAAATCTGCCTTTGCATATCACATCAAATCTCTGTTATTGAGATCAGCAGGGCATTAAGAGTAAATTAGAATTCTATTAGAATTTTTCCTGTACAGAGGCCGATGGCAATTGAATGCTGAATACGGAGCCCTGTCCTTTTCTTGACTGGATCTCTATAGATCCTTTATGGAGTTTTATAATGCGTTCGGCAAGTGAAAGTCCCAATCCGAAACCAGGGGTGGCCCTGCTTTCCTCCACCCGGTAAAAAGGCTGGAAAATATTCTGGATCTCATTTTCAGCAATGCCCTGGCCATTATCCTTTACCTGGATAAAAATCTTATTTCCGGAAAGAAAGAATTTGATCTGTGCTTTATGGTTCACTGAATATTTACAGGCATTGCTTACTATATTTTTAATAGCGGTAAAAAGAAGTTCTTCGTTGCCATACACCAATAATTTTTCTTCATTCTCAGGCATCTGGTCGAAATGAAGCAGAACGGTAAATCCCTGATCCTGTTTTTGCATTTCGGCCGGCATGCGCATCAATATCTCGTCTATCCGCACAGGGCTTATTTCCAAACCGCCTGCATTACCCGAGGCTTTTGCAAATTCAAGAAGTGTCTGAGTAAGCCTGCTCATATTTTTTACATCCTGCAATACCGACAACATCACCCTGCGGTATTCATCGGCGCTTCTTTCTCTTTGAAGTATCACTTCCAGCTGGCTTGAGATGGAAGTAAGAGGGGTTGATAATTCGTGTGAAGCATTAGATATAAAACGTCTTTGCAATTCAAAACTTTCCTGCAGCCTGTTGAGCAGATCATTCAGGGTATGCGAAAGCTTATGCCATTCATCCCTGGTATTTCCGGTTTCTATCCTGCGTGTAAGGTTCTGGGCAGATATCTCCGTTACTTCATCTGCTATCTTTTTAACAGGCCTGATCAATCCGGCAGAAAAAAAGTATCCGCCACCAAGTGCAATCACCACACCTGCCAGAAAACTTAAGCTGAGAATTTCCTTTAGCCTGGCCAGGTAGGCCCTGCCCTCTTCGTCTTCGCCGGCAACAATCATAACAAAACGGGTAACAGGAGTGGTATGGTGATAGGCAATAGCTTCCTTATTGCCTATCGTAAAATAAAAGTTCTGACGGACCCTAGCTTCATCAAGAATTTCATCTTCAATTAAAAGGGTATCACCGGGAATATCACTGTAATTATAGATCTTGTTATTCTGGTAATCATAAGCCTGCACCACTTTATTTTTAATGATAAGTGTTGTGGCAGAATCTATTCTTTGAATCAGTTGCTGGGTAAAGATCTCAGACTGGCTTAATAAGTTGGCCGTTGTCATGGCCCTGTTGGTCAGTCTTTTTTTGATGGTATCGATACGTGCGGTATAGGAGAAATAATAAATGGAGCCGCAAACAATGCCAAGGATCACAAATACAACAAGAGCAAAAAGCAACGTAATGCGTATGCGTACGGGCATGCTAATTTTCCTTTAAGATATATCCCATTCCTACCTGTGTTTGTATAAGCTTTTGTTCATAAGGCTTGTCTACCTTATTGCGTACATAATTGATATAAACATCTATAACATTGGTATTGGTATCAAAATCAATATCCCATACGTTAATGGCTATATCAGCTCTTGTTACCAGCCTGTTCTTATTTCTTAAAAGGTACTCCAAAAGCTGGAATTCCTTTGCGGTAAGATTGATGGTCATATCACCACGTCTTACTTCCTTACTGTCGAGGTTCATGGTGAGGTCGGCCGCTTTTAAAAGGTTTCCGAGGGGAACCTGCTGGGTCATGGTCCTTCTTAAAAGCACCCGGATCTTCATAAGCAGTTCCTTGAATTCAAATGGCTTTATCACATAATCATCGGCACCGGCATCATACCCTTCTATTTTATCGTTCAAAGCACTCAGTGCAGTAAGCATAATGACAGGGATATTGGGATTATCACTCCTGATAACCCTGCACAACTCATATCCGTTAACGCCGGGGAGATTGATATCAAGAACAACAAGATTATAAGAATTGGAAAGGATCATACGCTTTCCAATGTTCCCATCATAGGCAACATCAACATCATAGCCATTCTCAGCAAGTCCAAATTTGAGTGTATCAGCTATTTTTTGTTCATCCTCAACGATTAATATCCTGCGTTCTTCCATAATTTATTAAAGGAAATTACAAAACTATCAATTCAGCACACCATATTGTACCCGGCTCTGCTTTCTAATAACATTCTAATACCTGATTAATTCTGGCCTAATAACCGGAAACTAGCTTTGAACCATTCAATATCACTATTCTCTTCCACCTAAACAAATGCCATGATCAAACTAGTTTTTATAACTGGCCTTGTAACGGTCTTTTCCTCCGCGTATGGACAGTCTGTTGAAAAAGCCAGCGAATTTCTTTATTACGAACGATACACCACTGCAGAAAATGAATTCCATTCTATACTGAAAAATGATCCGGAGAACGATGAAGCCTGGTATGGTTTAACAAGGACCTATGCCTTGCAGGGAGAAATAAAAAAAGCATCCGACAGTCTTCAGTCAGCACCCGCAGCTGTAAAAGATGAACCCTACTTCAATTCGGCATTGGGCTATGTTTTTTTAGCATCTAACCAAAAAGACAAGGCCTCCGCACATTTTAACCAGGCGTTGAAATCAACAAGGCATAAAAATGCAGGTGTGCTGGCCTCTGTTGCCCTTGCGCATATTGAAACAGAAAAAGGTGATGCGCAATATGCCATTGAATTACTGAATAAAGCCATTAAAAGAAACAAAAGGAATGCATGGTTGCATGTACTGGCCGGCAATGCTTACAGTAAACTGAATAACGGGTCGCAGGCATATGTTGCGTATAAGGAAGCTATTGAGAAAGACGAAAAACTTGCTGCTGCTTATTACAGGGTGGCTGAGATATTCAAAACACAAAAGAACCAGGAAATGTACCTGGAGTATTATAACAAGGCCGTTGTGGCAGATGAAAAATATGCACCTGCACTTTACAGGTTGTACGCTCACTATTTTTATTACGATCCGTCAAGGTCACTTGAGTATTACAAACAATACCAGGCCGTGTCTGATCCTTCCGAAGAAAATGCGTACGACCTGGCTGACCTGTATTACGTAAACAGGCAATACGGGAAAGCCATTGAAAAAACAAAGCAAATCATAGCAGGTGCTGAGAAAACTGAACCCAGGTTATTTAAATTACTGGCTTATAGCTATGCAGGATTGAAAGATTCGGCACAGTCCATCAGCCTGATGCATCAATATTTTGCAAATGAAGCGGACAGCAATTATATGGCTAAGGATTTTGTGCTGATGTCAGATCTTTATACCGCTGCTTCCAAACCAGATTCCGCTATTGTTTATTTATCTAAAGCCGGCGAGAAGGAAACAGATTCTGTATTGCTACGCGAACATTTTAAAAAGCTGGCCTCTTTAACGGGTGACATTAAAAATTATTCGGCGCAGGCCACCTGGCTGGGGAAATATTATTCAGGGAATGAACAAGTAAACAACCTGGATCTTTTTAACTGGGCACTGGCACACTACAGGGCTGGAGAATATAACCTGTCAGATTCCGTTTTTGGTATGTATGTGGCCAAATATCCTGAGCAGAGTTTTGGTTATTACTGGCAGGCAAGGGCCAGCTCCGCGCTGGATAAGGAAATGAAGGATGGACTTGCCGTACCTCACTACCAGAAGCTGATTGGCATTTTACAAAATGATACAAAGAATCCTAATTATAAAAGCTGGATGATCCAGGCTTATGGTTATCTGGCAACTTATGAGGCCAATATGGAAAAAGATTATCCTGAAGCAGTGAACTATTTTGAAAAAGTGCTTGAGGTTGACCCTTCTAATGAAGAAGCCAAAAAATATATTTCAGTGCTGGAGCAAAGAATTGATGCTGAAAGCCACACCGGCACTAAATGATCTCAGGGTTTTATGTGTGTAAATGAAAAGCCCCTGTAAATACAGGGGCTTTTAAAACTAATGCTCTGAGTAAATGCTATTCTTCTAAAGTGTTGTAAAACTATACCTTTAATCAGGAACAGTAAAAAAGAGCAGATTAGAAAGTGATTAGAACATTGCAGGGAACCGCCGGAAATAAATAAATGAAGATGAAATTAAACCTCGCTCTTATTCTTGCCATCATTGTTGCCGTAGGCCTTGTTGCACTTGGCTTTACAGCTGTACAAATATCTTCGGAAAGGGAAAATTACAATGATGAGCTGAAGTCAGTAACCATACGGGATGCGGATGAATTTTACATCACCTATTTACAAAGCTCCTTAAATGACAGTATACCCTTAAAAATTCCTGATAGCCTGATCAGGCAATACAGCTTTGAAGGCATTACGGTTTATTATAATACAGACAGCATTGTTCCATTTAATAATAAAGCGTATTCCTATCTCGATAAATCCCGGGACTACATACAACAGGCTATCTCTGCAGATACCTCGCATACCAATATCATTAAAGTTGAAGGAAAAAATTTATTTCAATATATAAGGGTGATCAGGAGCCAGGACCTTCCTTCCACCGCAGTGATCTTTTATAAAGATGCGGAATACATCGAAAATCTTATTAATGACATCTGGATGAGGAATTTTGTAAGATGGTTCCTCCAGGCGCTTGTCATATCCATTGTAACACTTTTAATTGTTCGCTGGGGTATTCTTACGCCTGTTAATAAAGTAATAGAATGGGTGAAAGCCGCACGGTCAGGAAATGTTGAAGAACTTAAGGGAAAACCGCCAGCCACATTCCTTGAACCCTTATACAAGGAAATATCAAATATTGCTCAGGCCATGCAGGAAGCGAAAGCCATTGCACAGGAAGAAGCAAGGTTAAGGACATCAGCAGAAGCCATATGGACACCTGAAAGACTGAACGAAGAAATGAAACAACTGCTTCAGGATAAAAAACTGGTGGTGGTTTCAAACAGGGAACCTTATATGCATGTGCGCTCGGGCAAGGAGATCAAATGTATCATGCCTGCAAGTGGA
Organism: uncultured Chitinophagales bacterium; assembly: GCA_946886475.1. The sequence goes on along the minus strand of CAMPIQ010000003.1, from coordinate 57,859 downwards.
ATGGTAACTGCACTTGAACCAATACTAAAGGCATGTGGCGGATTATGGATCGCTTCGGGAAGCGGTGATGCCGACAGGGATACAGTGGATGAGAATGATAAAGTACTCGTGCCCCCATATGAGGATAAATATACTTTGAGAAGAGTATGGCTTACAAAAGAGCAGGAAGACCATTTTTATTACGGCTTTTCCAATGAAGGGTTATGGCCGCTTTGCCATATTGCCCATACCAGGCCCATATTCCGCAAAGAGGACTGGGATTATTATTGTGAAGTAAATGAGATGTATGCCAAAGCAGTGCTTGAGGAAATAAAAGATGAGGAAGAACCTTTCATCCTTGTGCAGGATTATCATTTCGCTTTATTACCTCGTTTGATCAAACAAAAAAGACCGGATGCCAAGGTGGCCATATTCTGGCATATACCCTGGCCAAACCCTGAATCTTTTGGTATCTGTCCATGGAAAAAAGAATTGCTGATTGGAATGCTGGGTGCCGACCTTATAGGTTTTCATACCCAGTTCCATTGTAACAATTTTCTGGAAACAGTAAACAGTTCACTGGAATCAAGAGTGATATGGGAAAGTTTTTCAGTGAAGATCGGTAACCAGTTCACACTTGTTAAGCCATTCCCCATCAGCATCTCATTTACGTTAAAGGATTATGAACATAGTAATGAATCAAAAACAGAAGCCTCTGAATTGCTAAAACATCATGGTATCAATGCAAGACATTTTGGAGTTGGGGTAGACAGGATAGATTATACCAAAGGGCTGATTGAAAAATTTCTTGCCGTTGAAAGATTCTTTGAAAAGAATCCGGAGTACATGGGGAATTTCACATTTGTTCAGATAGGCGCACCCAGCCGGTCATTACTTAAGAGTTATTCGGATACCATTAATTCAGTGGATGCCGAAGTAAACCGGATCAACTGGAGATTCAAAACAAAGAACTGGCAGCCTATACTTTTTCTTAAAAAACACCACAGCCACGAAGAGATCATTCCTTTTTACAGATCTGCAGATTTTTGTATGGTAACTTCTCTTCATGATGGAATGAACCTGGTGGCAAAAGAATTCATTGCATCGAGAGATCAAAACGATGGCACCCTGATTCTAAGCCAGTTTGCCGGCGCATCTCAGGAACTGCACGGCGCTATGATCATTAACCCTTATGATATTGAAGGTTCGGCAGATGCCATTAAAAAAGCGCTGGAATCACCACTGGAACAACAACAGCAAAAAATGAAGCAAATGAGAAGAATGGTGATGAGTCATAATGTATATGCCTGGGCTTCCGGCATATTGAGAACCATGGCTTCCATTCAGAATTAAAGCAAACCAATACTTACAGCTGATGGCTATTGGCTTTGCTGATTTTGGGGGAGGGTATTTTTTAGATCAGTTACGGCTTTTGTAAGCTTTTCTATTTCCATTCTTAGTTGGACAATATCATCAGTGCCTGCAACGGGTGCGTCTTTTTCTTCTGCATCCCTGCCAACAAAAAATGATGCAAGGGTTGCAGTGATATAACCAAACACACAAAAGCCATACACCGATAATAAAAAGCATAAAGCCTTACCCTCTCCGGTTTGTGGCCAGTATTCGCTGCCTATGGAGGTTATGAGCATGGCTGTCCACCACAAGGCTTCTCCATAGGATGTGAGCCCATACCCTTTCTCAAAAGCAAACATGCCTGCACCTCCGCCAAAAATCACTACCAGTGTCAGCAGAATTACATATTTGAGTCCCCTCCTCCTCAGGGCAAACGCCAGGCTTTTCATACTCCTGTTCAGCGACCCTACTACTTTTACAAGTTTCAGTCCCCTGATGCCCCGCACAAACCGGAACACTCTAACGATACGGAATACACGAAGTGCAGGTATAATGAGTGAAAGCAGTGTAAGCCAGCTTTTTTTTAAATAAACTGATTTAGAAGGGGCAAGAATTAGTTTGATGATAAAATCTATTATGAACAGGATCCATATAACAATGGTGATTATTTCCAGTGCCGGCGTTAATTGCCAGATCAGTTCAACAACCAGTAAAACAAGCCAGACGAAACCAAGAAAGACCATCGGACCTTCCAGCAGGCGTTCAACACGCAGCAATAATTCCCATCTTTGCCTTTTTATTTTACTATTATTCTCCATAGATATCTTACCGGCTTCACCATTGCACCACCACCTTGATCTCCTCAGCGGAATGGTGGTGCAGGGCTTTTTCAAAATTGCTGAAAGGCACCTGTTCTGTTATAACGGATCTTATGGCATCCGGCCATTTTTCAATTATGCGGCTGAGGTCATCAACGGCTATTTTATAATGATGGTGACTTGCATTTACACATCCCAGTATAACCTGATTTTTCAATACCAGCTGCTGAAGCAGGTCTGCAGCAGGAAGCCTGATTGTACTGGTTGAAGAAGGAATACCGCTCACCAGGTATAATCCATTTACTGCAAGGGCATCAATTAAATTAAACTGAAGACTGGGTATACCGGTTGCTTCAAATATGAAATCAAACTCCCCGCAGGTTTTATCAATATCATTTACGCTGACATTTCTTCCGTCAATGTATTCTCCACCAATCTGCTTTAATATGGAAGGCCGGGCGCTTTCCTCATCAACTATATCCATGCCTGTCAATTTTACCCCGCGTAAACGAAGCGCAAATGCAGCCATAAGCCCAACTGCGCCAATCCCGGCAACCAGTGCCCTCTTTCCATTGAACCAGTTTTCATTTATGTCGAATTTCAACCTCGACTGCTGAACGGTCAAAGCTTCATCAATTGCTTTGGAAACAATTGACATGGGTTCTGTCAACACGCCAATTTCTTTCATGGCCGCCGGAACTTTCACAACATATTTTTCTTTATCAACCACATATTCGGCCTGAAAGCCATCCGCACCCTTTATTCCTCTTTCCGTATAGTTTCCGGTATAGCACATATCACTTCTTTCATTTTTGCATGCTATGCATTTACCACATCCCCTTCTTACCATCACCACCCCATAGTCGCCCGCCTTAATAGAACGCACATCTTTACCGGTTGCAACCACCTGACCAAACATTTCATGACCTATAACCAGTCTGTCCTTACCGGGCGGTGCATCGGCACGACCGCCGGAAACTTCTTCCCGGTCCGTTCCACAGATACCAACCTGTATCACTTTTAATTTTACCTCATCCGGTGCATTCACATCCGGTTCTTCAATGTCAACCAGAGAAACCTGTGTAGAACGTGGGATTATTGAAATTGCCTTCATATTACATTGTTTGTGTTTTTATTCCTTACATCATCTAATTGTTCATCCAGACTATATGCAGCGCTGATCAGTCCAAGGTGGGTAAAAGCCTGTGGAAAATTGCCGAGGTGTTCACCCCTGAATCCTAACTGCTCAGAATAAAGGCCAAGGTGATTGGCATAACCAAGCATTTTTTCAAAATAGAACCTTGCTTTCTCCAGTTGCCCTGCTCTTGACAAACATTCCACATACCAGAAGGTACACATGGAAAAAGTACCTTCATGACTGGTGAAACCATCCGGAGCGGCTAAATCTGGCCGGTACCGGTAAACCAGCGAATCGGATACCAGTTCTTTTTCAATCTTATCCAAAGTAGAAAGCCATCTTGGATCTTTAGGACTGATGAATTTTACAAGCGGCATGAGTAAGGAAGAGGCATCAACCGTTGAAGATCCCGGGTATTGCATAAATGCTTTTTCCTCCTCATTCCAGAATTCAGAAAATATATTATTATATATCTTATCCCTCTCCACTATCCATTGAGGGTTTACCGGAAAAGACCTGTGTGCTGCAATTTTAATGGCCCGGTCAAAAGCAACCCAGCACATGAGTCTTGAGTAAAGAAAATTCTTCTTTCCCCCTCTCACTTCCCAAATACCTTCATCAGGCTGATCCCAGCCGGTTATCAACCAGTCGATCTGATTTTTAAGGTCCTTCCAGAAATCATGTGAAATAGGCTCGCCATATTTATCAAACACATACACCGAGTCGAGCAATTCTCCATAGATATCCAGTTGCAGCTGCCTGTAGGCATCATTACCAATGCGCACCGGTTTGGACTTCATGTATCCTTCAAGATGGTCGAGGATTATTTCCTCCAGCTGACGGTCACCATCAATTGAATACATGATACCCATTCTGTTTTGTCCTTTGATATCTGTGCACAATTTTTCAACCCAGTTCATAAAAGCACCCGCTTCTTTGGAATAACCCATTCTTAATAATGAATAAACGGTAAACGATGCATCACGTATCCAGGTAAACCGGTAATCCCAGTTGCGTTTGAATCCTATGCTTTCAGGAATACTGAAGGTGGGTGCTGCTACAATGGAACCATAGCGGTAAGATGTAAGCAGTTTTAAAACCAGGGCCGACCTGTTCACAATTTCCATCCACCTGCCGCGGTAATTGGATTGTGAGATCCAGTTTTTCCAGTAATTAACCGTTTCAAAAAGGCTTTTAGTAATAAAAGTTTTAAAATCTTTTTCTTCAATATGACTTTTGTCAACGGTCTCAAGAAGAAAATCGGCTGTTTGGCCGGCACTCAGTGTAAATTCCGCTATTGCATCATTACCTGATAAGCTCATTGGTACGGAACTGTATAATCTTAACATGGTACGGTCTTCCCCTTCGCTGATAAAAATGAATTCATTTTCCGATTTCATTTCAATTCTGTGTGTACTGCGGGCATAATTGAACCTGGGAGCACAGAGCATTTTATAATGCACTTCTCCTCTAACGGTAGTGACCCTGCGAATAAGTTCCTTTCCATTGAATAACTCTTCCACGGGCATAAAATCAGTGATCTCACCCACTCCTTCTTCTGATAAAAAACGGGTCAGCAAAACATTGGTATCGGGCAGGTATAACTGTTTTGATTTCATTCCTTCGAAAGCCGGACAAACAAGGAATTTTCCACCTTTTTCATCATCAAGAAGTGCAGCAAATACAGATGGCGAATCAAAATCGGGAAAACACATGAAATCAATGGACCCATTTAGTCCAACCATGGCAACGGTATTGAGATCTCCAATGACCCCATAATTCTCAATTGGCTGGTAATGCATACCGCAATCTATACAATAGCTGTTCCACCATGCATGAACTTTTCTAAAACCTGTTGCATTATGCCATCTTTAATGAAATTCTAATTTGAATGAAGCCCTGGCTCCCGGTTTTAAATAATGTACTGCACACCTGTTGTATGGGGTGGCAGAATTGTTGCTGCAATCACAACCATACATTCAGGAACGGCAAGAATTAAGATTATAAATGACAGCACGCAAGGACGATAACTATACCTATCCCCAAAAGATCTGGATTGCAGGAGGGATATTGGCCTTTATTGCCATTATCATTCTATTATTCAGGGCAACATTCAGTGTGATGTTGTTATTGCTGGCAGGTACGCTGATTGCAGTTTATTTCAGGGGACTAAGCGGCTACATATGCAGGAAAACCAATTGGAAAGAAGGAGCCTGCCTGGCCACTTCAATTATCGGCAGCCTCTTGTTACTGATCTTTGTATTCTGGATGATCGGAGCTAAATTCCAGGCCCAGGTAGCCGCACTAACTGAAACCCTGCCTACTACAATTGAAAACGCAAAAACCTATTTACAGAAATCAGCCATAGGAAAAAAGATCGTTGAAAAGATTTCATCGCCACAAACTCAAAAAAATATTGAAACCACAGCGGGTACACTTTTTAAATCAACTTTTGGTATACTGGGTGATATCTATGTGGTTTTGTTCATCGGCATTTTTTTTACAGTGTCGCCCAAGCTCTATAAAAGCGGGATAGTGAAACTGGCACCACCCGGCCACCAGAAGAAGACAGATGACGTTTTGAGAAAGCTGGCTGAAAATCTTAAAAAATGGCTGAAGGGACAGTTACTGGCCATGCTGGTGGTTACCATACTTTCATCAATTGGACTGGCAATAATTGGAGTACCCATGTGGCTGGCGCTTGCCATCATTGCAGGCTTGCTAAATTTCATTCCCAATTTTGGGCCTCTCATTGCCATGATCCCTGCAGTTCTTATTGGGCTCATGGACAGTTCTACAACAGCATTATTGGTTGCAGGCCTCTACATACTGATACAGGTGCTGGAAAGTAATTTTATTACTCCAATGGTTCAACAGAAGCTGGTAAGCATCCCCCCTGCCCTGATCATAATTGCACAATTACTCATTTCTCCTTTAACCGGTGCCTGGGGCCTGGTTCTGGCCACTCCTCTCATGGTGATCATAATTGTGCTGGTTAAGGAATTGTATATAAATACAAGGGAAACCGGATAAAGCAATTGATAATTCCAAAATCCGGACGCCTGATACCGCAAGTTATAATCTGATATAAATAAGGGGAAAAAAAACAGAAAATCCTGTTTATTTTCTCCTTGAACAGCTTTCCCCCCTCTATAGTTTAGCACAAGGATAAAAATGTTTTTATGAGAAAGCTTTTCATCACTGTGGTATTCTTATGTTGTTACGGAATGTTGTGGCCGCAGGCAATTTTCTCAAATACAATTACTGGCACCAACCCAAATACATCCAATCCATATACTGAAGGCCAGGTAACAGACCCCAACCTCATTGCTTCCGGTATAGGAAGAGGGACCGGCATAACAGGATCGAATAGCAATAACCGTTATAATGCAAGTGGATGGAGCATTGGTGTAATACCGGATGAAAACGATTATTTTGAATTCATCCTTTCTCCTGAAGCAGGCAACAGTATCAATTTCAACAGTTTTGTTTTTACGGGACAGGCATCTGCATCCGGACCTGTACAATTTTCATTAAGGTCCAGTGTTGATGGGTTTACCAGTGAAGTAGCCGCATTGAGCGCTACCGGTTCCACAGTAAACCTTACCGGCTCTGTTTTTCAGAACATTCAAACAACCATAAGCTTCAGGATCTATGGGTGGGGAGGAAGCAGTACTGCCGGCACTTTCAGCATCAATGATTTTACATTTGAAGGATCGGTTTTGCCGCAGGTTAATTCACCCCTTATCAATATTGCTTCCAGTCTCAATTCATTTAATTCTCTTTTTGGTGCACCTTCAAATCCCCAATCTTTTTCAGTAGGTGGATCCGCGCTTACAGATGACATCCATATTACCGCACCTGAAGGCTACGAATTATCCCTGAATATAAATTCAGGTTATAATACCCTGGTGATATTACCTCAGTCAGCGGGATCGGTGATGGCAACCACAGTTTATGTAAGACAGCATTCCATTACTTATGGAATAAATGGCGGACAAATACAGGTCAATAGCAACGCAGCTGTTCCGCAAAGTATTCAGGTTGCAGGATTAGTGCTGCCGGAAGAACCTGCAACTACATCAACCATTCATTTTTCCAATGTTTCAACGAATGGATTTGATATCAATTTTACTGCAGGTGACGGAAGCGGAAGGATTGTAATTATGAAGGCCGGAAGTATTGTGAACGATATTCCGGTAGATGGAATAAATTACAACTCATCTCCTGTTTTTGGATCCGGTCAATCTACTGAACCCGGCGAATATGTAGTTTATTCCGGCACAGGAACCCAGGTACAGGTAAGCGGCCTGTCTCCTTCAACCGTATACCACGTTGCAGTTTTTGAATATAATCAGGCAACAGTGCCTGAAGCCATTAATTATGCAGCCAATGCAGTAATAGCAAACCAGATAACCAATGGCGGACTATCAGGTTTTCAGCTGTCGGCAATGAATACATCCTTTCTTATTGATTTTGACCATACGTCCTATGAAGCAAATAATGGCCAGTATAATGGAACCGGGTTTGCTCCTGCTCCTGTTTTTGGTCAATTAAGTTCCGGTGCCTGGGCAGTTGCCGGCTGGACAGACGGGAATATGGATTTTAATGAAACCAAAACAAGCGGAGACTATGCACGTGGATTCACCAATACACATCCCTCCACAGGAGGCATGTACTCCTTTGAACCATTTGCACCGGGAAACAGGGCCTTAGGCTTTCAACCGGGAACAAATGACTGGGCTCCGGGAACAATTACCTTACGCATTCAAAACCAAACGGGGGTCAATTTAAAACAGCTGGGCATTGCTTATACATTGTATGTATTTAATAATGCTGACCGGAGCAGTTCATTTAATATTTCCTATTCAACGGATCATATCAATTATACAGATATCACTATTCTTGACCATTCCTCACCTGCAGCTGCCGATCCTTCACCAGCCTGGATGATGTATGCTAAAACTGCGGAAATAACAGGTTTTGATATTCTTCCCGGCCAGTATTTATATATAAGATGGAGCAGTGCAGATGTGTCCGGTACCGGCAGCCGGGACGAATTTGCCCTTGATGATATTTCAGTAACAGGTAATCCTCTGGCCAATGGACCATTACCTGTAAGATTTACAAGCTTAAAAGCCTTTCAGGTTGCAAATGGAATTCAACTGGAATTTGGAAATGAAATTGAAGAAAACCTCGATGAATATATAATCGAAAGATCCATGGACGGAAATCATTTTATCGCGGTTGATACATTGAAACCCGGCAAAAACGATGGCAGTAAAGCCTACTACAGGGTCATTGATAAGAATCCCGTTCCCGGAAATAATTTTTACAGGATCGGCTCTGTTGAGCTGAATGGGAACAAAGCTTTCAGTTCCATTATCCGGATCTCCACCCATTCAACTACCGGGAATCTCCGGATATATCCAAATCCGGTGCCGGGAGATGAGCTGTTGATCCAGGCAGGTAATCTATCCGCAGGTAAATATGAAATAAAGATCTACGACGTTTCGGGAAGGATCGTAATGCAACGTTCTGTTCACCATCAGGGAGGCGCCATCACCCAAAACCTGACAGTAAGCCGTCTGCAACCTGGCTGGTACAGTGTGCAGATCAGTGGTGACGCCATTCTCAGGTCGCAGTTCATTAAGTGGTAGTATTGACCCGGGCGTTGAAAGGGGGCGTAGGGCCCCCTTTTTCTTTTTTCATGCTTACCTTTGACAATCCGGAAAGAATTTAACAACGGGTTCTAAAATTCCCACCCCGGTTGCCTGCAAATCTGGATTCCCCGCCTTACCTTTGCGCTCCCTTCAAAAAAATGATCATTCATATGATGAAGGGAAAAACAATTTTATTTAATCACAAAACACAAGGGTAATGAACAATTACGAATTGATGGTGATTTTTACCCCGGTTCTGAGCGATGATGAATTCAAAGCTGCTCAGAAAAAGTACACAACCCTGGTAACCGATAATGGCGGCCAGATCGTTGCGGAAAATCCCTGGGGACTAAAATCACTGGCGTACCCGATCCAGAAAAAAACCACAGGTTTATACTGGGTTGTGGAATTTACTGCGCCATCCGACTTCAATGAGAAGCTGAAGATCCAGCTTCTACGTGATGAGAGTGTTCTCCGTCACATGGCAACCAGGCTCGACAAATACGCCGTCGAGTATAATGCAAAAAAGAGAAGTGGCGTACCAACAGGAACTGAAAAAGTACAGGAGGCTTAATTTATGGCACGTCCAAATGAAATTAAATACCTGACCGCCATTAAACAGGAGAAGCGTCCGAAAAAGTTTTGCCGCTTTAAAAAATATGGCATCCGCTACATAGACTATAAAGATGTAGAGTTCCTGAAGAAATTCCTGAACGAGCAGGGTAAAATGTTGCCACGCCGAATTACCGGTAATTCATTGAAATACCAGCGTAAAGTAAGTGATGCAGTTAAGAAAGCACGTCAGATGTCTTTATTGCCTTATGTTACAGATCTTTTGAAATAGCGTAGTAAACAATTATTTAGTACCATTCCCTAATCCCGCAGGCGCGGGAGACAGTCACAATCTCAGATTGGGCTCTGGGGACTAAAAACAACAAAATGGAAATTATTTTAATTCAAGATGTTGATAATCTTGGCGGAAGAAACGAAATGGTAAAGGTAAAGAACGGCTATGCCCGTAATTTCCTTATCCCACGTGGGTTTGCAGTAGAAGCCAATCCTTCCAACCGCAAACAACTGGATGAAAGATTAAAGGTGGCCAGGAAGAAAGAGGACCAGATGCTGGCCCAGATGAACAGTGTTATCGCTAAATTAAACGAAGCGCCTCTGAAAGTTGGAGCCAAAACGGGTACCAGCGGAAAGATCTTCGGCAGCGTAACTCCTTTACAGATAAGCCGTGCCATCAGGGACCAGAAAGGTTATGATATCGATCGTAAGAAAATAAACATTACAGACGAAGTAAAAGAGCTGGGTACTTATAAAGCTTCTATTGATTTCGGAAATGGACAGCATGCCGAAGTAAGTTTTGAAGTGGTTGCTGAATAATTACCACAATAAATTGTAAAGCCTGCAAATTATTTTGCAGGCTTTTTTTTTGAACACTATGAAATTACACAAAAAATGTTTTTTTTTGTATACCATCCATTGAATTCCCTTCCCCAATCCATTGAATTCCCCCTCCAATTTTCTAAGGAACAGTTTTTGATAACACTACTACCGTATCCATTTTCCTTAAACGCTTAGTCGCGAAAAACTATCAGCCAGACCCCTGAAACTTTAGAGTTTAGTTTTTCTATTAATCATTTATAATTAGCGACTATGAAACATGTCTACTCGTTCTCCAGAACCCTAATGTTAATTGCATTGATTGCCTTCAGCGGCAGTGTCAATGCCCAGATCCAGGGAGTAACCTCAATATCAAACAGTGGTGATTGCAGTAATGTTACTGCCAATTTCAACACGGATGATCAGGGTTTTCATTCTCCTTCAATTTATTATGGAAACAGTTCATTTTACTTCAATACCAGCCAGGGATGGTGGTCGGAAGTTGATGGTGTAAGTACAGTTCCTCCTGTTCCAGGTGGAGGCGGTATGAGGCTGGTATCCATAATTTCACCTTTGTATGCCAACCCCAATCCGGTTGGGATTTTTGATGTAGGATTCTACTATGTAGTTCCTAACCCTTCTGTAAACCGCTTTCAGGTACGGGTGATCAGTGCAACTCCTCAGGGAGAATTTACAGTTTACAATGTAATTGCAACCTCAAATTTTCATGAATTCACAGATTTTTCCACGCCCCCTACCCCTTACACAGGTGGCGCTCCACAGATTTCAGGCATGCAGGGTAATGTGTGTATCCGGCTGATTGATGAGGACATCACCAATGCACCAGGTGTAGCCTACAGGGTTGAGGTTACTTATGAAATTGCAGAACCTGCATTTACTGTATTTGATGACCTCTCCATTGGTGGTACGGAAGCTGCTCCACTGCCAGTTAATTTCCTTGGTGTAGCTGCCAATAAAATTGACAATGGCGTTGAAGTAAAATGGGATGTGGCTGATGAAGTTGATGTAAGAGAATATCAGCTGGAAAAGAGTTTAAACGGTATTTCTTTTAACACTGTAGGAACAGTAAATGCCGTTCAGGGAACAAGAGTGTACGGGACCATTGACCGCACCAGTAAAGCAGCACAGGTATTTTACAGGATAAAGAGTGTTGACATAGATGGTAAGATCAAATACAGCGGCATCATCCGCTTTAAGGACAATACCAGCTTTACCAGCGACCTGAAAGTATATCCCAGCCCGGCCAGCAGCCAGATCACTTTACAACACGACAGGCTTGATACCAGGGCAAGAATCACCCTCAGTACAATTGATGGCAGGATACTTAAAATGGTTACGCCAGGCCAGGGTATTTCAAATACCATGATGGACGTAAGTAACCTGAGTGCAGGAATGTATGTTATTAAAGTAGTGAATGGTGATGGTAAAATTGAGACCACAACCTTTGTAAAACAATAATATACCAGGTTTAGTTATTAAAAACTGCCTCCTTTTGGGGGCAGTTTTCTTTTCCGGGTACTATTTTTATGAATTTATTTTCCTTATATTCGTTATGATTTGTGTTCTTTCAGTTTCACGATCTCATTGAACGTTGCGTAAATGTTCATGTTTTCTGTTGGCTGTAAACACCTTTTATTTTTTTTAAATTTTTTCTCAAAATGAACATTTACGTAGGAAACCTCAGCTGGGGTCTTAAAGATCAGGACCTGGCCAACCTGTTTGCACCGTATGGTGAAGTATCTTCTGCCAAAATCGTTATGGACAAATTCACACAGAGAAGCAAAGGCTTTGGTTTTGTGGAAATGTCAAATGATGAACAAGCGCAGGCAGCCATCGCCCAACTTAACGGAAGTGAAGTTGAAGGCAGGAATTTAGTGGTGAATGAATCACGCCCTAAAGAAGAAGGCAGCGGCGGCTTTAAGAAAAGAGGCGGCTTCGGTGGAGGCGGCGGCGGCGGCTTTAAAAAAGGCGGCGGTGGCGGCGGATACCGTGGCGGTAACGGCGGCGGCGGCGGTGGTTACAATCGCGGCGGCAGTAGCGGCGGCGGTGGATACAGGGATAACTATTAAAATTTAATATTTATATACTGTAATGCATTAAAGTCCTTCTGCCAGTCAGAAGGACTTTTTTTTAGGGAATGCCATTTGCAATCCTTACTTTAAAACGCATGCTTCTCCCAATTGGCGACGATAACAGCGACCGGCATTTAACTCCCTTCGTCAATTATCTACTTATTATCATCAACATCCTCGTTTTTATTCTCCTCCAGAATTGGGGCAATAATGAATTATTCACCTATGGATATTCCGCTGTTCCGGCTGAGATCCTGACTGGCGATGACCTTGTTACACGCTCCAGGGTGCTGACTAATCCTGTTACAGGCGAACAAATCCGCATACCGGGCCTTGCTCCCTCAGAAATCAACGTTTACCTCACCCTGATCACATCCATGTTTATGCATGGAGGCATCGCCCACATTGGCGGCAACCTCTTATACCTCTGGATATTTGGCGACAACCTGGAAAATGATATGGGCCATTTGAAGTATTTGATCTTCTATGTGCTCTGCGGTGTAATTGCAGGCCTCTCCCATGTTTTCAGCACTTATTATTTTGGAAACAATCTTTTGATTCCAAGCCTTGGTGCTTCTGGTGCTGTTTCGGGTGTGCTGGGTGGTTATCTAATAATGCATCCAAAGCGCGGCGTTCACGTATGGTTTCTTTTTGGAGTTATCTCTGTGCCCGGATTTTTAGTGGTTGGTTTGTGGTTTGTATTTCAGTTGATAAACAGTATGGGTGTGTTAGGCGGTGATGAAACCGGTAGCATTGCATATGCTGCTCACATTGGAGGGTTTATTGCAGGATTAGCGCTTGTAAAAATTTTTGCGGATAAGAGATCAGTAAATGAAAGAAAACCTTTCAGGCAATAATTCAATATTAAAAACGGTGTCACAAATATATTCGCCGTCTATATGCGCATGTAATTGAACCGGAGCAGATATTCTTACTTTTTTCACCTGCCTGTACTGAACAAATGGAAGATCCATATGCTCTCCCTTTTCAATAACCGGCAGGTATCTTATCCTTTGAAATGGTGATATCTTTCCTACAATATTTATATCAAGTAATCCATCATCAACAGAAGCTTTTGGTGCCACATTGAATCCGCCTCCAAAACGTTTGCCATTGGCAACACTTATAAGTAAGCAGTCCTGCGAAATAGTTTCACCCTTTATCTCAAGCGCACATGGCTTTTCATGGTAACCGGCTATATTTTTAAGGATGGATAACAGATAAGATGACTTACCAGGCAATTTTCTCCGGCCCAGTAAATCTTTAACTATGGCTCCATCAAAGCCAATACCAACTCCATTTAAGAACAATCTTTTATTGCATACACCTGCATCTACCCTGGAGGGCGCAGACTGAAGAACCAATTCTACCTGGTGTTCAATATCAATATCACCATACAACATAAAATGAAAATCGTTTCCGCTGCCTCCCTGGAAAATTGACAAGGGAATATCAATGTCAGGATACCTGTTTATAAAACAATTCAGGGTACCATCACCCCCAACGATCCAGGCCTCCGAAAATACATTGAAGTGTTCGGGCCATTGAACAGTAAAACATTGATGACGGATGCCCATCCCTTTCAGCAATAATGAAATACTACCGGTAACACTTAACGCTTTTACATTTCCGTGGGTTGAATTGCACACAATAGCTATATGCCTTTCCTGATCTTTCATAGCATAACACGATTACAAAAATATAGGATAAGAAGTTTAAACATGATCCGGGGTTACTCTGATCTTTTTACTGAACAACCCTGATCACCTGTGAACCATGATAAGAATGTATCTCACCATTATACATGGCATCAGCACTTACCGCTCCCTGTTTGAATTGTCCTGTTGATACGGCTCTTACAGCATAATAATATTTTTGATTCTGACTTTGTGCATCCACAAAAAAATGGATGCGGTCATCCCTAACATCTAATGCTTCAGGTTCTGCGGCATCCCTTATCCAATCCATTCCCGGTATCTCTTTGGTTCTGGGATTTTCAATCTCAAATCCTGCAGGTAAAAGGTCGGTGATCACTATATTTTCAATAGGGTTGTTAAAGAACCTGTCTAAAGAAATCTCAACGATCACAAGATCATTCTGCCTGAATGTAGTCCCTGTGATCAGATTGCCCTTCCTGTCGTAAAATTTACGTCTTACTTTAATATAATTATCTTCCTGTGTGTAGGCTCCACTAATGCTTATCCCTTCTGCCAGCCAGGTATAATATAACCTGCCTTTCCCTTTAGCCGTTATTGTAATGTCGGTGGATTTCAGTTGTTCGTATGTTGATTTCCAGTTACCGTTCACAGTGGCTATTTTTTTCCCATTCACACTGATATCGGCGCTCATGTCCGATCCTGATTCTGCTCTTGCCAGTTTTCCTAAAGCCAGAAATGAAAAGCTGCGCTCCTGGGTATTTGCAAATCTGTCAGACTTCAATCTGTCAATAACATGCTTCCTCATAATAGGTATCTGTTTATTTCCCGGATCAACATCAATGAGGATATTCAAAGCAATAGCTTCGTCACGAAGGGCACTGTAAAAACTTCCGCCAGCCTGCTGAACAGATTCTTCACCGCTAAAACTATGTGGCAGCAATTCCCTGTACGAGCTTTTATCTCCGGCAATGGCATACGCAGCTGAAAGTAAATACCTGCTATCCAATGCAAGCAGGTGATTGTTGGCCTTATAATAATTCATTGAAGCCACCTGCGACCTGCCGGCTACGGATAAAACGTATAAACTATAAGCCACTTCTTTGGGAGCAATTTTTTTATTCTGATCCCGGTTGTAATAATAACTGATCGTTTCTTTTGTTCTTAATCTGCCGGCCAGATAGGACAACATGGCTTCCAACAGGCTATTGTCAACATCAAATCCGGCTTTCCTGGCCTCAAGTAAAAAATGGGCAGCATAAACAGTGGTCCACCAATGTGCAGTGCCTCCCCCGTCCCACATGGTCAATGCACCATTATACAATTGTCTCATCCTGATCTTCCTGATGGCTTCAATTACATTGGCATTAGCATTTTGCTTTTGGTCATTCTTTCCAAGCAGCTCTGCAAAGTCGCTAAAATAAAGCTGGGGAAATGCTGCAGAAATGGTTTGTTCCGTACAACCATACGGATAATTCACAAGATATTTTAACTGATCGGCTATCTCTACTACCGATGAATTACTGACCACTAATTCATATCCGAAACTTTCTTTGATAAAATCTGACCGCGGTATGCTGATCTTCTGACTGCTTCCGCCCGTAAGTGATCCGCTACCGGAAGTTTTTTGCAGGGTTGATGGCGGACGAACAGAAATCTCAGTTTCTTCTGTAAATGTTTCACCCATTGCATTAACGCCAACTTTTATGCGTGCAATACTAATGGCCGGATCTGCAACAATTTTAAAGTTTGCTCTTGCTTCTCCATTGGCGCTGATATGAATATCCTGAACGGAAGCGCCTACAATTTTAACCGGTCCGGAAACAGTTAATATGGCCTTTCCTGTAGTTTTTGCGTTTGTTGTATTGGAAATAGTTACCGGCATAATTACCGTATCCCCCGGACTAATAAACCTCGGCAGGGCAGAACTTAATACAATTGGATCTGCAACTGTGGTTGTAGCTTCTGCTGAACCAAACTTCTCATCTTTAAAAGCTACTGCCATCAACCTGATCTCTCCGCTAAACTGCGGTACGTCAAATTCAAATTCAGCTATCCCATTTCCGTTTGCCTTTTTCAGGCCACTCCAGAACGACATGATCTCAATTCTTTTCGCCTGCATAGGATTTACCCTTTTATCAAGACTTACCTCACCGTCGCCTCCTGTGCTGCTAAGCCTGGCCCTTAATTCGGGAAATAACAAAGGATACATATCGAATGCTGTTACATCCAATGCTTTTTTCTGGTAGTAATAAGCATATGGATCCGGCGTTTTAAAATCACTTACCTGCAATACACCATTATCTACGGCAGCCAGCGTTATATAACTTCCTGGTAAAGCTTTCACCCTGACCTTCTGGCGTGTTTTGGAACGAAGCTTTTTTTCAGCCGTTATTTGCACCGGGATCTTTCTGTCGCTTCCCTCAACTTTTATACTTTGAAAACCATGCGCAACGGTGAGTGGTATATCAGAAATTTCATGAGGCTTTATAAGTGTTGCGGTAATGTATATATTGGGAATGTGCTCATTTTTCAAATCCAGGTCAAGCGTTGCAGTTCTTTTGTTTACCTCCAGGTATTGATAGGAAAGCACGTGGTCTGTTTCAACTGTAACCAGCATTCTTCCACTAAAAGGAGTTTTAAATAAAATTTTTGCAGACCCTCCGGCTGAATAATTTTCCTTATCCGGTTCAATATCTATGTGTCCCTCCGTATTTACTTCAAAAGAACTGTTATCCGTACCCCATGAACCATAACTGTAAAAACTTTTACTGATATAGGTATTGGCACCAGGCCTGAAGACCCTTACTTCATAATTCCCCGGTGATCTTGGTATGTAGCTGAACCCAGTTTTGTTGCCGATGGTCATTTCAGTTTCCGTCAGCACCTTCTCCTCCTGCTGAGATTCATACCTGAAATAACTGCCGCTTTTTGTAAGCACTGTCCTGTATTCATGCCTGATCACCTGAACTTTTGCTTTGGCCTGTACGGGTCTGCCATCTTTATTTAATGATACAAAACTGAATTTTACGGGTTGATTTAGTGAATAATAATAATAACCGTCATCCATGATGCCATGATATACATCCTGAGTGAAAATATCAGCAGAAGTAACACGGCTTACCGGCCTGCCCGTTTCATCAAAAACTGTTGTATAAAAATTAGCCTGCAACAAACCTGAGTTTTCATACATGGAAGGAACATCATAAACAAGATCTGCATTTCCATTGGCATCGGTTGTACCCTCCCTGATCTCCTTGTCAAAAAAACCACGTTGATTGGCCAGTGCAAAATCATAATCATTAAAATCCTTTGGCCGGAAGCTTTTCTGCTTCACCTGTATCTCAGTTTCGTATTTTCTGTTGGCGGCAGGCGGACCAAAAAAATTCATGGCGCTGATATGCAACCCGGATGACATGCCAGGTTTAAGAAATGCCTTATCCAGTTTTGCATTTACTCTTATCCTGTCGGGAACAAATTCCTCTATCATGAAATTTTGAGTAGCCAGCAAAACATCATTGGAACTATATACCTCCAATGTATAACTTCCTGTAATAGCCGCATTAGAGATGGAAATGCTTCCCTCTGTTGATCCCTGTTCATTAACACCTTTGCGGAATGTTCTGAGTTCTTTACCGTTAGGTAATAAAAATTTCATTTTCAACGGAATTTCACCGGGGCTTTTCCAATTACGGTCTCTTAGTACAACCGCAAATTTTACGGTTTCTCCGGGGCGGTAAATATCTCTTTCAGGATAAATGAAAGCATCCAGCCCTGTTGCATTATTTCTTTTACCTCCCACATCAAATCTGGATGTATTCACCCTTGTACTGGAAAAAGGCAGGTAATTAAAATCATCGGCAGTTTTTGCAATGACCATGGCCGGTTTAAATCCTGCAAATTTTCTGGATACCAGCATCACTTCTGCAACGCCTTCTTCATTGGTAGCTCCAGTCCCCAACAATTGATTATTAGCACCATAAACATTTATGGCAACACCAGGCATTGCACCTGAATGCTTAATGCTGTTTGCAAAAACATAGATCTTATCCTCGCCATGTTTAGCAATAAGTCCAATATCAGAAAATGAGATAAAACGGCTGTCGCTGATCCAGTAATCCTCAGCAGACCGGATCATTACATGATAAATACCCTTGGCATCCGGTAGCCGGTCTTCAAACTGTGATATATTCAGTATACGGCCGCTTCCGGTTTTCGGTAATGTACGCGTGTCAATATCCTTACTGTAAATAATATCACCTGCCATTGCATTACTGTAATCATCATTGCTTTCTTCACTATAAGAAGCATAGTCTGATCCCTCATCATCATTATCCTTTGGGTAATAGCCATATCGCTGTGCCATCAAAAGATTATTTTCATAGATCTTTGATATGATGAGTTTCACTTTGGGTGTATTTGTGATTCTTACCTCAATGTTCCCACCCCCTTTACCCGAAAGATAAACTGCCTTGCTGTTTGTAAACTGTACCTGCGATTCCAATTGGCCGAAAGCAACACTTCCATTATAAGATTCCTTCAATACGCCACCTATCTTTCCCCTTAAACCCGGGCTTATTGTAAAGGAATATCCTTTATCCGCAGCAAACCTGTCGCTCCTGATGGTAAAACCATAATCTTCATATTGGATGGAATATTTTATCAGAGGATCGAACTGAATGAATTGCTGAATATTTTCGCCTGTTAATTGCTGGCTGGTATAAATATGCACCAGGCCCTGTTCTCCATCATGTTCAGATTCAACATTATGAATATTTAAGACAAAAGGCGAAGGAATAGAAAGCAGCGTTTTGATTGGTTCCCTGATGCTGTTTTCTCCGTTTACGGGTTTCAATCCCTCATTGAATAATACCTGTGCTTCATAATTTTTATCTTCCATCTTAAAGTTTTTCAACCTTACAGAAACAGATCTTCCTGTACCTGCAGTGTGAAGCGTATAGTCCATTTCAACACCATCAACCCTGATATGCAATTTGTCTTTTACTTCATCCATTTTTACCTCGTAGTTGAAAACAAAATTCAATTGTGGAACGGCTATGTTCCTGCTTTCATCCTGCAAAACCCATATCACCCGCGCATCATTTAATAATAAAGGAGAAGTACTGAATTCTATTTCACCGGCATCCTTAATATCTGTAAATGAGCTGAAACGTAAAACCTCATTACTGATCCGGGCCTCATAACTGGTGGCAGGCAACAAAGGTTCTGCAGGAGAAAAGATCAGCTCATCCGGGCCACTCCAGCGAAATCTTCCAGGAATAGCCGGCTTAAACGAAATATATCCGGTTGAATCCCATTTATTCAACAATGAATCCGGATAAACAGATTTATTGAAACGGAAAACCAGGTTTCCTGTCTGTGGCACCTCGCCTTTTGCATTGGTAAAATCAAGAACTATATAATTCCTTTTGCAGGATGAGAAAAAAATAGTCCCGCAAAAGATCAGCGGAACCAGGAATAATTTATTGAACATAGAATTGATTGAGATAGATTGGTGGTAAAAAGTTAGGGATTATTACACAATTAAAATACGGTTTTACACCGATACGGTTGAAATGCTGCCTGTTCTGATTTTTTATTCTGCCTATATTTATACAGGCATTATCCGGCAATCCACTAGATTCCTGATCATGTTTAAAATCAGGGCCGGGTATATCCTGTTTATAATCTGCGTAATAAATAATGGGAGCTGCTAAATTCAACGTCAGTCAACAGAGATCAACCATGCGCATGTTATTAATGCCGGTTAAAAAACTGGTAATCATAACTGGTTGCACCATTGTATTATTTTTTTTATTGAATCTGATATTTCCTTTCAGGGCCAATATTGAATATTCCACTATTATTTCCGATAATAAAGGACAGCTCCTTCATGCTTTTTTGACAAGTGATGAAAAATGGAGAATGAAAACAGACCTGGAAGAGATTTCTCCACTGCTTCGCAAGATAATTATTGCAAAAGAAGACAGATACTTCTATTCTCATCCGGGTGTTAATCCAATGGCTATTGTACGTGCTGCCTGGATGAACCTCATCCGGATGAAACGCACTTCGGGGGCTTCAACCATTACCATGCAGGTAGCCCGTGCAATGGAACCAAGGAAGCGGAACATTCTTTCTAAATGCATAGAGGCGTTCCGGGCTATTCAGCTGGAGCTGAATTACAGCAAAGACGAAATCCTCCAGTTATATCTAAACCTGGTTCCTTACGGCGGTAATATTGAAGGCGTGAAGTCCGCATCGCTACTCTATTTCCAAAAAAATCCCGACCATCTTTCTCTTGCTGAGATCACCGCTTTATCCATTATACCCAACCGGCCGTCCTCCCTTGTTTTCGGAAGAAATAATGACCTCATCATAAAGGAAAGAAATAAATGGCTACACAGATTTTCAAGGAATGGGATATTTACAGCAAAAGAAATCAAAGATGCATTAGCGGAACCGCTGCATGCAAAACGCACTACCCTTCCCCGCTATATTCCTCACCTCGCCTATAAATTAAAATCTTCGTCAGCTCATTTAAATATCAGGACCACCATTGACCTGAATACCCAACTCAAAATAGAAAAACTTGTTACTGATTATTCACGCAATCTCAGACTGCATAACATCAGGAATGCATCGGTTGTGGTAATTGATAATAAAACCGGAAAAGTAATTTCCTACCTGGGATCTGCCAGCTTTTATGATACTACTGATGGAGGCCAGGTAAATGGTGCTGCCGCCATCAGGCAGCCAGGCAGCACGCTCAAGCCCCTGCTATATGGATTGTGTATTGATGCAGGCCTGCTAACTCCAAAAGCTGTGATCAGTGATGTACCGGTGAACTATGAAGGCTATGCACCAGAAAATTATGACCGGCAGTTCAATGGTTATGTTACCATGGAATACGCGCTTGAACATTCACTCAACATTCCATCTGTAAAAAGTTTGCACCAGCTTGGCAGTGAAAAATTCATTGCCACATTAATATCAGGCGGCTTCGGCCAGGTTAAAAAAGACCAGGCAAAACTGGGTTTATCCATGATCCTCGGCGGATGCGGCGCTACTCTTGAACAACTCACCGGTCTGTTCTCGGCATTTGCCAATGAAGGTGTGTATGCCGCACCATCATTCACCAGTACGGATCCTGCTTCAGGAAAAATTCAACTGATATCACCTGAGGCAGGTTTCATGATCACCGAAATATTATCGAAAGTGAACCGTCCTGATTTTCCGTTGAACTGGACCGCCACTGAAAGAATGCCAAAAATTGCCTGGAAAACCGGCACCTCATATGGACGAAGAGATGCCTGGAGCATAGGATACAATAAAAATTTCACGGTTGGCGTATGGATCGGGAATTTTTCCGGATTGGGAGTAGCAGAATTAAGTGGAGCAGCAACAGCCACTCCATTGCTTTTCAAAATTTTTAATACTATTGATTATGATAGCAATTCTGAATGGTTTGTTCCGCCACGCCAGTGTGAACTAAGGCAGGTGTGCAGTGAAACCGGATTGACGCCGGGTGATTATTGCACCAATTTAATTATGGATTATTTTATACCACTCACCAGTTCAAATAAAATTTGCCAACATATACAGGAGATAAAAATTTCCGCAGATCACACTTACTCCTTTTGTGAAACCTGTGTTCCTTCCAATGGTTATATCAAAAAGGCTTTCAGGGTCACAACAATTGAAATGCAGCAATATTTTACAGGCAGGCAAATGCCATTTGAAAAGATCCCTGTGCATAATCCCCGATGTGAAAAAATTTTCAAAGGAAATGGCCCCGGTATTACCTCACCACGCAATGGAAGTGAGTATTACATCAATATAAAAGACCCTGAGCCCATACAGCTTTCCGCACTTGCCGCAACCGGTGTCTCAAAGCTTTATTGGTATATCAATGACGAGTTTTATAAAATCACGCTGGCAGGTGAAAAACAATTCTTCATCCCAAAGGCAGGACCGGTTAAGATCTCATGCACCGATGATAAAGGCAGAAACCGCGACATACGCATCATGGTTAAATATGTAAACCTTTAGTTCACTTTTTCAATTGATCCTGACCCTGAAATATTTTTTGTCATCATTGCATTTCCCTTATACTGCACATCACCTGATCCGGATACACGTGCATCAAGGGTCTTGTTTGCGGTTACTTCCGCGTTAGCACTTCCTGAAATATTAAGATCTATATTGTCGGTAATCAATTCAAAACAATGCGCATTGCCTGATCCGCTCAAACTGAGCGCCAAATCTTCCGAACGGCCACCCAGATCAATGGTTCCACTTCCTGAAACTTCAGCATTGATCTTTGGAACATTTAGGTCTATATCAATATTTCCTGAACCACTTAAGTCTATTGAAAGGGGATCATTGCCAGTGATTGTATTCTCACTGGTAATACTTCCTGAACCGGAAACAGAAATATGGCTGAATGTAGGAGCTGAAACATATACAATCATTTCTTTGCTGGGATCAAGGTTGTACCCATCCATTTCACGTACAACCAGGGTCTCCCCTTCTTTGAAAACTTCAATGTATTCCATTAGGTTCTCATCCGTATTTACATCCACCCTAAATGTGTCCTGTTGTTTCAACTGAACATGCATGCCGCCGCTCACCCTGATTTTATTGAACCCGGCAATGCTTATTTGCTCTGTTTTCAGATTCCCATTGCCACTCACCCGGCGATCTGCCAGGTTACATGAATACATAAAAAAGATCATACTAACTAAAAACAGGTATCTCATAACAGCAGTTTAAATGTTCAGACTACAAAAATATCCACCAGGTTACAGGAAAAAGGATCCATAAAGAAAACAGCCTGGTACAAATTACTAATAAAAAACCTCATCGGGTCTTGCAGACCGGGATGCACCAGGCGCTGTTTCGCTATGTTTTTTTACCTTCACACCCCATGACAGAAAAGATCCTGATTCTTGACTTCGGCTCCCAGTATACCCAATTAATAGCTAGGGCCGTAAGAGAGGCCAATGTTTATTGCGAGATCATCCCATTCAATAAAGCCTTTAAATATGATCCTTCCTTAAAGGGTGTGATCTTATCCGGTTCGCCTTTTTCAGTAAACGAAAAGGAGGCGCCTGCCGTAAATGTTTCAGAATTGATAGAAAATGTGCCGGTTCTTGGCGTATGCTATGGAGCCCAGCTGACAGCCAAACAATATGGCGGAAAGGTAGAAAAAAGCAATAAAAGGGAATACGGAAGAGCGGTTCTTCATATAGAAAAAGAAGATGCCTTATTTCAAAACCTTGTATCCTCTTCGCAGGTATGGATGAGCCATGGTGATACTATTCTTAAACTTCCATCTTCCTTTGAATTACTGGCAACTACGGACAGCATCCCGGTTGCAGCATTCAGGTACAAAAATGAAAATAATAGCAGACCATTATATGGATTACAGTTCCACCCGGAAGTTTATCATTCCATTGAAGGAAAAAAGATCCTGCATAATTTCCTGGTAAACATTTGTGGTTGCCAGCAGGATTGGACCCCCGCACATTTCGTAAATGATACGGTTGAAGAATTAAAAAATAAAATAGGTGACCGGAAAGTGATCATGGCCTTAAGTGGAGGAGTAGATTCAACAGTTGCTGCAACATTGATCAGCCAGGCCATTGGAAAGAACCTCCATGGCATTTTTGTAGATAATGGTGTATTGCGTAAAGATGAATTTGAAAATGTATTAAAAACATACAAGGAACTGGGATTAAATGTAAAAGGAATAGATGCCCGTAAGAAATTCTATGAAAAACTTAAGGGAAAAACAGATCCTGAGAAAAAGCGGAAAGTAATTGGTAAACTTTTTATTGAGACCTTCCAGGAAGAAGCTAAAAAAATAAAAGGGGTTTCTTTACTAGGACAGGGTACCATATACCCCGATGTAATTGAAAGTGTTTCCGTTCATGGACCATCAGTTACCATTAAGTCGCACCATAACGTTGGCGGACTACCGAAAAAAATGCATTTAGGTCTGGTTGAACCTTTAAGGTATCTTTTTAAAGATGAAGTAAGAAAAGTTGGTTCCCAACTGGGCATCCCGTCTGATATGATCAGCCGGCATCCTTTCCCCGGACCAGGCCTGGCCATCCGCATTCTGGGAGAGGTAACTGAAGAAAAAGTAAAAATGTTGCAAAAAGCAGATGATATTTATGTTAAAGCATTAAAATCACATAATTTATATGCAACGGTTTGGCAGGCGGGAGCAATCTTACTCCCGGTAAGAAGTGTAGGTGTTATGGGTGATGAAAGAACCTATGAATTCACTGTTGCCCTCAGGGCTGTTACCAGTGTTGATGGAATGACCGCTGACTGGGCACACCTTCCATATGATTTTTTAGCGCATGTATCAAACGAGATCATTAATTCAGTAAGAGGCATCAACAGAGTGGTTTATGATATCAGCAGTAAACCACCTGCCACAATAGAATGGGAATAATTACTTTAAGTTGCTGTTGAAAATTAATTATGCTAATAAACATGAACCTTGTCCCTGGCATCAATAGAAAATGGTTCTCATTTCTTATTTGTTTTTTAATGGTTTTTTGCGGAACCGTTAAACATGCAAACGCCCAGGATACTTTGCGTCATAAGATAGCAGTATTTGCCCCTTTATATCTTGATTCGGCATTTGATGCGCGTGGAAATTTCCGTTATGAAAAAACTGGCGCCAGATTTTCCATTGCCGGACTTGAGTTTTATTATGGTGTACAATTAGCGCTCGATTCACTGGAAGAAAGAGGTGCCCCACTGGAAGTTTTCTTTTATGATACAAAAGGGAAGGAAGGAATAACCCCGCATTTATCAAGTCCGGAAATGGAGGATGTTGAATTGATCATAGCCCATTCCAATGCAGGAGAAACAAGAATGCTTGCAGAGGCGGCACAACGTAAAAAGATACCTTTCATTTCAGCTACACTTCCCAATGATGCCGGGGTTTATGACAATCCTTACATGGTTGTACTGAATTCCACGCTGCAGGCGCACATGGAAGGAATTTACCGTTTTCTACAACGGTATTATCCGCTTGAGAAGGTAGTTGTATTCAGGAAAAAGGGGGTACAGGAAGATCAGATCAAAAATCATTTTATTGAATTTTCAAAATCAACACTGGCAAGTAAACTGGATATGAAATTTGTTGATGTTACAAATGATTTCAGTCCACAGTTTATTGCAAAGCATCTTGACAGCACCAGAAAAAATATTGTGATAACAGGCAGTCTGGAAGAAAGATTTGGAATGAAACTGGCCATGACCCTGACTACCTTAAAAAAATATCCCATGTTGCTGGTTGGAATGCCTACCTGGGATAACTTTAATTTGTCCAACAAAGAATTAAGTAATCTGGAAATTATTTATTCATCTCCATTTTATTATAACCGGGGATCTGATTTGGAAACACATCTTTCATCAAAATTCAGTAATGATATGAGTACAAAACCCGGAGAAATGTTTTTCCGTGGCTATGAGACCATGCTTCGCTTTTCATTACTGCTCCTGGATACAAAAAAAGACATTGCATCAAATCTTTCCCGTAAAGGAAATTACATTCTTACGCCAATGGATATTCAGCCTGTATTTAAGAACAGTTCTGATATGACCCTCGATTATTTTGAAAACAAATACCTCTACTTTATTAAAGTGCTCGGTGGCAGCAAGAATGTTCTTTACTAAGCCTTCGCATTGAGGTTTTCAGTGCACCGGGTACGAACTTTGCACTGTATCAATAACCTTAAATACAGGTAGCCGCATGCCTCTGATCGAATTCACAAATAAAGGTCTATACTGCCGTGAGGGTGATTTTTACATAGATCCCTGGCGCCCCGTTAACAAAGCCGTGATCACCCATGCCCATAGTGACCATGCAAGATGGGGGAGCAAATGGTACCTGTGTCACCACGATACCAAACCTATATTGCAGCAAAGACTTGGCAATAATCATTATGAAAGTATTGGATGGAATGAAACAATCTATATCAATGGGGTAAGAATCAGTTTATACCCTGCAGGCCATATTATAGGTTCTTCCCAGATCAGGGTGGAACACAATGGTGAAATATGGGTGGTGAGTGGAGATTATAAACTGGAAAACGATGGACTTAGCGGACAATTTGAACCGGTTAAATGTCACAACTTTATTACTGAATCAACCTTTGGGTTACCCATTTATAACTGGAAGCCACAGCATGAAATTTACCAGGGTGTAAAAAACTGGATCAATAAAAATCAAATGGAAGGAAAAACTTCTGTATTGATAGCCTATAGCCTTGGAAAAGCACAACGCCTGTTGTTGCCGGTTGCTGAAGTAACCGACAAAATTTTTTTACACGGGGCAGTCTACAATGTTCATATGGCATTGGTGAATGCAGGATGGAAATTACCCGCGGTGAAAAGAGTAATTGATGTATCAAAAGAAGAACTGAAAGGAAGTGTGGTGATTGCACCCTCAGGTGCGGAAGGCTCTCCATGGATCAAACGTTTTCTTCCTTATGAGATCGGGATCTGTAGCGGCTGGATGCAGGTTCGTGGAAATGTAAGAAGGAAAAATGCGGATGCCGGCTTTGTGATCAGTGATCATGCAGACTGGAATGGATTAATAAAAGCCTGCAGGGCCACCGAAGCAGAATGTGTTTTTACAACCCATGGCTTTCAGTCGGTTTTTACAAGATACCTGAATGAACAGGGCATTTTTTCAAAAGAGGTAAAAACCGAATATGGAGATGAAACGGAGGGAGGAATTGAATTAACGGAAGAAGAAAATCCAGTAGAACAGGAATAGTTTATAAAAAAGGATTTCAACTAAGCAGCTGTGTAAGTCTTCAGGAAATACCATTCAGTTTATTATTGGATCAAATTGATCCCTTTTAAAAGGATAATTAACCCGGATGAAACAATTTGCAGAACTGGTAATGAAACTTGGAAGCAGTACTAAGACCAATGATAAATTAAATGCACTGGTTGATTACTTTAGAGTGGCAAACGATAAAGACAAGGTGTGGGTTATTGCCATTTTTAGCGGAAGACGGCCTAAAAGAGCAGTAAATACAACACAACTGGCAAATTATGCTGTTGAATTAACAGGCCTCCCCTTCTGGCTTTTTGAAGAATCCTATCATGTTGTTGGAGACCTTGCAGAAACCATTACCCTGTTACTCCCTGAAAAAAATAATCAGAAAGATAATGTACATCCTCTATGGTATTACCTTGAAAAATTAAAGATCATTGAAAAAGAACCGGAGGAAACACGTAAGCAATTCATTATTGATGCATGGATGGAAATGAATGATGCGGAACGCTTTGTTTTCAATAAACTCATTACCGGTGGATTCAGGATAGGGGTATCACAAAAGATCATGGTGAATGCACTGGCAAAAACCATGCAGTCTGAGGCTTCAGATATTGCACACCGCATAAGTGGCAACTGGGACCCAAACCTTATCAGGTTTGATGAATTGTTAAGCGCACATGCCACCACAACTGACTGGTCTAAACCCTATCCATTTTATCTTGCCTATGCTATTGAGGAAAACGACCTGGAAAAATTATTGGGCGATCCTGCAAATTGGCAGGCAGAATGGAAATGGGATGGCATCAGGGGACAGGTGATCAGGAGAAATAGTGAATTATTTGTCTGGAGCCGCGGCGAAGAACTGATGACGGATAAATTTCCTGAATATCAGTCTTTCTGTGAACTGTTACCGGATGGCGTTGCCATAGATGGAGAGATCATCCCTTCAGTTGACCGGAAACCCCTTCCCTTTGCAATATTGCAAACCAGGATCGGAAGAAAGAATATCAGCAAAAAACAACTGCAGGAAGCGCCCATTGCTTTCTTTGCCTACGACCTGCTTGAATACAACAGCGAAGATATCCGCTCAAAAACACTCGATGAAAGAAGAACTCTACTGGAACAATTGGTATTATCCATCAACCATCCAAAACTGATCCTTTCCCCGGTTGTTGATTTTAGCAACTGGAGTGAACTGGCTGCACTCAGAAAAAATTCAAGGGCAATGGGTGCAGAAGGTTTTATGATCAAGAAAAAATCATCTTCTTACCAGGTAGGCAGAAAAAGAGGTGACTGGTGGAAATGGAAGATCGATCCCCTCACCATCGATGCCGTAATGATCTATGCTCAAAAAGGAGCCGGCAGAAGAAGTAATCTTTATACGGACTATACCTTTGCCGTAAGGGATGGGGATAAGCTTGTTGCCTTTACAAAAGCTTATTCGGGTTTGACAGATAAAGAATTTGCACAGGTGGATTATTTTGTAAAAAGAAATTCAATTGAAAAATTTGGTCCCGTCAGAACTGTAAAGCCCGAGCTGGTATTCGAGATCGCCTTCGAAGGCATAGCAGCTTCCAGGCGTCACAAATCGGGTGTAGCCTTGCGTTTTCCAAGGATCAGCAGGTGGAGACAGGATAAAAAACCTGATGAGGTCAATACGCTTGAAGACCTGAAGCAAATGCTGGAGTTGTACGGAAAATAAGCAAAAGGGTGTATTATCTTTATAGAGCATGAAAAAATGTGTAGCCCTTTCTCTTTTTATTTCTGTTTGGGTGATAAGTTTTGCGGTGATGAATCATTTCGCAGGTGACAAGCCTGTTTATATTCCTCCCACCAAACAAAGAACCGGAGATCCAAAAGAAGGTTATGAATACCTGGTGAAAGGAGATTATGTAAAAAGCGGCATTCCTTATAATATATTTCTTTTTGGTGCAGGGCTTTCCATGAAAGACGATCTTCAACGCGGCGGCATCAATAAAAATATCTCTTACGAATACACTGCAATAAAAGCAAAGAATGGAGAAATATTGGTAGCGCCCAATTGTCTTCAGTGTCATGCGCAGGTATTTGACGACAGGCTGATAATCGGACTTGGAAATTCATTGGCCGATTTCACACAATCAGAAAAGTTCAATGCTGCCAACATTGAATTACTTGAAAAAGTTTTAAAACAAAATGCTCCTTCACAATACGAGGCGGCACTGAATTTTTTAAAAGTAAGTAAGGCTATTGCAGGTCATTTATATGCAGATGCAAAAGGAGTTAACATTGCCGACCGGCTGGCTGCAGTGCTTGTTGCCCATCGCGATCCCATAACCTTTGAATGGAAAGATGAGCCACAAATGTCCATTCCAAAAGAAGTGATCCCGACTGACACACCTCCGTGGTGGCTGCTGAAAAAAAAGAACGCCATGTTCTATAACGGTTTTGGCCGGGGCGATTTTGGCAGGTTCCTTATGGCCTCCAACCTTCTTACTGTAACTGATACAGCTGAATCAAGGGAAGTGAACCAGCACATGCCGGATGTATTGGCTTATATCTACTCAATTGAACCACCTGCTTTTCCAAAGCCGGTTAACCAGGAACTTGCCTTGCAGGGCAGCATAATTTTTCAGCAAAACTGCAGTGGTTGTCATGGAACTTACGGGGAGAATGAAACCTATCCCAATTTATTGATCCCCCAGTCCATGATCGGCACAGATTCCATGTTATACAAAAGCAATTATTCTAATCCACAGTTTGTAAACTGGTTCAATAAAAGCTGGTTTACAAAAGGGGAAAATCCGGCAAGGCTCGAACCATTCGCCGGGTACATAGCTCCACCGCTTGATGGCATCTGGATCACCGCGCCCTATTTACATAATGGATCGGTCCCAACGCTTGAAGCTGTATTGAACAGTAAACTTCGTCCCACTTACTGGTCCAGGGATTTTGAAAAGCCGCAATACAATTATGATAATCCCGGATGGGTATATAAAACGGAAACCAGGTCTGCCAACAGTTCAGTTTACAATACCACCATACCAGGCTATGGTAATTATGGACATTATTTTGGTGATCATTTGTCCGCTGCCCAGAGAAAGGCAGTGATCGAATACTTAAAAGGTTTATAACGCAATACCATCCAGGCTGCCAAATATTTCAACTTATCAATAAACTTCCTGATACCATATCACCCTATATGGTAAATTGCAAACCGATTTGAAACTCCGGCAAACCATAGGATATTCCATCATAAATAACTGGCTGGAGTCAAAAAGCCTCAAGCCTTTTGCCTACCAGGAAGAAACGTGGCAACACATTATAAACGGGAAGAGCGGACTTGTAAATGCTCCAACCGGAACAGGCAAAACTTTTTCAGTTTTTCTGGGAGGGCTCATACAGTTCATCAATCAAAACCCTAAAAAATATCAAACCATTTCCAGGAATGGGTTGCAGCTTATCTGGGTCACTCCTCTTCGTGCACTGGCAAAAGATATCGGCCGGGCTATGGAAGAAGTAATTCAGGAACTGGGCATGCAATGGAAGGTGGGTATACGCAATGGAGATACATCTGCCAGCGACCGTCAAAAACAAAAAAGGCAAATGCCGGAAGTTCTTATCATCACACCTGAAAGTTTACACCTGTTGCTGGCACAAAAGAATTATGCAGATGTTTTTGAAACGCTTAAACTCATTGCAGTTGATGAATGGCATGAATTGATTGGTGGAAAAAGAGGCGTTCAGGTGGAGCTGGCGATAAGCAGGATTGTGGGTCTAAGAAGTTCGAAGTTCAAAGTTCAAAGTTCAAAGTCCGGCGAATACCATAAATCAGCAATAGAAAAGAATACTGATCAGGGTTTTGATCTTTCAACTTTAAACTTTGAACTATCACTCTGGGGTATCAGCGCTACTATCGGTAACCTCAACCAGGCAATGGAAGTACTGTTACATCCTTTACAGTTAACTGGTCAAAATAAAGACGATGGCGTTATAGTAAGAGCACAGCTTCAAAAAAAGATTGAAGTGGAATCCATACTGCCCGACGAAATAGAGAAATATCCCTGGGCAGGACACCTGGGAATTAAATTGGCTGAAAAGGTTTTACCCATACTTGAACAAAGCAAAACCACACTTATATTCATCAATACAAGGGGAATGAGTGAAATGTGGTACCAGACCCTGTTAAGGATCGCTCCGGAACTATCAGGTGCTATTGCACTCCACCATGGGAGTATTGAAATGGAATTAAGAACCTGGGTGGAAGAGGCCCTGCACCAGGGAAAGCTTAAAGCGGTGGTGTGTACTGCAAGTCTGGATCTTGGTGTTGATTTCCGTCCTGTTGAAACAGTGATACAGGTTGGTTCTCCCAAGGGGGTTGCCCGTTTTCTTCAAAGGGCAGGACGAAGCGGACATAGTCCGGATGCTGTAAGCAAAATTTATTTTTTACCTACCCATTCCCTTGAACTGGTTGAAGGTGCAGCATTGAAATCGGCAATGGGTGAACAGTTCATTGAAAGCAGGGAGCCAATGGTGTTGTGCTATGATGTGTTGATACAATATCTGGGTACGCTTGCTGTTTCAGATGGCTTCATTCCTGCTGAGATCTGGAAAGAAGTAAAGACCACACATTGTTTTTCTGAATTAACAGATGAAGAATGGAATGATATACTTTATTTTCTGACATCGGGAGGTAATGCCCTTCAGCAATACGATGAATACAAAAAAGTTGAAATAGAAAATGGGGTTTATAGAATTAAAAGCAGGCGTATTGCCATGCGTCACCGGCTGCACATCGGAACAATAGTAAGTGATGCCATGCTCAGGGTAAAATACCTTGGTGGTGGATATATAGGCATCATAGAAGAGTGGTTCATTTCCAGGCTTGAACCAGGTGATGCATTTACACTTGCAGGCAAACAACTGGAGCTGGTAATGATCAGGGACATGAATGTGATTGTAAGAAATTCTAAAGTAAAAAGATCTGTGGTTCCCAGCTGGCTTGGAGGAAGGTTACCACTTTCTGCAAGCTTGGGAAAAGTACTGAGGCAGGCCTTTGATGATGCATCACTAATGGTGAATCGCGAATCCGCAGATGGTCATGCAATCAAACCCGGATCTAAGAGATCTGCTCCCAAAAAAGATATGGTGGAACTAACGCTGCTGTTGCCTTTGTTTGAATTACAGGCCAGGCTTTCACATGTTCCCAGGTCTAATGAATTATTGATAGAGCAGATAGAAACAAAAGATGGATTTCATTTGTTTGTTTATCCATTTGAAGGCCGGCTGGTTCATGAGGCCATGGCCGCCGTACTTGGATACCGCATCAGCAGGATCACTCCCATTACCTTCTCTATTGCCATGAACGATTATGGTTTTGAATTACTGAGCGATCAGCCCATTCCTGTTGACGACAGTAATGTTTATGAATTGTTCAGTGCAGAAGATCTGATAGTTGACATTCAGCGAAGTGTAAATTCAACAGAGATGGCTAAAAGAAAATTCAGGGATATTGCAGTGATCGGAGGACTGATCTTCCAGGGTTATCCCGGTGAACATAAAAAAACAAGGCATTTGCAGGCATCTGCAGGTCTGCTATTCAACGTCTTTAATGAATATGATCCTGGAAGTGTTTTGATCCGGCAGGCCTACCAGGAGGTTTTTGACCAGCAAATGGAAGAAGTAAGGTTGAGAGAAATGTTGCAGAGGATACAACATTCAAAAATAGTAATTACCTATCCTAAACGCCTCACTCCATTCTGCTTTCCGATAAAAGTAGATAGCATGCGGGAAAATCTTACATCGGAGAAACTGGAAGACCGTGTAAGAAGGATGCAAAAACAACTGGAATCGCCGCAGGGAGAAAAATAATGTTGCCGGTGATACATCAATCTTTCGTTAATTATTAAGTATCGGGTAAAATTTTTCCGGGTTACATTTTATGATCTTTAGTTTTGCTGATCCATAAAAAATATTTACTCCAGGTTTTCCTCAGGCAATATGCACGTTCCGGTTTTACATAGAATTCATGATCAGCAACTCTGGTTATGTGCGCAAAGGGCCATCTTCTGGGCTGAAGAAAAAGCACTGATCATTTCAGATGCTCATTTTGGAAAGACCGGTCATTTCAGGAAATCAGGCATTGCAGTGCCACAGGCCGTATACAAAGAAGACCTTCAAAGGCTGGTACACCTCCTTCACTATTTTAAACCCCGGCAATTAATTGTAGTGGGTGATTTTTTTCATAGTTCGGCAAACAGTGAACTGGATCTTTTCAAAAAATGGAGAGAAGACTTCAGCACGCTGAAGATCATTCTGGTGCGTGGCAATCACGATATATTAAAAAATGATTGGTATCACGCCACCAACATCCAGGTTATAGAAGATGACTACAGGATCAATTCATTTTTATTTACACACAATAAATGTCAGCACTATGATCAGCTCTATACTTTTTGTGGCCACATTCATCCGGGCGTATTGATCAATGGACTGGGAAAGCAATCGCTCCGTTTTCCCTGTTTTTATTTTGCAGAAGACCATTGCATACTTCCTGCCTTTAGCAAATTTACAGGCCAGGCAATAGTAGAACCTTCATTAAATGACAGGATATACGCAATAGTTGAAAACTCTTTGATTCAGGTGTGAATGGTTTAAACTGCTGGCCAGACCATATATAAAATGCCAGGAAAAATTACTTTTTTCTCAATTGGTTATAATCCAGGAAGTATATCAGTTTCATTGTGATCTCATTCCCGTGCGAAGCATTGAGTACCTGGCCCAGGTTTTTAAAATAATCCTGGTTTAATTGCCCGTTGATACCAAATGAATCTCCGATCCAGTTTTTCCAGCCAAGAATAACACGGCTGCCCAGTTTAAAATCCCAGGTTAGAAATGCATCCAGGTTGAATGCATTATAATTTTCATCACGTCCATTAATAAATGAACGTAAAATGGCATTGCCATTATCATCAACATTATAAAAACTATTGTAATGCACCTTATTCCAGTAATGCCTTCCCCGAAGAGTAACATTTAATCTTGAAGTAAAATTATAAATTCCTGAAACTATTGTTTGTATCTCGGTGAAATCACGGAAACCTGCAATGGGTTCACCATTCATTTCCCTGATGAATGCATACCCTCTTTGATTTTCTTCAAACTGCCTGAATAGGTTTGTACTCAGGGTAAACTTATCACTGAACCTGTATCTAAATCCAAAACTGACCAGGTTATAAAGATTATCGCTTGCTGCTCTTACTGAATAAGCCAGGTCAGTACTTACGAAAAAACGTTTCCGGCTATCCGTGCTTCCTTCAATGCCAAAGGTTACTTCAGCAGGCCGCTTTAAAAATTTACCCGGCGTACGCAAATCATAAAAATCATTCTGCGTTGTAGGAAAAGAATTTACCGAGATCTTTCCATCCCAATAATTATTGAACCACCAGAAAGCTGAAGCTTCAAAGAAAAGTTCTGAATACCTGTAAGGTTTATACAGGTATTGGGAACTGATATCAAGTGAATACCTGTATGTAAGAAATTTATCTGTTTTGGTTAACTGATTATAGCTGATACCTGCAGTATAATTTACCTTGTTGGCCGACTGGATATATCCAAGGTCATTTGGATCGAAGGTGTGCGATGTAATATTATTACCCGCATAAAACTGGAGCTTACCGCTTACTTTACTGAATTGTATTGTGGTATTGTAACCGTCATATGGCTGAACATACAATATTCCATTTCTCCTTACCGTATCATTTACAAGATTGATCTCTCCGCCAAAATAGGGGGTATATCCAAATATACTGCTATACCTGGCAGTACCTTTAAAACTATAGTTATTGTTTTTGGAATACAGGGCCCAGTCAAAAGCAGAAACGTTGGCATCGCGGTCAGATCCGCTTCTTAATACATTGGTATTGGTAAAAGTAAGAGAAGAACGGCCTTTTAAGGCCTGATCCAGAACAATAATATTATAATTACTGAGTGGTTCAGTTTGAATAATGGTATCGCGGTTGGTATTCACATCAATCAGATGAGCATTCATTGATGCGGTAACAGCATTAAATATTCCAATCCCCAGCTTCTTTTTTGTTCGCCCTGAAAATTTAATTCCATTATATAACTGTGTTACTGAAGGGTTTTTTACCAGTTCAAGATCCGGACGGTTTTGTAATAATCCCTGTACGCTATAATAACCGTTCGGAACATCTCCTATCCTTCTTGAATAAAACAATCCTGATTTATTAAACAGCTCGGTCCCTTCCGTAAAGAATGGCCTGTTTTCCTGGAACTGTACTTCAAAAGCTGAAAGATTATTGATCACATTATCTGAAACTACCTGGCCAAAATCAGGGATCAAAGTAGCATCGAGCGTAAAGCTTTCATTGATTCCATATTTTACATCCATGCCTCCGTTCCGAAGCCACTGGGTGCGGATATCACTTCCTTCAGGATTAATCCTGATTCCACCGGATAAATAAGGTGAGAAACTCAAACGCAATGGCGGCTGAATATCTTTCAGATCAACATATTTCCCAAACTGATTGGCAAAACCATTTACATTAGGATTCACGGGATTCCAGTAAGAACTTTCATTATTTCTTCTTGTAAACCTGAGGAACTGCAAGCCCCACACCTGAACGTCCTTCTTGGAAAATCGTAATGAGATATAAGGAATCCGCATTTCTACCGACCAGCCATTATTATTTATCTGAACCTTGCTTTGCCACACAGCATCCCATGTACGGTCGCCGAAGCCACCAAATATCCCCCCTCCACTCCCGCCTATACGTGCATCTGTTTGCACATTGGCCGTAGTAACCAGGAACTGAAAGCCATTTTGCTGGTCATTATACGTATCAAAAAAAACAGAGAAGTAATCAACATCCTGCCTTTCTTCACCATCCCTGGCTGTTAGTTGCGTACTAATTAATTTTGGATCATCGTATAAATAAGCGCTTACATATACCGCATCATTATCATAAAGGATCCTGATCTCTGATTTGGATGTAGCGGGTTCACCAAAAGAAGGCTGATTCTGAACCAGGTTGCTGACCATGGGGGCATTTTTCCAGGCTGAATCATCCAGTATACCATCAATTTTGATCGCCTGGGATGTCTTGACCGCATGAATGAGTTTTGGCTGGCTATAAACAAGCAGCTGAACGCAACACAGGGTAGCAATAAACAACATTCTCATGTGAAATCCTTTGGCAGACTGTAAATATAAAAGGAAATCTGCGACAATCTACGGGTATGGAATTAAAGGCCGGCGGCCCTGTTACGCCAGGCTTTGGCCTGTTTAATTCATCCGCTTTTTAAGCGTTGACACCTGTTGCTGCAGGTTGTTGACGAGGCTTGCAAGCTGATTTACGTCCCATCTTTGCTGGGTGTTTGCTTTAGACAGTATCATCTGGGCCTGCCATACTTCCAGGATATCTTCTGCATTTACATTATAAGGCTGGTAGGTGGGATTATCACTAACAAATGTGAGCTTATTCTTCAGCCTGTTATTTTTCATGATGCGTTTGTAAACAATTCCATCTGACTTTGAAACCACTATATAGGTCTGATTGCTTTTTACATCATCCATATTCTGGATCCTTTCCCCAACAATTACAGAGCCGCTTGGAGTGGGCATCATCGAATCTCCCACTATTTCAAATGCACGGTAATCACCGCCTGACAACATGGGTAAAGTAAAGGTGTTCAGTTCATCAATAAATTCAGGATCTGCATAACCGGCAAGATATCCGGCAGCAGCTTTTACAGGTACAAATGGAATATCGGTTCTCCCACTGGCCATTTTCTGAGCACGGCGTTTTGCAATGTAATTTGTTTTATTATCGGAGATATCCTTTCTAAGAAGGTCATCTAACGTTAATTTGAACATATCTGCCACTACTTCCAGAATGTCAATCCTTGGATCTGCACGCTCTTCTTCATAAGCCCCAAGCAGGGAACGTTTGATGCGAAGTTTTTGTGCAAACTCTTCCTGAGTCCAGCCTCTAAGCTTTCTCAGGTACTTAAGATTTTTGTTGGCAATGGACATAAGCTAATTTATTTAGCTGCAAAATACTAATTTATTTAGATAACAAACAATACCGGATTTTGGTTTATGATAAAAAAGTACAATTTTGTGGATAAGAAAAACCAAATTGAATGGCAGAAAAGAAGGAACCTGTGATACTGATCACCAATGATGATGGCATCACTGCACCAGGAATTAGGAATTTAATAGAGGCAGTAAGAGGACTGGGAAAAATTGTAGTAGTAGCTCCGGATAAACCTCAATCGGGGATGGGACATGCCATTACAATTGGTGTTCCTCTCCGCCTGCATAAAGTAAATGCTTTTGATGATGTTGAATCTTACCAGTGTACAGGCACGCCGGTGGACTGTGTAAAGCTGGCAGTAGATAAGATATTACATTCCAAACCTGATATATGCATCAGTGGGATCAATCATGGCGCCAATCACAGCATCAATGTAATTTATTCAGGAACCATGTCCGCCGCAGTTGAAGCTGCCATTGAAAGTATTCCATCGATTGGATTTTCATTGCTCGATTACAATCTGGATGCGGATTTTACCGCGGCAAGAAAATATGCAAGGATGATTGTTGAGCAAATGCTCAATTCAACACCGGATAAACATTGTGTACTTAACGTTAACATTCCCATTGCAACCATAGACGAAATCAAAGGCGTAAAATTATGCAGGCAGGCATATGCAAAATATGAGGAGGATTTTATTGAAAGAGATGATCCCCATGGCCGTAAATATTACTGGCTAACAGGTGAGTTTGTTAACTTCGATGAAGGTACGGATACAGATGTCTGGGCATTAGCAAATAATTATGTTAGCGTTGTACCTGTTCAATTTGATTTGACCCATTACAAACAAAAATTGCAACTTGAAAAAGACTGGAACATTTTTTCTGGCCAAGGATAACCTCAAGCTGGGACTGATCCTGGGACTGATCACGCCACTCATTGTATTCGTGATGGTGTATTATATACAATTCTCAGGTTATGGCTTTAATGAGTTCATTGACCTTTTAAAATATGATAAGCAGTTCTCAAAACAAATCATAACCTTCTGGGGCGTATGGTGCCTTGTTGGCAATATAGCGTTGTTTACTTTTTACATCAATACTTCAAAAGATAAAACTGCTAAAGGAATTTTTGGCATTACTCTTATCTATGGTATTGGAATTTTGCTATTGAAACTTTTTATCTGATATTTCCTGTTACGCTTACTTCATTAACCGCCGTCTTATCTTTACTCAAATCTCATTGGAGAAGAAATGAAGTATTATATAATAGCAGGTGAAGCATCGGGTGATCTGCACGGCAGCAACCTGGTAAAAGAATTAAAGAAACTCGACCTAAGTGCCGACATCCGTTCATGGGGCGGAGATCTCATGGAAGCTTCCGGCGCGCATATTGTAAAGCACTACAGGGATTTGGCATTTATGGGATTTATTGAGGTGATCCGCAATCTTCCAACCATTCTTTCAAATATTAAATTCTGCAAAAAAGATATCCTGCAATTCAACCCCGATGTACTTGTATTAATTGATTATCCAGGCTTCAACCTGAGAATAGCCAGGTGGGCAAAAGAAAATGGCTTCCGTGTAATTTATTATATCTCTCCACAGGTATGGGCATGGAAAGAAGGAAGAGTAAGATCCATAAAAAAAATAGTTGACAAAATGCTGGTGATCCTGCCATTTGAAAAATCATTTTATAAGAAGTGGGATTACAACGTTGTATATGTCGGGCATCCATTGGTACAGGTCATTCATCAGTTTCATTTAAATTACCCGGATAACCGTAAGCCGGATCAACCAGTTATTGCCTTGTTACCCGGCAGCCGTAAGCAGGAAATAATCAAGAAACTTCCTGTAATGCTGGAAGCTTCGCGTTCATTTAAGGACCATCAATTTATTGTTGCCAAAGCACCTTCAACAGATGAAGCATTTTATCATTCCCTGATGATCAATTATCCTGACGTAACCATGGTTGATAATAGTACCTATGAACTGCTTTCACGGTCAACCGCTGCCCTTGTTACATCTGGCACGGCTACACTTGAAACGGCCTTATTCGGGGTTCCCCAGGTGGTTTGTTATAAGGGTTCACCAATTTCTTATCAGATTGCAAAAAGACTGATCAGGATCCGGTACATCTCCCTGGTAAATCTGATCATGGACAAACCAGTTGTAAAAGAACTGATCCAGGATGAATTCAATACGGATAACCTGGTAACTGAACTGAACAAAATACTTCATGATCCAGCCACCATTACAACAATGAAAAATGATTATGCCGAATTAAAAAGAATATTATCTGAAGGTGGCGATGCTTCATCAAGAGCGGCCATGGAGATAATTGGTTTTTTACAATCTACCGGAAAATCAGTTTGATAGCCAGGATTACAAGGGCGAGAATAAATAATAACAGGCTTAACCGGTTTATGCCATGCATGTATTTTACAAATAGAGAATCGGGCCGGTCAGGATCCGGCTTCCTGAGGTAAAGGTATTCAGCTATCTGCTTCAATATGCCCATAAAAAAACTGTATCACAAAGATACAGTTCATATAAAACAGAAAGTAATTCAGTTTATGGAGCTGGATTGCGGCGTAATTTATCCTGCTTTTTTGAAATGCCTCCTCTCAGATTATAGCCATCAGGAGATAACATTTGTGAGCTGCCATTTTTAATTCTTCTTTTGCTTTTTCCATTATTCGCGGGAGAAGATGACCATGCATTGGCAGGATGTAAAACTTGCTCAAAATATACGATCAGGTGGCGTAAATAAGAATACATTTTCATCAGGATTTAGAGTTATTGGACTTTACTACAGCGCTTAGGTTTTTCAATGCTGTGTTAAAATATTCATCAAAATAAACAATAGAATTTATAAATGCAAAGCCAAATTCCTCCTGATTTGTTAACGGCCAATAAAAATCCGGCTTGATCAGTATAATCCCTTAAACTCAGGTAAAAGAACTTGATTTATTCAGATCCTACATATGCGGCAAATGCAGGCAGGGTGATTTTGGGAATTGTTGTAGCTGGTCCGGACAGGAAAAACCGGAACTATTATTTGGGGCTTACAGTTACATCATCATTTAATAAGCGCAATATTTCCTTTAAAGAAAGGCTCATTTCTTTCATGTTCTGGTAATTGGCATAATTGATCTGCGAATTGACCCATCTAAAGTATATGGCCTCATTATCGCGGGCATCAAGACCGGTTTGTTGTTGAAATAACGCAGGGGTAAAAGGTTCGAATAGATTGGTCATGGCTGGTGTTTTATGTGTAGAACGAATGTAAGAAAGTGGAATTAAACGCAACACAATTTCTTAATGTTGTTGTTATAATCACACCTGCCCTCCCCAATTTATTTATAAGTAAATATTTGATTATTCCGCATTTCTGCCTTGCCGGGGCAACAACTGTTCAAGTATCCTGGAAGAACTTTCTTCAGAGTTTACAAGATCGTGCAGGGTAACTTTATCAAGCAGCTGATCTAAAGTAAACTGAATCATTTGCCATAATGACCTGGATGAACAATCAACTGAATTGGTACAGAATTTCATACTCCCTGTATGGGCTCCGCAAAAATCCGTATCGAATAAAGGCCCACCCAATGCTTTCAGAACTTTATTGATCACAATTTTATCGGCAGGCATTGCAAGCACATAACCTCCTTTATTACCAGGGGTGCTGTTTATGAATCCTTTCATCCGCAATATTCGTGAGAGTTTGGCCACATAGGGAGGTGTTAACCCTTCAGCTTCACTAAGCTGGGGAATGTTTATGCCCTCTTCGTCCCTGCAGGATGCAATGCGAAGCAAAAGCCTTAAACCATATTCCTCCTGTGCAGTGATCTTCATTTTAATTATTAAAATTTTAAACCTCCAGACGCCAATAACCTATTTGGATATTTTAAGTAACAGCTTCAACATTTCCCGACTCACGACTCCAGATCACGACCCACGAGTCCCCACTCCCTTCCTACAGCCATCCCAGCTCCAATTGAGCTTCCTCGCTCATCATTGATTTATCCCAGGGCGGATCCCAGGTTACCACAACATGCACATCATTTACACCTTCAATCTGTCTTAACTTCTGATCTACCTCCACAGGTAATGACTGGGCAGCGGGGCAACTAGGTGCTGTTAGTGTCATTGTAACCTGCACATTGCGGATGGGCAGAATATCAACCCGGTAGATCAAACCAAGGTCATAGATATTCACTGGTATCTCCGGATCAAAGATTGTTTTTATAATTTCTATTGCTTTATCTCTTAATACTTCTGTTTCCATGAATAATTATTAATTCATAATTATTAATTGTTTACTGAATTCTTTGCTTTAAAAGCCAGTGCATAATTCTTCATCTGTTTAACCATAGCCAGCAAACCGTTTGACCTGGTTTGAGCCAGATGACTCATCATACCAATGTCCCTGATAAAATCCAGCCGGGCATTTATTATATCATCAGGCCTTTGACCGGACAATACACGGATCAACATGCTGATCAATCCTTTCACAATTACCGCATCGCTATCGGCTTTGAAATAGATCCTTCCTCCTTCCTGATAACCCGTCAGCCATACAGTTGACTGGCATCCCCTCACTTTATTTTCATCTTTTTTATATTCCTCTTCCAACAGTGGGAGCTTTTTGCCCATGTCAATTATGTATTCATACTTATCATCCCAGCTGTCAAACAAAGAAAATTCTTCAACGATCTCCTTTTCTGTTTCTTCTATTGAACGTTGCGCACTCATTATCAGGATAACATTTTTATTGATCTGTGCAGGCCTTCAATCATACTATCGATCTCCCCAATGGTATTATACATGGCGAACGAGGCTCTCGTAGTACCCCTGATGCAAAGCCTGTCCATTAGCGGTTGCGCACAATGATGACCCGTTCTGACGGCAATACCTTTATTATCCAGCAGAATTCCTATATCCTGCGGGTGTATTCCATCAATTACAAATGATATTACGGATATCTTATGCTTTGCACTTCCAATTATTCTTAACCCTTTGATCTGCTCCAGTTGTTCTGTAGCATAGGCCAGCAATTCATTTTCGTGTTTCCTTATTTTATCCTTGCCGATATTTTTTGTGAAAGTCATTGCAGCGTTGAATGCAATGGTATCGGCTATATTGGGTGTACCGGCTTCAAATTTATACGGGAGGTCATTCCAGGTAATCTTCTGAAACGATACCTCTCTGATCATTTCTCCTCCACCCTGGTAAACGGGCATATTTTCCAGCAGATGTTTCTTACCGTATAAAGCGCCAATTCCCGTTGGCCCATATAGTTTATGAGATGAGAAAACGAAAAAATCGCAATCCATATCCTGCACATCAATATCCAGGTGAACGGTTGACTGCGCCCCGTCTATCAATACCACTGCCCCTGCTTCATGGGCTTTACGTATCACCTGCTTCACAGGGTTG
Source organism: uncultured Chitinophagales bacterium (assembly GCA_946886475.1). The sequence goes on along the minus strand of CAMPIQ010000003.1, from coordinate 15,479 downwards.
ATGGTGCCCAGCGCGTTTGATACATGCACCAGGGAAACCAGTTTGGTTCTATCTGATAAAAGGTTTTCGAATGCACCCAATTCAATTTCACCTTCATCATTTATTGGGATTACTTTCAATACGGCCTTTTTTTCCTGGCAAAGGATAAACCAGGGAACAATATTGGAATGGTGTTCCATGTTGGAAATGATGATCTCATCTCCTGCATTTATATTTTGCCTACCCCAGGTTTGGGCAACAAGATTGATCCCTTCAGTAGTTCCACTTGTAAAGATCACCTGCTCTCTGCTTTCTGCATTGATGAATTGCTTTATGCCATCCCGCGTTCCTTCAAAAGCAGCTGTGGCTTCTTCTGCAAGCGTATGAATGCCCCTGTGAATATTTGCATTGTAACCTGAATAATAATCTGTCAAAGCATCAATTACAACTTTAGGCTTTTGGGTAGTTGCTGCATTATCAAAATAAACCAACGGCTTTCCCTTTACCATTCTTTGCAGCACAGGGAACTCGCTCCGGATGGCCTGAACATCCAAAATTTCTGCTATGGTTTCTGTATTATTCATGCAATATCAAAATCAAGTCGTTGAGATATCAACTGGTCAACATAATTGCGCAAAGGCAGGGGTTTTATATGCTCAAGGATGTCAATAGCAAAAGCATGTACCAGCAAGGACCTTGCTGCTTTTTCCCCTACACCCCTCGACCTTAAATAAAATAAAGCCTCATCATCTAACTGCCCAACGGTACAACCATGTGAACATTTTACATCATCAGCAAAAATCTCCAACTGTGGTTTTGTATTTACTGTAGCATTGTCCGAGAGGATAATATTCTTATTGGATTGAAATGCATTTGTTTTTTGGGCTATCTGTTGAACAAATATTTTTCCATTGAATACGGCTGTTGCATAATCATCAATGATCCCCTTGTATAATTCATTGCTCTGGCAATTGGGCTGAACATTATCAACAACTGTGTGATTGTCCACATGTGTCTGTCCTTTCAAAAAATAAAGTCCGTACATGTGTGCTTCTGAATGAGCTGCCTCCATAGCAATGTTGAGGTTATTGCGTACAATGCCTCCATTTAAAGAAATGGTAACTGCATTGATCAGGCTTTTGCCTGTCTGCCTGAAATGTGTTGTACTCACCTGGTTGGTATGGGAAGCATCGTTCTGAATTTTATAATAATCCGCAATGGCATCTTTTTCAACAATGATCTCCATTACCTGGTTGGTAAAGCTCTCTGCCATTCCAATGGTTACATATGTTTCGGCTATTTGCACCTGGGCATTTTCACCTATGTAAAAAAGACTTCTGGGTTGAGCCAGGATATTTGCTGAAGTAGCATCTGTAATATTATAAATGTAAACCGGCTGGTCAATGATCAAACCCTTTTTTACATAAATGAATATCCCTTCTGCAACAAAAGCCGTATTCAAAGCATGGATACCATCTTTGATATACTTATTACTATGACCAAGGTGTTGAAGCACCAGTTCCTTGTGTTCTCCTTTTACAGCTTCTTCAAGCTTCTGAACCAGCAGGTGGCTGGAACGGATATTTGATAAGGATTGGGCAAAAATTCCATTGATGAATACCAGTTCATTGGCTTCTTCGTGACCTGGCAGCCTCACCGCATTCAGCTGGGCCGCAGCCCCTGAACTTGTAACATCACCTTCAGACATTGCATATTCTTTATTGAATGCGCTGCTGATGCGGGTATACTTCCACTCTTCATGTTTTAAGGTTGGAATACCCATATTGGTAAAAGTATCAAAAGCGTTTTGCTCTACTGGTGTGAGCAAACTGCTTCCGTTATTGGATTGCATCTTCTGATATTTTTCCCTGATCGTATCTAATGTGTTCATATCTGTTCTTGTTAAAAACACTTAAGCTGGTTGCTTAGCGTCTGCTTCATTCTTTATAAAATCGTATCCCCTTTCTTCAAGTTCAAAAGCCAGTTCTTTGGTTCCGGACTTCACGATCCTTCCATTATACAGTACGTGAACAAAATCAGGAACTATATAATCAAGAAGGCGCTGGTAGTGCGTAACCACCAATACACCATTATCCTTACTTCGTAATTTATTTACACCATTTGATACAATGCGGATGGCGTCAATATCAAGCCCCGAATCCGTTTCATCAAGTATAGCAAGCCTGGGTTCCAGCATGGCCATCTGGAAGATCTCATTTCTCTTTTTTTCACCACCGGAAAAACCTTCATTGAGGGAACGGCTGAGCAAGGATTGTCCGATTTCCATCAGCGCCATTTTCTCTTTCATCATCTTAAGAAACTGAACGGCATCAAGCGCCGGAAGACCGCGGTATTTCCTTACCTCGTTTACTGCGGTCTTAATAAAATTTGTGGTAGTGAGCCCTGGAATTTCAACCGGGTACTGAAATGCAAGAAAGATCCCTTCACCGGCTCTTTCTTCCGGAGAAAGTTCAAGCAGATCCCTTCCCATGAATTCTACAGTGCCGCCGGTAACTTCATAATCTGCCCGGCCTGCAAGCACAGAAGCAAGCGTACTTTTTCCGGAACCATTTGGTCCCATGATGGCATGTACTTCACCAGGTTTAACATCGAGACTCAGGCCTTTTAATATTTCCTTTCCTTCAATGCCAGCTTGTAAATTCTTTATTGATAACATATTCTTTGATTATTATTTTAATTCTTGTCTTAAACATTGGCCTAAGCCATTTGCTTTTGGCTAACCCACACTGCCTTCCAGGCTGATTGCCAGAAGTTTTTGGGCCTCAATGGCAAATTCCATCGGAAGGTGGTTCATCACTTCCTTGGCAAATCCATTCACGATCAATGCAACTGCTGTTTCGGTATTGATACCTCTCTGGTTGCAATAGAAGATCTGGTCTTCTCCAATTTTGGAAGTGGTGGCTTCATGTTCAACCACCGCTGTTTTATTTTTAACTTCTATATATGGAAAAGTATGAGCCCCGCATTTATCACCAAGTAATAAAGAATCACACTGGGAAAAATTTCTTGCTCCGGCAGCATTTTTTCCAACATGAACCAGTCCACGGTAACTGTTATTACTAAAACCGGCGGAAATACCTTTGGAAACTATGCGGCTCCTGGTATTTTTACCAAGGTGCTGCATTTTGGTACCGGTATCTGCCTGCTGATAATTATTGGTAACGGCCACTGAATAAAATTCTCCTATTGAATGGTCCCCTTTTAATATCACACTTGGATATTTCCAGGTAATGGACGATCCTGTTTCCACCTGAGTCCAGGAGATCTTGGAATGATGCCCTTTACAAATACCTCTTTTTGTTACAAAATTGTAGATACCACCTTTCCCATCTTTATCGCCCGGGTACCAGTTTTGAACTGTAGAATATTTTATCTCGGCATTATCCATCGCAATCAGTTCAACCACTGCAGCGTGCAACTGGTTCTCATCGCGCATGGGTGCTGTACAACCTTCCAGATAACTAACATAACTGCCTTCTTCGGCAACAATCAGCGTACGTTCAAACTGACCTGTATTTTCAGCGTTGATCCTGAAATATGTTGACAATTCCATGGGGCACCGCACCCCTTTCGGAATATATACAAAGGAGCCATCACTGAAAACCGCTGAATTCAGGGCAGCAAAATAATTATCGGTTACCGGAACTACGGTGCTCAGGTATTTCTTTATTAATTCCGGGTGCTCCTGTATGGCTTCACTCATGGAGCAGAAAATAATTCCAAGTTCACCCAATTGTGCCTTAAAGGTGGTGGCAATTGAAACGCTGTCTATCACTGCATCAACTGCAACACCGGACAGTCTTTTTTGCTCATCCAGTGAAATACCCAGTTTTTCGAAGGTTTTCCGGAGTTCGGGGTCAATTTCATCAAGACTATTCAGCCTGGCTTTTTGTTTGGGAGCAGAATAATAAATGATATCCTGGTAATCAATAGCGGGATAATTGAGGTTGGCCCAATGCGGTTCTTTCATATTTAGCCAGTGCCTGTAGGCTTTCAGTCTCCATTCAAGCATCCATTCCGGTTCGTTTTTTTTGGCTGAAATGAACCTGATCGTGTCTTCAGATAAGCCTTTTGGCGCCTCATCCGATTCAATATTGGTAACGAAACCATATTTATATTCGCTAAGAACTGTTTGTTCAATAGTGGTCCGGTCATCATCCATCACCTGCGGGTCTTTTAGTGCATCTGATTTCATGCCGCAAAGGTAGTTCTATTTGTACTTTAAAGTATAAACAGAATGTTTAAAACCGGGGAATTTCCCGAAAAAGTAAAGCGTGATCCAGGGTGTAAAGGTCAATAAGTTGGAGGTTTCAATTTTTAATACCGATTTAAATTATCCTTAAGAATTATCTGTCCAAAACAACGGGGTGCCAGCCGTCCATTAAAAAAAACCTGCATTTCTGCAGACCTTCTAAAGCTGTGGAGAATATCGTCCCGAACTTTTAGTCGGGAGAACCGACGACCTCCTGCACCCCGCTAAGGCGGGGAGCGCTCCTGCCAACACTACCAAAATAAAAAAGCCTGCATTTCTGCAGACCTTCTGAAGCTGTGGAGAATATCGTCCCGAACTTTTAGTCGGGAGAACCGACGACCTCCTGCACCCCGCTAAGGCGGGGAGCGCTCCTGCCAACACTACCAAAATAAAAAAGCCTGCATTTCTGCAGACCTTCTGAAGCTGTGGAGAATATCGGAGTCGAACCGACGACCTCTTGCATGCCATGCAAGCGCTCTAGCCAGCTGAGCTAATTCCCCTGCATTTTTCAATGGCTGCAAAAATAAGGGAAAGCGTTTTTCAGCGGCATAATAATTTCTTTAAATCCTTTTAAAAAAAAGAAATGCAAAAGGGTGGAAAAACAAAGAAGATCAGGAAATCACAAAGTCAGCGTATGCCCGGAATTGAAGAAAAAATGGAACCTAAGCCTGTTGCCATCAAACCCAAACCGGCACAAAAGCTATCGGGCAGGGTGGCCCTGATTACAGGTGGGGATAGCGGCATTGGAAGGGCGGTGGCCCTATTATTTGCCAGGGAAGGCGCCGACATTGCCATTTCTTATTTAAGCGAGGACAGGGATGCCAAAGAAGTAAAAAGAATGGTGGAAGAGGATTTTGGGCGAAGCTGTTTGCTGATAGGTGGTGATATCCGCAAAGAAAGACAGTGCAAAAAAATTGTGGACCAGACCATAAGGGAATATGGCAGGCTGCATATACTGGTGAATAATGCGGCTACTCAAACCGAGCAAAAATCAATTACGGATATTTCTGACGAACAATTGTATGAAACCTTTGAAACCAATATCCTTTCTATGTTCCGCATCACAAAATTTGCATTACCCTATCTTAAGAAAGGTTCCTGCATCATCAATACAACTTCAGTAACAGCCTACAGGGGAAGTCCTTCCCTGATCGATTACGCTTCCACAAAGGGAGCCATCGTAACATTTACAAGAAGCCTGTCACATAACCTGGTTGATAAAGGCATCAGGGTGAATGCAGTGGCACCGGGCCCCATCTGGACCCCTTTGATCGTTGGCAGTTTCGATAAAAAAAAGGTGGCCACTTTCGGCAGCGATGTTCCCATGAAAAGAGCCGGAGAAACGGCAGAGGTGGCACCGGCATACCTTTTCCTGGCTTCAGAAGATGCTTCCTATATTACAGGGCAGGTGATACATCCAAATGGAGGAGAGATCGTGAACGGATAAAATTTTCATTTTAATTTTATGAGAATCACTTCCAATGAGAAGTTTGTTCATATTGGAATAAGCCTGATGATGTGCTGTGTGCAGTAAGCGTTCCATGGTAAGTGCACACTTTGATCTCCATTCAATAGTAAACTATGGCGCACTTTTTAAAACATTACCTAAACACCCATCCTAAAAAAGTGAATCAATCAATTCATCTATCCCGATATTTCGAAAATGTTTTTCTATCGGCAACCGGGAAAGGATATCTCTCAATTCCTTTTCTTCGTGGCGCTTATTGATCAATGCATCCTCAACTTCCGAAATGCCTATTTCTGAGAAGAAATCACCAAAGATCATGGCTTTCTCGATGATCCCGTTTTTTACATCGAGGTTCATTTCCAGTAGACCGCCTGATGTACGAACGGCCTTTTTGTAATTGTAATCGGGCGATTTACCAAAATTCCAATCATGGGTGGCATATTTTTCATCCCGCAGCTGCCTGATTTTCCTTTTATCATCATCAGTGAATTCATAAAGTCGGGCACCTGGAAAAGTAGCCAGTACATGTGCCATCAATTTTTGCGTAAACTCTTCCAGGCTAACCGGCGTTTTTAAATGATCTGAGATATTAGTAACTCTTTTTGGAATTGATTTGACAGCCCTGTCGGTATATTTTACGGGATTGATCCGCAGGGCTTCGCTTACATCCCGTATTTCAGAAGCAAATAACAAACAACCGTGATGCAGTATTTTGTTCTTATGAATATGAGCAGCATTACCTGCAATTTTTTTTCCATCGATCATCAGGTCATTCTTTCCTTCAAACCGCGCATCTGCCCCCAGCGACTGAATTACCTGTACCACTGGCCGGGTAAATTTTTCAAAGTCTGACAGGTTGGTATCCTTTCCCTGCCTGGTAAAAGAAAAATTAAGGTTGCCCAGATCATGATATACCGCACCACCCCCGGAAATGCGTCTTACCACAGCAATCCGGTGCTCCTTCACATAGTCATAATTAATTTCAGAAAGTGTATTCTGGTATTGTCCTACTATAATGGCTTTATCGTTACGCCACAACATGAAACAATCTTCTTCCACCTGCTTCAGGATATATTCATCAGTGGCTACATTAAAATAAGGGTCTGTGGATTCATGATAGATGCAAAGCATGGAAAGTATCCGTTTTTATTTAGTTGAACTTATAAATTTTCATACGGCCAGTTGCTTTATCAAATACACATGCTCTCTGGCTGTAACCAATAGATCCTTTCTGTTTTTACCTCCCCAGCAGGCATTGGCAGGAGTGGACGGAAGCCTGATCAACGCCGTTCGTTCACCTTCTTTATTTAGAATGATGATCCCCTCATTGGAACAAAGAAAAAAGTTACCATAGGCATCTATCTTCATTCCATCACTGTTTTCTTCCGCTAAAATTCCCTTGTATTCAAAACTAACTGCATCATACATGGAAATAAATTTTTCAAATGGTTTATTGGAACAAACATAAAGTACAGACTGGTCGGAGGATAAACAAACTCCATTTGGATATTGGTATTTATCAGAAACCAATACCAGCTCATGATCCCTGTATGCATAAACTCCGGACTTCACCTGGTACTTCGAGGGAAATAATTTACCCGACTTCAGGCCATAAGGAGGGTCGCTGAAGTAAATAGTCCCGTTCTTACTTACTACAATATCATTTGGACTGTTAAATGGCTTACCCCGGAAGTTATTGATCAATGGCACAACCTTGTTGCCATCAAATAAAGCCACATCATGAGAACCATGCCTGCAGATCAACAGGTTTTTATTATTATCATAGGCCAGCCCATTGGAACCCGATTGATCTGTTTTGAGATCCGGATCAAACATATTATTGGTACCACTGTTTGAAAGATATATTTGTTTGGTTTCGTTTGCTGAGATCTTGTAAATGCAATTGGCCGTAATATCGCTGAACAAAAAGGACTGGTCGTCTTCATTCCATACAGGTCCTTCAGTAAAGCGGCAGTCGTCCGACAAAACCTCAATTGAGTAATCCTGATGAATGCAATCAAATACTTCGTCTTTAAATACTGTCAGCGATCTATGCATTTTACAAACTTAACCAGAAACCAGTTGTTTAAATAACATAAATCAGGATTAAAGCCCTCGTGAAGAAAAATTTCAATATCAAACAATCAAAATTCAGCTGAAGCAGCACAACTATTCAATGCTTTTTTAATTGAGGAATTATAAACAGGATCCATTGATTGGTGATGAATTTATTTGAGCAGGGAAGCTAATTTACCTAATACCTTTTCCAGGTTGATCCCTTTTCCAAGTACAGGCTTAAATACATCGCCTTCTGCTTTTAACCTATCAAAAATATTATGTGCATTCCAGGTCTTTGAAGTGAGTCCCTTTTTTAATTCACTCCAGTCAAGAGGTGTAGAAACCGGCACACCAGGCTTTGGCCGCAGGGAATAAGCACATGCTGCAGTTTGCGTTTGCCTGTTCTGCAAATAGTCGAGATAGATCTTACCCTTTCTTTTAACCGGTTTTCTTTCAATACTTGTTATCCCGGGCATTTCATGATTCACCATAGTAACCACAAGCTCCGCAAGTTGCCTGGACTGCTCGAAGCTGTATTTAGCGCCAAGTGGAATGTAAATATGGATACCGGTTGAACCGGAAGTTTTACAATAAGCATCCGCACCAATTGAATCCAATACCTGCTTAACCGTTTTAGCTACATCCATTACCTGTTCAAAGCTGTTTGGATCATCAGGATCAAGGTCAATGAGACACCAGTCGGGTTGCTCCCAGCTTTGAGAACGCGAATGCCAGGGGTTCATTTCAATACAACCCAGATTGGCCATGTAGATCAGTGTTGCTTCATTGCTGCAAACCAGGTATTCAATGGTTTCATTTGTAGATTCACTGAAATCCTCATGCGTTTGCATCCAATCAGGTACTTTGCCCTTTTGATCTTTATGAAAGAAATTCGGGCCTTCAATGCCATTGGGGTGCCGGTTGAGGGATTGTGGCCTGTCCTTCATATAAGGAAGAATAAAAGGTGCCATTTCAATATAATAATTGATCATATTGCCTTTTGTAAATCCTTCTTTTTTCCAATAAGGCTTATTAAGGTTCGTGAGCTTCAGTTCTCTTCCATTGATAATTATTTGCTGGTCCTTTCCTTCACCCGGATCCACCAGATTCACATTCCCTTTTTTATTTGAACGCAATGCGGTTTTCTTTGCAGTATCTTTTTTAGAACCTTTTATTACGGAATTTGATTTTGGTGCAGCCTGTTTTTTAACCGCAGATTTTTTCACAGCAACACTCCTTTTTTTTCGCGCTTTTTCGTGATTATCTGTTCTCTCTTTTAAAGTTGCCATATTTTCAGCTTTTTCAAATATCACGTCTTTTGGTTTTTTATCAGAGCGAAGTCCCATAAATATCGGGTGCCTGGCTATTCTTTCCTTTGTCCATTCCGAAAATTTTATCTCACATACCATTTTGGGTTTAACCCATGTTACCGGCATATTTCCCTTCGGACATTTTTCGAATGGACATTTTTCAATAGTAAGCGACTGAAGCTTGTTGTAGATCGCTTCCAGGCTTTTTGCATTGAAACCGCTACCGGTATGTCCTACATAAATAAGCTTGTTCTCTTCGTACACGCCCAACAATAAGGACCCAAAAAATTTGCGCGAATTTCTGGGTTGTGTATATCCGGCAATGATCACTTCCTGCCGGAGGTTGCCTTTTATTTTCAGCCATTCCGGTGATCTTGTATTGAGCCTGTAGGTGCTTTCTGATTTTTTTGCCATGATGCCTTCAAGTCCCTGGGCAATGGCTGCTTCAAAGAATTCCTTTCCCTTTCTTTCAATATGATCGCTGTATTTAATTACATCATCATCTTCAGGTAAAATGGCCTTTAATATCTTTTTCCTGTCCAACAGCGGCAAGCCTGTCAGGTCATATCCATTCATCCAGATGAGGTCAAAAATATAATAACGTAAATGCACAGGTGTATTTTGCCAGTTTTGCAGTGATTGAAAAACGGCCATGCCTTTCTGATCCACTGCAACGATCTCCCCATCAAAAACTGCTTTGAACTGTAATGCGCTCAATGCCTCTGTTACCGGCTTATAGGTTTCTGTGAAACCTGACAGGTTTCTTGAGGTCAGTTCTACTTTCGATCCGTTGCATGCACCAACGGCTCTGTAACCATCCCACTTAATTTCATAGATCCAGTTGTCATCATCAAAAGCTTCATTACCCAACGTGGCCATCATTGGCAGTACATCTGCAGGTGCCGGCGATTTTTTAGCTAATTGAAACGCATCACCCAACAGCTCTTTTATATCGTGAAGTTTTTTTTTAGAACTCAGTCTTCCATTTGGTTTCGGCCTGGCTGCCACAGCAGATGCAGGTTCCTTTTTGCCTGGCTTTGCCTTTTTTTCAGGCGCCACTTCCTGTTGCTTTTTAATTGTTTTTTCATCGGGGTGTTTTACTTCAGCGCCATGGGCCCTGGCTACCTGTGCCAGGGTTTTTCCTGATTGAACTGATTTATTTTTTTTCAGGATATCAGCATCTGTTGCATGGGCATCATTCTTCTTCATCAGGATCCAGGATCTTTCACCTCTTGCTTTCATCAGGAACAAAGCAAACTCGCCTTTGATCTTTTTACCATGCATAATGAATTTTAGATTACCGGCATGCAATTGTTTCTTTAATGCTTTCTCTTTTTCCTTCCTGCTCAAACCCGCTGAATCGAGCGGCTCATAGAATCCTTCGTCCCATACTATCACGGTGCCACCACCATAATTACCCTCAGGGATCACTCCTTCAAAATTCCGGTAATCGTATGGGTGATCTTCTACCATCATAGCCAACCGCTTATCCGAGGGATTTAATGAAGGGCCTTTTGGCACTGCCCAGCTTTTTAATACCCCATCCATTTCAAGCCTGAAATCATAATGCAGGTGTGAAGCGTCATGCTTTTGTATCACAAACCGAAGAGATCCCTTTGAAGATCTTTCTTTACCCGAAGGTTCTGGCGTTTTATCAAAACTCCTTTTCTTTTTATACAAAGACAGGCTCATGCCATCTGGATTGAAAAACTTATGCCATTTAAGGTTGGCAATGGACCTGCCTCCCATTGGCACGAAAATTATCCTTATCTATCATTCAACACTTAAATTTTAATTTTATGTCTCCCAGGAAAAATGGCGCAGAATATCACCTCAACGAGGACAATGAACTTCGCGTTCAGAACGATCTTTCTTCTGCAGAAAATATCAATGATGAGGAAAATCCGGATACAAGAAATATTTCAAATGCTGTGGAAGAAGGTGATGAAGATTACGATGATGAACAACTTGAAGATGATGAACTGACAGAAGAAGATTTTGCAGGGGATGAAGATGATGATGAAGATGAAGATGAAGATATATTATGAAAAAAAACCCGGTTCTACCGGGTTCTTCATTGAGGGCTTTAAGCTCTTTTTCTTTTGGTGCCGCTTCCTGTATCCAGGCTTTGCTTTAGAACCTCCATTAAATCCTTCACAGTGGCCGTAGATTTTTTTGGTTCAGCAACATGAATATCTTTACCCGCGGCTTTGGCTTTGATAACTTTTTTCAATTCGGTGAGGTAGGTATCCTTAAATGCCTCCGGATCAAATTTTTCTGTCAACTGGTTAATGAGTTTAACAGCCAGTTGAACTTCTTTTGATGAAATTTTTTCTCCTTTCTTATCTACTTCGGGCACTTCCCTGATCTCATCCTGGTACCTCATCTGGTTTAACATGAGTATGCCATTATAAGATTTGAGTGCACATACATGCACCCTGTTCCGCATCATAAATTCCGCCAACCCTACTGACCCGGTTTCTTCCAGTGCCTTTATCAATAATTGATAAGGCTTGTGCGCTCCCTTATCAGGAACGATATAATATGGTTTCTCGTAAAAAATGGGATCAATTTCTTCCTCCTTTACAAATTGCAGGATATCGATGGTTTTTGATTTTTCGGGGCTGGCTTTTTTAAAATCTTCATCGGTAACCACTACGTATTTCCCTTTTGCATATTTGAACCCCTTTACGATATCCTTCCAGGCTACTTCTTTACCGGTTTTTGTATCGATCCTCGCATAACGAATGGGGGCCATATCCTTTTTGGACAACATGTCAAAATCCAACCCGCCGGAAGATTCAACGGCGCTGTTCAGTTTAACAGGAATATTGACCAGACCAAAACTAATTGCACCCGACCATATTGCTCTCATAACGAATGATTTTACGATGCCGGTGAATATACATCAGGCCTGTAGTGATTTGTGTTCCTGAACCAGGTTGATACTGAACTGACTGCACTCTTCCACCATGACTGCCTGGTGGTGCCGGTTTCGAAATACTCAGCCCTGCTGATCTTTACTTTAACCAGTACCATTTCATGTAAGGCCAGATCTTTTGCTTCGTTGGGCAGGTTTACAAATCCATTTACTTCTTCCGGGTCAGTTACTACCCAGCCTTTCCCCATTACCTGCAGGAAATAGGACTTGCCCTTTCTGAAAAAGTCAAGACGCACTGGAAATTCATTTTCAAATTCCTTTAGGTTTTGCTTGGGCTTCTGAATAAAGAACCAGACGAAACCATAATCATCCACTTTTAACGTTGATACCAGGGATGTAGGAAGTTTCAGTACGGAATCGCTTAAGTTAAAAAAGATCGCACTTCCTATTTCCCTTATCTTCTCCTGCAAAAAATTCAATTGCTGATTTATTGACGATGTTGTCATAACCTTTGTTTTCGTGATTAATCAAATGATCCATTCAGTATTATCCAAATTAGATACCACAAAAAAATGTAGTAAATAGAAAAATTTATCCTGGTTGTCTGTGTAAAAAACTCTACAGACCGCTTAAATCCATAAACTCATTACTGAATTAAAGTGGCATTATATTTTAAGTGAGTGAAACATCATTAATCTTAAATAATTTTTATGGCAAGAAATACAAGTACATCCGGAGCAAAGAAAAGCGCAGGTGCCTCAACCATGAAGAGTGAAGAAACCATGCTGAAAGAATTGTTTGTTGAAGAGCTTAAGGATATTTACTGGGCAGAAAAGCATTTAGTAAAGGCCCTTCCAAAAATGAAGAAAGCTGCAACATCACAAGAATTGGCAAATGCTTTTGAAGATCATCTGGCCGTTACTGAAGAGCAGGTAAAAAGAGTAGAAGAAGTTTTTGAATTGCTTGATATGCCTGCCAGAGGAAAAAAATGTGAAGCAATGGAAGGACTGGTAAAAGAATCCCAAAGCGTTATTGAAGACACGCCTAAAGGAACAGCCGTAAGGGATGCAGGCTTGATCATTGCCGGACAAAAAGTAGAACATTACGAAATAGCAGCTTATGGAAGCCTGGTACAACTGGCAAAAACCATGGGCGAAAATGAGATAGCAGACCTTCTGCAACAAACACTTGACGAAGAAAAAGAAACAGACCAGTTACTCACAGAATTAGCGGTTAGTGGCATTAATAAAAATGCGGAAAGTGAGCCTGAGGAATAAATACCATCGTACCGTTTAAACAGATTTACTAAAACAACTTCAGCAAGCCGGGCAAATTGGTCCGGCTTTTTCTTTATAGATCAAAATAGAAACCAATCCATATGGCACAGGAACACGAATTGATCCAGGATATTGACCAGCAAATCAAATCCACAAAACTAAAAAACCAAAACGGGTTCAAATCAAAGTTTGAAAAGGCAGCCGTAACCATCACCCGGGCTACCGGTTCCTCTACCGCATTCCTGATCTCATTCACTGTGATCTTTCTGTGGATCATTTCCGGTCCATTTTTCGGTTTCTCGGATACCTGGCAACTGGTAATCAATACAGGCACAACCATAATTACATTTTTGATGGTATTCCTTATTCAACAATCCCAAAATAAAGATTCAATGGCCATACAGCTCAAACTCAACGAATTGATCGCGGCTGAAAAAAGAGCCAGCAACCGCTTAATAGATGTTGAAGACCTTACACAGGAAGAGCTTGATATTCTCAAGAAATTCTATATCCGTTTATCCGAACTGGCCGAACAGGAGAAAGATCTGTTTAGCTCGCATTCTATTGACGAAGCAGCAGGACAACACCAGTACAAGTCACAAATGAGGCTCAAAAAAATAAAAATTGCAAATGGAGAAGGTAATTGAACTGTCGCATAAAGAATACTTAAAGATCGATAAAGACTATATCAAAGCTGCCAAAGCCGCCGACCTTATATATGTAAATGATAAAACTCCGGGTATTACCCGGATGAAAAAGGGAAAGGGTTTTACTTATATCTATGACAACAACCCCTTAAAGGATAAAGCACAACTGGAAAGGATACGCAAACTCGCCATACCTCCGGCCTGGACCAATGTATGGATATGTGCTAAAGAGAATGGGCATATACAGGCAACCGGGTTTGACATTAGAAATAGAAAACAATACCGTTACCATCACCTGTGGCATACGTTGCGCAACGAAACAAAATTCCACAGATTGTACGAATTCGGGAAACTACTTCCTTCCATGCGGTTAAAGATGGAAGAAGATCTTTCAGATAAAGGCCTGAGTGAAGAAAAAGTATTAGCTACAATCGTCAGCCTGATGGAAAGAACCTATATCAGGATAGGTAATGAAGATTATGAAAAAATGAATGGTTCATATGGACTAACCACATTAAAAGACAACCATGTAAAAGTGAATGGTGATACTGTTCATTTTTCATTCAGGGGAAAAAAAGGAATTGATCACAACATCAGTTTGAAAAACAGAAAACTGGCCAGGATGGTGCAGAAATGCAAGGAAATTCCAGGCAAAGAACTATTCCAGTACATTGATGAAGAAGGTAACCGGAGGTCAATTGATTCCGGCATGGTAAATAAATACATTAAAGAAGCTACAGGCGATGATTTCAGCGCTAAGGACTTTCGCACATGGGCAGGTACATTAAACATCATCAGGGCCTTTCAATCAATTGGGCAATCTGAAACAGAAGCAGTTAGTAAAAAAAATATTGTTACTGCACTGGATCAGGTAAGTAAACAACTTGGGAACAGCCGTACCATTTGTAAAAAATACTATGTTCATCCAGGTATCATCAAACTGTACGAAAATAAAAACCTGGACAGATATCTCAGGGAACTTGACAGGATTGAAGAACCTGATAACCTGGCCGGACTGGCATCAGAAGAAAAAATCCTCATGAAAATTCTGAAGGAACTGGTTTGATCCGTTGATACATGGAAATATGTTATAACATTATTTTTTCCCTGCCCTCTTTCTGGTGCCTTTCTTTTTTGCTGCGTTCTTTTTTGGACCACTCTTTTTTGAGGCCTTTTTTTTGGAAGAAGATCGCTTTGCTGATGATCTTTTGGAGGCAGATTTTTTTGCTGCAGCACTTTTTTTAGAAGTCTTTTTTGATGTTGTTCTTTTTGCCTTTTTCGGTCCGCTTTTTTTTGCAGCTGTCTTTTTTGCCCCTCTTTTTTTGATACCGGATTTTTTTGAAGGGACCTTCGCACCTTCTCTTCTTGCTTCTGAGAGTCCGATAGCTATGGCCTGAGCCCGTGATTTAACTTTTTTGCCGCTTCGGCCACTTTTTAATTGACCCCGTTTTTTTTCATGCATAGCTTTTTCCACCTTCTCCCCGGCACGTTTTGAATACTTTGCCATAATTGTGAATTTAGAATAGAAGTATTGATTTCAGAATAGTGCATAAATTTTATACCCTTGAATCTGGAAGCATTTACTT
>CAMPIQ010000002.1 GCA_946886475.1 uncultured Chitinophagales bacterium | reverse complement strand
TACCTTTAAACCAGTTTTCATAGGGTACGGATTAAAAACGGGCCAGGGTTTCTACCCAGGCCCTAATTATTTAAAGAGCAGCCTCAGCTATATCATTTTCCAGCTTACTCAGCCTGAAACCCGCTTCAGATAAGAACTTTAGCGTAGCTGGCAATGCAAACTCCAGGTTTCTGAAAGCCTTTTCACTATCATGAAATACTATAATTGAACCAGCACTAACATTTGCTGCAATATTTTCAAAGCAGGCTTCCGGTTTTACATTTTTATCAAAATCACCACTTAAAACATCCCACATGATGATTCGGGCATGCGGCTTACCTAAAATCCCTGGAATTTTTTTTGCCTGACCTGACTTTATCCTTCCATACGGAGGTCTGAAGAAACCTGAACTAAAAATTTTTGCTGCAGCTTTTACATCATCAAGATAAATATCGCCGGAAGTTTTCCATCCATTTAAATGATTATAAGTATGGTTGCCCACTGCATGCCCATCACTGACGATCCTATCAAATACTTTCCTGTATCGCTCAACATTTTTTCCAATACAAAAAAAACTTGCCTTTGCATTATACAGATCTAACTGATCTAATACCCATGGTGTGATCTCCGGATGCGGACCATCATCAAATGTCAGGTAAACACTGTTATCGGTAGCCGGCATTTTCCATATGTAATCTGGAAAGATCTTGCTCACCAGCCAGGGAGTTTTAATAAAATAACGCGACATTGGATTAAAGATAAGAATAGACCATTGGAAAGTTGAAGCTCATAGCCTTTGCCGGTATAGAGAATGTATGACCATGACTAACCAGGAAAGGAGTGAATGAAAAATTGAAAATGGAAAATGATGCCGGTTCTGTAAGATCATTCCTTTTCTGAAGCTATCCCATTTTTCATTTTTCATTTTCCATTTCCACTCACCCATCTCTATAAAATCTGCACGCAAAAGCTAGTTTTATTTATCTCAGTTGGCCCTCCATAGCTTGTCTGCTGATCTTTGTACTTTTGCCGCATGAATAAAGTTCGGGTTCGTTTTGCACCTAGTCCTACAGGTGGATTACATCTTGGTGGTGTTCGCACAGTTCTGTATAATTACCTTTTCGCGAAACATCACGGTGGTGATTTTATTTTAAGAATAGAAGATACCGACCAAAGCAGGTTTGTAGCAGGCGCTGAAGAATACATTTTTGAAACACTCAGCTGGTGCGGGCTGGAACCGGATGAAAGCACAAAGCACGGAGGTAACTATGGACCTTACCGCCAAAGTGAAAGAAAAGAAATATACAGGAAGTATGCTGAGCAGCTTGTTCAGAACGGAAATGCATATTATGCATTTGATACGGCTGAAGAGCTGGATGCCATGCGCATGCAGTTAAGAACAGAAACAAACCCTACACCCCAATACGATGGAAGTGTAAGAATGAAAATGCGTAATTCCCTTTCACTATCCGATGGTGAAACAAAACAACTGCTTGCAGATAAAACTGCACATGTTATCCGCATCAAAATGCCTTCTGCTGAAACGGTTGCTTTCAATGATATGATCCGTGGTGAAGTAAGTTTTGATACATCCGTGGTTGATGATAAGGTATTGCTGAAAGCAGATGGTATGCCCACCTACCATCTTGCAGTAGTAGTAGATGACCATTTGATGAAGATCACCCATGCCTTCCGCGGAGAAGAATGGTTGCCAAGCGCACCGGTACATATTTTATTATGGAGATATCTTTTTGGTGAAGAGGCCATGCCTCAATGGGCTCATTTGCCTTTGATACTGGGACCCAATGGTAAATTAAGTAAACGTGATGGCGCCAAATATGGTTTTCCTGTTTTTGGAATGACATGGTCCGATCCTAAAACCGGTGAGGAAACAGAAGGGTTCCGCGAAAGAGGCTTCTTGCCTGAAGCCTTTATCAATCTGCTTGCCATGCTGGGATGGAATGATGGTACCGAACAGGAATTATTTTCAATGGATGAACTGATAAAAAAATTCACAATCGAAAAGGTTCATAAAGGGGGTGCTAAATTCGATTTTGAAAAAGCAAGATGGTTCAATCACGAATGGATCAAAAAAACCGATGTTAACAGGTACAGGGATCAGGTGAAAATGATATTTGATAAAAAGGGCCTGGTTATAACAGATGATCTGTATTTTGAGAAAGTGCTTTCCCTTGTCAGGGACCGCTGTACCCTGCTCACCGATTTCTGGGAACATAGTTATTTCTTTTTTAGATCACCGGCCGAATATGATGCCATTCCCATTAAGGCCAAATGGAATGATGATAAGAAACAATTCTTCCATTCTTTTAATAAATCAATGCAAAGTGTAAACAGCTGGAATGCTGAAACACTCGAAGACCTGTTTAAACAACTAGCGGAGCAGACAGGCATTAAGCCAGGGGAATTACAACTGCCCCTCCGTATTATGCTTGTTGGCGGAAAATTCGGACCTCCGGTTTTTCAAATAGCTGAAGTACTGGGCAAGGAAGAAACCATGGACAGGATCAACAGGGCATTGGAGGCCTTCAGGTTTTAGTTGACGATGGAAGTGGCCGGGCATCATTGAACTTTGAACTATTTTTACTTTATTCTATGCAGAAAATAAAACGTCCTGTACGTGTGCTTGTTGCAAAAGTTGGTCTTGATGGCCATGACCGTGGCGCTAAGGTAATTGCAACGGCTTTGCGTGATGCAGGAATGGAAGTAATTTATACAGGCTTAAGGCAAACACCGGAAATGGTTGTAACTGCCGCATTGCAGGAAGACGTGGATGCAATAGGCATCAGTATTTTATCAGGTGCGCATATGACCGTTTTCCCAAAAGTGGCGGCGTTAATGAAAGAGAAAGGAATGGATGACGTGTTATTAACAGGGGGCGGTATCATTCCCGACGAAGACATGAAACAATTACAACAAACAGGTGCAGGAAAACTCTTTGCACCGGGTACGCCTACCATGGAAATTGCGGATTATATAAAAGAATGGGTAGAGCAAAACCGTGCTTTCTGATATTTGATTCATACGATCATCCATCATTTTTCTGTTGATATTTATACTATCTGCCAATATGTAGTTATTGATTAAAGCCGGAGTGATATTGAATACCGGCTTTATAATGCCACGGGCAATATTATGAGCATTATTGAAAGAAAGGTCAGTGGCTCATGGCTCTGAGCCACTGGCATGATAAGATCAAAGTGCATTCCCCAGCTGGTAAATAAATCCTTCTGCCGACTTGGAAGGATGACTCCAGTTTTGTCCAAGGCGTACAATAATGAGCTTCTTCCCAGGATGCACGTATACAAATTGTCCCAGAATACCCTGGGCATGAAAAGCATCACCCGCATACACTACCCTGTAAATTCTTTTTAAACCGTTTTGCAAGGCATATGATCTTAACTGCGCTCCTTTTTGTGTGGATGCAAATGAAACTGCCAACAAGGAATCTTCAAAATTTCTGAAATTATTGTTTGCCCACCATTGATTTTTATAACCGCCATTTGCATACAGGCTGTCCTTATCTGTTGAACTGTTCACCCAGGCCTCAGGAACAATTTGCTTTCCCTGCCAGTTACCCCTGTTTAAATATAACCTTCCAAATTTTGCATAATCACGGGCCGCAGCATTGATACAGCAAAAAGCTCTTACAGTTCCCCTTTTATCACTGTTCCATGATGCATCGTATTCCATTCCAACCGGAGTCCATATTTTTTCAGCTGCATAATCCTGTAATTTCCGCCCTGTTGCTCTTTCAAGGATGATAGCCAGCAATTGAGTATTCACACTTTTATAATCAAAACTTCCGGGTGTTGTTTCCAGTTTCAGATCCATAGCCGGCCTGGTAACATTTGATGAAAAGCCCATCCTGATCACATCACTGAAGGGGCTATAGTAATTTTCATTACTCTTTACCCCACTTCTCATATCCAGTACGTGCTGGATGGTAACCCTGTCAAAACCCTTATCATTTTTTATTAGCTCCGGAATGTAATGAGTGATGGGTTCTTGCACGCTTTTTATATATTTCTCCTGTATGGCAATTCCTATAAGCGCGCTTACGAAAGATTTGGCAACAGAAAAGGAAGGTAGTCTGGTGGATTCATTGATATTTCCAAAATAACGTTCATAAAGAATCGTATCGTTCCTGATAACCAGGAAAGCATAGGAAAGTGAGTTGCGAAGGCTGGAATCAAGGTAGGCTTTCAGGTTGTCTTTTCCAGCAGTGTCATATGCAAAATGAAATGGCTGTGGTGAGGAAGCCAGTTCAACTGCATCCATTTTTTCGAGATCTTTCAGATCGAAATCTTTGTATTTATAAGCTTTGATAGCAGCACATGAATTTAGGAAGACAAATATTATTAACGCCAGGAGGGAATTTTTCATAAATAATCAGTTATTCAAAATACACAAAAGACGGGTATCCATCATGTTTTACATTTGCTAAAATTTTCTTCATGTACCAGACTTTAGAAACCAGGCTTGAAAAAGGAATTTTCATGATCACTATTAACCGTCCTGAAAAAATGAATGCCTTAAACAAAGATGTGATGCAGGACCTTGGTAAGGTGATGGAAGAAATTGAATCTGATGAATTGATCAAAGGTGTAATTCTTACAGGGGCCGGACAGAAAGCATTTGTAGCAGGAGCCGATATCTCTGAATTCCAGGGCTTAACTACTACCGAAGGAAAAGCCCTTGCCAAAAAAGGCCAGGATATATTTTCCGGATTTGAAAATTGCTCCAAACCGGTGATAGCAGCGGTAAATGGATTTGCGCTGGGTGGCGGCTGCGAACTGGCTATGGCCTGTCACTTCCGTATAGCCAGCGACAATGCAAAATTTGGACAGCCTGAAGTGAACCTTGGGCTGATACCCGGATATGGAGGAACACAAAGGCTGGTGCAATTGATAGGTAAAGGAAGAGCACTTGAATTATTAATGACAGGGAATATGATCGATGCCAGCATTGCCCTTGAATACGGTCTTGTAAATCATGTGGTGCCCCAGGACGATCTTATGCCTAAGGCCAAAATGCTGCTTGAAATTATTTTGAGCAAAGCGCCGCTGGCAATTGGATACTGCATCAAAGCTGCTAATGCAGTTTTTAGCGGAGAGGACGGATACAAAACTGAACTGAATGCCTTTGGTGAATGTTTCGCAACAGACGATATGAAAGAAGGAACCGCAGCATTCCTGGAAAAAAGAAAACCACAGTTTAAAGGGAAATAGAAACAATCGTGAATCGGCAATCGTGAAAATTTTTCCAGACCGGCGGGAAAGTGGAATATACCGGCCGGCAATCACGATTCCCGATTCCCCATCAGGTTAAGCCTCACCCAAATATCCTTACTGTTTTCATATACCTTCCCATATAATACCTGTTGAGCGCCGTAATAGTTACGCCATATGCTTTGCCCGAAGTGGAATGTATAAAACTTACCTGGCCTTTGTCATTGCTTACAATGATACCCATATGACCCACAAATCTTTCAGTACTGTCCGTGCCGGTAAATAATATCAGGTCACCTGGTTTTGAGGTCTGCAGATCTACCTCCTGGCCTACTTCCGTAAAATCAATTGAAGAACGGGGCACTATAATATCAAAATGATTGAAAACATAGGTGATAAATCCAGAACAGTCAAATCCCTGTTTGGGGTCTGTTGATGCATATTTATACTTTACGCCAATTAGTGTTTTGGCAAATTCTATTACCTGTTCCGGCCTTACACCACGGGTATCGATTTCTTTTCCGGAGAAAAATTTTTTTATGGTTGGATCCTTATGTATGGATCCTGCTAAAACCGAATCAGCGAGCTTTAATGAATCAGCTCTTTTTAATGAGTCGGCAACCCTTAACGAATCGATATGTGCATAAGCGGCAAAGGAATCCTGCGATGTCATCTGGTTTTCGTCCTCGATCACATAAATGCAGGACATCCATCCGGCAGCAATAAAAACAACTATACCATATATGACTTTGCTCATACCCAATCTGTACAATTTTCGGGCTAAATTTGCGGCACTAATTCAACTTTATGCCTGAATACAGAATAGAGAAAGACACTATGGGCGAGGTTAAAGTACCTGCAGATGCCTATTTTGGCGCTCAAACCCAGAGAAGCATCGAGAATTTCAAGATTGCCCAGGATATCAACCGAATGCCCATAGAGATCATCCGGGCCTTTGCCTATTTGAAAAAAGCGGCTGCCATCACCAACTTCGAAGCGGGAATTTTACCCAAAGAGAAAATGGAACTGATAGGGAAAGCTTGCGATGAGATACTGGAAGGTAAACTCGATGATTATTTTCCACTTGTAGTATGGCAAACCGGAAGCGGTACCCAAAGCAATATGAATGTTAATGAAGTGGTTGCCTACAGGGGTCATGTATTGAATGGAGGCCAGATAGCTGATAAAGAAAAAACGCTTCATCCCAATGATGATGTGAATAAATCACAATCGTCAAACGATACCTTCCCGACAGCCATGCATATTGCTGCCTATAAAATGCTGATAGAGGTAACCATTCCAGGGGTTGAAAAATTGCGTAATACCCTGGCTGAAAAAGCCAGCGCTTTCATGGATGTGGTCAAGATCGGACGCACGCACTTTATGGATGCCACTCCATTAACCCTGGGCCAGGAATTCAGCGGTTATGTTTCGCAGCTGGACCATGGTTTGAAAGCCATTAAAAATACACTTGCCCATTTATCAGAGCTCGCGCTGGGGGGCACCGCTGTAGGAACCGGAATCAATACACCTGATGGCTATTCTGAAAATGTGGCCAGGCATATTGCCCGCCTTACCGGCCTGCCTTTTATTACAGCAAAAAACAAATTTGAATCGCTTGCTGCGCACGATGCCATAGTTGAATCGCATGGCGCCCTAAAGACCGTAGCTGTAAGCCTGATGAAGATTGCAAATGATATTCGCATGCTCTCGTCCGGCCCACGGTCAGGCATAGGCGAGATCCATATCCCGGACAATGAACCCGGTTCTTCAATTATGCCCGGTAAGGTTAATCCAACCCAATGTGAAGCGCTGACCATGATAGCTGCACAGGTAATGGGTAATGATGTTGCTATTGGTATTGGCGGGTCTATGGGTCATTTTGAACTGAATGTATTTAAGCCATTAATGATCTACAATTTTCTGCACAGCGCAAGACTCATTGGTGAGGGCTGCGTGAGCTTTAATGATAAATGCGCAGCGGGAATAGAACCCATCTCCGCCAATATCAAAAAGCATGTTGACAATTCACTTATGCTGGTAACAGCACTCAATACAAAAATCGGTTATTACAAAGCAGCAGAAATTGCACAAAAAGCACATAAGGAAGGGACCACATTAAAAGAAATGGCCGTAAAACTGGGATATGTAACGGCTGAAGAATTTGACCTGTGGGTGGATCCGGGGAAGATGGTAGGGTTATGAGCTGCGAGTTGTGAGCTATGAGCTGCGAGCTGTGAGTTGTGAGGAAAACCCCGAAGCGCGCAGCTCATAGCTTTCCTGCCTCATTTGCTTTTCCCCAATACATTCCTTAATTTAACAATGCATAGATAAACGTATTCGGTACCCTAAATTCCAACCGGTATGAAAGAAAGATCCAGGTATGCCCTTCAATACAGCGGTTACCCGCTTTCAGTGGCAGATCATAAAAAGGAAAAGTTTCAAACTTCGGTTTTGAAACTCACCAGTAAAGAATTAAGTATTCAAACCACCTTTATTCAGCAAAACCCAATTACAAATGAAGCCCGTCACTGGGATGTAAATTGGTTTGGATCGTACGAATGATCAGAGTTTGACAATCTTTTCTGTTTGTATTATTTGCCCGTAGGCATTTGATACCTGTAAAAAATACATCCCTGTATTGAGCTGTCTGATATCAATGATTACTTCATTTTTTGTGGACCTTTTCTCTTTCATCAACACACCCGACATATTGAAGATGCCTACCGTATAAGGTTTGGCAATATCCAATTTAACTGAAACGGTAACTTTTTCATTTGCAGGATTCGGATATACGGTGATCTTTCTTTCTACTGCTCCCGGTTGTAATAAAGTATGCTCATTGATGGGAAGAATAATTCCTGAATAAGAAAACTCGAGTATCCGCCCTGCATTCGGCGGCGGGGTTCCACCTCCGTTAAAACTTCCTGTTGGTCCTGAGGTTTGGCCGCTTGCATCGCAGGCCAGGTAAATTTTCAATCCATCAGGAGACATGGCCAGGTCCCTGAAACGGCCTTCTCCCCTGAAATAAGTAGCGGTATCCGTGCCTCCCGCATTATTTGCAATTCCTGTACCTGTTGCATTTAGTTTAAGCCTGAATACCCGTCCTGCTTTTAAGCAGGGTATCAATAAGGAATGCTGCCAACCTGGAATTTTGTTGGCACTATAAACATCAATACTGGAAGGCGCAACGGTAGGCCACCCTGTAAAACCAGAAGGCAGGCTGTTGATCTCTGACTGGTTTATGGTGAACAGGGTTTTCACTGGCTGGGTATTGGCAGGCGTAGCCGTGCAAAAAGCATCTTCGTCCACACCCGAATAGCCCCCAAGGGTTAATCCTGTGTAATTATCATCACAATATCCCGACATGCGGTTCCATCCATAATTTTTTCCGGGCGACAGGATATTGACCTCATCGTCTGTTTTATCTCCGTGTTCAGAATTGAACAGGATGCTGGTGCCATTTACATTCGCCCATACAATGCCCTGTGAATTGCGGTGTCCCATTGAATACACATAGTCTCTTGGAGAAATTGAAGAACTGTTATAAAATGGGTTATCATCCGGAACCCATGCATCCTGTCCGGCATCTCCATCGGATTCCGTATTCAGGCGTATTGTTTTCCCTTCCAGTACATCTGTTGCCTGCGCATTGTTTGTTCTTGAACTATTATTGAACTGGCCTGCTCCCATATCGCCTATGGTATAATATAATTTGAGGTCAGGACCTATGATGAGCCTTCCGGAATTATGGTCATTACTTCCGGGCATATTATCAAGTATGGTAACAGGATTAGTTAATGTATTCCCACTGTAATCATACCTCACTATCCTGGTATTGAAATAACAGGGATTCGAAGAGCCTGAATTGGTTGAACAGGTTTGTCCGGTAGGCCTGTTATATACATATGCCAGGTACACCCATGGTTTAGCGGCCCGCACTGCCGGATCAGCATTATATAAATCAGGATGCAATGCCATGCCCATCAATCCCCCCTGCGGCCACCGGCCACCGTCACCGCTTGAAAAATTTTTGAGGGTAGAGAGGTTGATCAGCGTAGTAGCATTGCCATTGCTGACATTTATTCTTTTTACGAGGTAGGTAACACTCTCGGTAACCCAAATGGAATCATTGGGTCCATATATGATCTCCCAGGGCGAATTTAAACCTGAAGACACTGTTCTTTTTGTAAATGGTTCACCCTGGGCATAAGGTACATTATTAATAAACAGCCAGCCCAGGATTATGATACATCTTCTGATTTTGTACATAGGAGGCTTGGATTTAACACAAAATACCCTACTCCCTTTCACCAATCAATAGTAATAATCCCAGCCGTTTCTGCCCGGAAAAATGAGTAAAAAAACAGAGGTTTCACCTATTGCAGCACAGCAGAATACATAGTATCTTGTAATAGATCCAGACCAATTAAAACCAATCCTGACTATGAAACACAATACAACCATATCATATAGTTTTGGTGTATTGGTATTGATCCTCCTTCAAACCCTTTCCACTGCTTCATATGCGCAGAGTATAGACTTTGGCAAGAGTTATATCAACATCACCAAAGGCACCAATGGTGGTACCGTTGAGCCAAATGATATTCTGGAGATCAGGGCATCTATAGTTGTAAGATCAGGCACATACGACAGTTGTGCATATTTCGATTTCATTCCAGCCGGCACCTCCTATATTCCAGGCACCATCAGAGTTTTGACAAATGAAGGAAAGATCTATAAACAATTTACTGATGCCATGAATGATGACCAGGGATGGAGAAATGGAACAAGCATCAGGATCAACCTTGGATACCGGGGCAATGCAAATCCCGCAACGGCATTCAGAAGAGGAAGGATCGTGAATAATCACAGGCCTTCATTTTTTGGAAGCACCTGTATCATGATCGCATCGTTCAGGGTGAGGGTGACCGCTTCATATAATTCAACCATAAGCATAGGCGGTGGATACATGACCTACAGGCCACTATCCGCAGGACTCAGAAACTTTACCTTCCCTGCAAGAACCATTGCGGTATACCAGAATGTTGGTATCTGTCCAAATGCCGTTGGTGCGAATGCGCTGGGTACTGAGTTTAATGGAACCTTTGGTTCCGGACGGCCAAGGAATCGTGGCACATCTGCAAATGTTCCTATTGGTTATACGTATAATGTTTTTACCAACAATTCTCCTAACGACTATTATTACGGTATTCCCAATAACACAAGCATACGAACCGGCTATACCACCACCAATAATGTGCCCTTACCGGATGGAACACGCCGTGTTTTCGGTGTATGGGATATAATTGGAGATCATACAGGTGCAGCAGATCCTTCACAGGGTAACCCGGCTGCCGATACGGTTGCCAACCCTGATGCAGGTTATATGCTTGTGATCAATGCGGCATATCGTATTGATTCCGCTTTCCAGCAAACCATTTCAGGCTTGTGTCCCAATACTTATTATGAGATCTCCGTCTGGATGAGAAATATCTGCTCCAGGTGTGGATGTGATTCAGCAGGACGTGGAACTGGAAGTGCAGGTTATATTCCCACTGCACCCAACGACTCTTCAGGTGTTTACCCAAACCTGTCTTTTAATGTTGATGGCATAGACCTTTATTCAACAGGAAACATCCTTTATACGGGTGAATGGATCAAAAAAGGCTTCACTTACCTTACCGGTCCTTCACAAACCAGTTTTACCTTAAAAATATTCAATAATGCGCCCGGGGGTGGTGGCAACGACTGGGCTCTTGATGATATTTCTGTTGCCACCTGCAGTCCTAACCTGGCCTTTACACCAAACAATACCCCCACTGTTTGTTCCGGAAATGTGGTTGATGTAGGCGCTTACATCCGATCGTACTTCGATAATTATATTTATTATAAATGGCAGAGAAGTACCGATAATGGATTCAGCTGGGCAGATGCCAGTGCAATAGGCACAGGATCGCCTGCCTGGAACGGATCGGCATGGGAATATTTCACGGCTTATCCTCCGTTTGTTGCCAACATGGCTGACAGCGGATTAAAATTCAGGGTTGTGGTAGGCAGTACCATATCCAATATCTCTGATCCCAATTGTGCATTTGCAGATATTTCATCAATTCTTACACTTAGTGTAATTGACTGCGGTGATGCCCTTACCACGGATCTTATTTCGTTTTCA
This sequence comes from uncultured Chitinophagales bacterium, assembly GCA_946886475.1. The sequence continues at coordinate 68,599 of CAMPIQ010000002.1, read as the reverse complement.
GCAAAAAAAGAAAATGGAATAATTAAACTTAACTGGACCACCAGCATGGAATCAACCGGGGTGAAATTCCGGATTGAAAAAAGTTTTGATGGACAAAATTTTACGGATGCAGCACTCCTGAATGGCTATAATACCCAAAGCGAGTTAAATAACTATACCTGGTCTGAAACAGCCGTAACAGGCAGGGCAGTGTATTACAGGATAAGGCTGATAAATAATGACAGGCAAAAAATTTCAAAGACGGTGAAGATCTCAGCAGAAAAAGAAATATTCAGTTTTGTAAATGTGCCTAATCCTTTCCAACAAACTTTATATGCCGAAATCAACTCGCACATTTCCCAGGTAGTGAACCTTCAGCTCATTGACCATTCGGGCAGGCTTGTAAAACAGCAGCAATTGACTATAGCAGAGGGTTATAACAAATTACAGATTGAAACAGCTTCGCTGCCGAAGGGATTATATACATTACAATTGCACTCGCAGGGACTGATCATTAATAAAAGAGTGATAAAACACTGATCACATTACCTGTGATTTATCTGTAAGCTCCGTGCTGGTTGTAATTGTTTGCGTATTGGTTTCAGTTTCATGTTTACGGACCAGCCTTTTCTGAAATATAAGAAGGGTTATCACACCAATTGAAATGGAAGCATCAGCAATATTGAAGATCGGGCTGAAGAACTCAAACCTGTCTCCTCCAACAAAGGGCATCCAGGAAGGATAGGTTGATTCTATCATTGGAAAATAAAGCATGTCAACAACGTGCCCGTGAAGAAATCCCGCATAACCATTCCCGTTAAACATCTCGGCCACATTACCATTCTCACTGCTTTCGAATATCATTCCATAAAACATGCTGTCAATGAGATTACCAAGGGCACCAGCGTATATCAATGAAGCACAGATGATGAATCCTCTTGAATACTGTTGCTTTACTATCCGGCCAATATACCATGTACCGAATATTACTGCTGCCAGGCGGAATAAGGTCAGTAACATCTTACCCCATTCGCCGCCCCATTTCCATCCCCAGGCCATGCCTTCATTTTCTATAAAATACAATTGCGCCCAGGGGAGTCCGAACATATTGGTAACGGGACCGAATGTAAAACTGGTTTTAATCCAGATCTTCAGAACCTGGTCCGCAAGAATGATGATGAAAATTATTATTATGGCAGATCGAAGCTTCACTGTAAAAAATTAAAGTTTCAAAGATAAGGGTTGAAGCCCGGGAAGGTTTTTTTAAAAAGGTTAATTCTATTCATGGAAATAAACCCTTTTCACCCGTTGTGAAATGGAGGTCATTATCTCATAAGGTATGGTTTGGGCCCATTCAGCAACCTGTTGAACGGGTAACCCGGGTCCAAAAATGATCACATCATCCCCCTGCTCCACGCCTTCAACCCCTGTAACGTCAATCATGGTCATATCCATGCATACCACGCCTGAAACAGGCACCAGTTTACCCCGAACCAGCATCCTGCCAACTCCATTGCCAAATTTCCTTGAATAACCATCAGCGTAACCTATGCGCACCGTTGCAATCAGTGAATCTCTTTGCATAATACCCAGCCTGTTATAACTTACCGTTTCCCCCTTTTTCACCACCCTTAACTGGGCAATAGTTGACCGTAGTGTTGCCACGGTGTGCAGGCTGAGTTTATGGGCATCATCAATTTCAACCCCATACAAACCAATACCCAGCCGCACCATGTGCTTCTGAAGGTGAGGATGTCGCACTATGGCCGCGGAATTAGCAATATGTTCAATAAAAGGATATGAAATATGTCTTTTGATCATCTGAACCGCGTCATCAAATTTTTTGGCCTGCTGGTTTGTATAATCATCATGTGCCGCTGATTCGCTTGCGGCGAGATGAGAAAATACAGAGACCACATAAAACTCATTTCCCTTTGATATATGATCCGCAACAAATTCAGCCTCCTGCACAGAGAATCCAAGCCTGTTCATCCCGGTATCAAGTTCAATATGCACAGGATAGCCTGTTAGTCCCTGCTCTTTCAGATAAAAGCCGAACTTATGCAACAGCTCCCTGGAATAGATTACAGGCTGAAGATTATTATCTACGACAGACTGAAACGAAGATTCCTCAGCATTCATAACCATCACCGGAATACGGATACCGGATCTCACCAGGTCCATTCCCTCATCTGCATAAGCCACACCAAGAAAATCAACATTATAAAACTGAAGTACGCTTGCTATCTCAGCTCCGCCACTGCCATAGGAAAAAGCTTTCACCATGGCCATGACCTTTGTACCCGGTTGTAATATGCCCTGGTATTCCTTTAAATTATGCACCAGCGCATTGAGATTGATCTCAAGAACGGTCTGGTGCTTTTTTTCTTCAAACAAACGCGCAATGCGTTCAAAACCGAATTTGCGTGCGCCTTTAACCAAAATAATTTCGCGATAGAATAAGGAGCTTCTGAAATTTGAGATAAAATCTTCCGGAGATGTATATGGATGAAAACTGATGTTTTCGGGTAAAACATCTCTGAGCCCTTCAATGATCTTTTCTCCAACCACAACCACCCTGCTGATCCCGTACAGTGTCAGTAACTGCGCAATCTCACCATATAATTCTTTATCGGATCTTCCGCTTTCAATGAATTCTGAAAGTATCACAGTTTTGCCAAGCCCTGATGATTGCTGCTTCAAAAAATCAAGTGCGGTCTTCAAAGAAGTAAGATCAGCGCTATAGCTGTCATTGATCACAAGACATTCATTAAAACTATGTTTCAGCTGAAGTCGCATATCAATGGAATGCAGTATAGCCAGTCTTTCGTTTACCTGCCTTTCATCATATCCCATGGCCATCATAACACAACTACAGGTAATGGCATTTTCTATTGAAGCATCATCAATAAAAGGTATTGTAATGGAGAAAGGCCGGGAGGCAACTGAAGCCTTTATGAAAGTTTCTTCTGCACTTTTTATGACCTCAAGTATTTGAAAATGATTGAAAGATTTATACCCCCAGCTAAAATGAAAGAAAGGCTTTGTGCCTGATCGTTCAAATACATTACGGCTCATTTCAGCCACCACTTCTATGTCATCTCCCGGCGAGATCACCACTTCACACTGCTGAAACAACAAAGATTTCTCCTGCTCCTTCTCTTTCATGCTTTTGAAGCCTTCATTGTGTGCCTCCCCAATATTGGTGAGTATCCCTATCGTGGGCCTGATGATCTCCGCAAGCTTTTGCATTTCCCCCGGTTTTGAAATGCCGGCTTCAAATATGCCAAGGTTGTGGTATTGACTGATCTGCCAGCAGCTAACCGGTACGCCAACCTGTGAATTAAAACTACGGGGACTACGAACAATATTAAAATCCTGGTGCAGAAGCTGGTGAAGCCATTCCTTTACAATGGTCTTTCCATTACTGCCGGTAATTCCGATCACGGGCAAATTAAATTGTGCCCGGTGATGGGCTGCCAGTAACTGGAGCGCTATGAGCGTATCTTTTACAAGGATGAAATTGGCCTCTTCCAATATATAGGCCTGTTCAGAAACAATAAAGTTGCGGATACCTTTCTTCCAGGCATCCATTATATATTGATGCCCGTTACTGTGTTCTGTTATGAGGGCAAAAAAAACGGAAGATGAAGGCTGCTGTAACCTTCTGCTGTCATAAATGAGGTGCTGTATAACCGTATCAGTTGTTTTTTGAAGAAAGCTTCCCCCAACAATCGTACAAATTTCAGAAACTGGATACACTGGCAAATTTTAAATCAGGTCATTTTCATTTTTGCGTCTTTTTGAAGCCTGCACTGAATAAAGTATGGAGCCGCCCAGGCAAATTACGATCACTATGAGCGATATTGTTACCGGTACATGGAAATTATCGAACACCAGCGGCACAAGCATTTTTAATCCGATAAAAATAAGCACGATGGCTATCCCCTGTTGCAGGTATTCAAATTTATTGACCGCACCTTTTAAAAGAAAGTAAAGAGATCTTAAACCAAGAACAGCAAAAATATTACTGGTGTAAATTATGAGTTCCTTGTTTGGAGATTCTGTTACTATCGCAAAAACCGCAGGAATACTGTCGAGTGCAAATACAATATCGGTTGTTGCCAGCATGATGATCACCACAAACATATTGGTATAAAACCTCCGGCCATTTCTTTTTACAACCAGCTTACCACTAACATCCTCATGTATGATAGGGAAGAACCTGTTCAGGAATTTATAAACCGGATTTTTAGACGGATCAAATTCATCTTCCTGCTTCACCGCAAATATTTTGATACCGGTATATACCAGGAAGGCCCCAAATACATATAATAACCAGTTGAATCTTTCCACCAGCACAACGCCCACGGTAATAAAGATCACGCGGAAGATGATGGCCATCAGGATGCCTATGAGTAAGGCCCGGGCCACATGATCGGCTCTTATTCTGAAGAAGGTGAATATGAGAATGAAAACAAAGATATTGTCTATGCTCAGGCTCCATTCCATGAGATAGGCACTGATGTATTCAAGTGCCGGGGCCTTACCATATTCATACCATACGAAGCCAAAAAATCCAAAAGCAAGTGCCACCCAGAAAAGGGTTTGCATAAGGGCCTTTTTGATGCTGATCTCTGCAGAACTTTTACTCAACAATCCAAGGTCAAGCACAACTGCTATTAACAATACTATTCCAAATACCAGGTAAGTGATCTGATCTGTCGACATAATGATTCCACGCTTTGCTTGAATGGGCAAATATAGTTAAGGAAGGCGCACCAATCGCTATCTGGAAGCGAACCGGTACCTGCGGAACTGCTGGTAAATGAAGCCAGACAAAATAACCAGTAATATTGGTAAGGCAATATTCAGCAATTGCCATTTTGTTCTTTCATCTTCAACTTTCCGTGCATCCAGCAACCGGAGTATAATTTCCTTGTTCCTTGTTTCAATGATATTTGTTTTGCTGGTAAGGTATTCAAGGCAGTTCAACAAAAAATCACGATTGGCAAACTGGTACTGGTATTGAGATCCTACAGTAAATAAATTCATTCCCATAGGCAGAGGGCCCTGGGCACCTACATCATTTAAAACAATGTCACCATCTGCTACCACGATCATTTTATTTTCTTCGATATTTGAATCCCTGAAACCTCCGAGGTCTTTAAGACTGTCTACCTGCGCACGGCTTATCCGGCCCCGGAAGAAGGAAGTAAATCTTCCTTCAAGTAAAACGCCAACAGGAATACCTTTTTGATTGAACAGTTCATCCTGTGGAGTATTCCTGTTTTCATTAGGACTGATCATGGCAGGGGTACTGATGGTCCTGGAATTGGCAGAGCTTTGTAACAAAAATGTTTTCCTGATATCCTCATTTTCTATCGTATCAATTGAATTGACAAACCGGCCTGCAACCAAACCGATATTTTTATTGATGATATGATTATTTGCAGATTCAAATAAGGGATAATAATTCCAGTGCAGGAATTCATATTGCGGATCGGTTGCACTGCCACCCACTGCAAAGGGAAGAAAATCGCACTGCAGGTCCATAACGAGATCAGGATTAATGCGTGCTCCATAGGTAAACAACAGGTCCTGGAGATTCAGGTTACGGTCATAAGCTATCAATTGCGATTTTATACTCAGGCTATCGGGTTCCGCATTGAGGTTGTCTATAAACCATAACACCTTGCCGCCCCTCATAATGTACTGGTCTAATTTTAATTTTGCTGCCTCTGAAAAAGCAATAGAAGGCTTGACTATTACAAGTACTTTGATCTCGTCCGGGACAGACCTTTGCATTTCAAGATTAAATAAACCCAGCCTGTAATTACTTTTCTCATTCACATCAAAATACTCCGGGTTTACGGTTTGGTCCGGCACACTTTCGGGATCTATAGCATACCAGAGACTAAAACTTGAAGCATCTTCTGGTTGTCCGTTTCCAATAACATAAGCTATGGAAGGTTTTTCAGGATCCATTATCCTGTCCATTGCCTTTGCAAACTGGTATTCCATCATGGCTTCTGCATTATTCAATTCAGCAACAGTGATATTTCTTTTGCTGCTTTGAAACAGATTCACCAACTCAACCCGGTCATTGTACCTGATAACCGCATATGGAAAGACAACTTTATTTTCTTCACCAGCTTTCACCTGCACACTAAGGTTAATAGGGCTGGCCCCTAAAACCTGGATTGAATCTCCCCAACTGCGGCCGGGTAGCACTTCATCCTGGGGATCTATGAACCTGTACTGAATTTTGGATGGATCGGCTTCCCTCAGCATCATCAAAAATTCTTTTGTTGCATTACCGAGTTTCCTGAACTCAGATGGAAAATCACCTTCAAGAAATACATCAATGTTCATTTCACCAGGTAAATTCTCCACAAGCTCCTCTGATGTACTGGTAAGTGAATACCTTTTTTCTTCTGTAAGATCCATTCTTGTATGCAACTCAGAAGCAAGAAAATTTATGGCTGCTATGGCTATTACCAGTCCAGCCCACCAGATGGCATTTTTTTTATGGCTGATCCTTTTTCCTGAATTCTGCCTGGTTACCATCAGGAAGAATAATATGATGCTGATGAAATAAATGATATCGCGGGTATCTATCACACCCCTGCTGATGCTCTGGTAATGAAAATCGATACCGATCATTTCAATATAGTAATCAAACCCATTTTTGAATAAAGGCAACTGGCTGATGGCTGTAAATCCAAAATAAAATAATATGCAGGCAATTAAACTGATGATGAATGCCACTACCGAATTGGTGGTGAAGCTGCTTACGCAGATCCCAATGGAAACAAAAAGTGCGGTCAGCAGAAATAAACCAAGATATGAACCGGCGGCTGCGCCTGAATCAATCCCTTCTGTTGAGGCCAGGTGGTTCATTGTAAAATAATAAACCAGGGTTGGTACCAGCGCAATAGTGGCAACAATAAGACTTCCAAGAAATTTACCGCTCACGATCTGCCAGCTACTCAGTGGACGCGTTTGCAGGATCTCAAATGTTCCGGTTTTAAACTCCTCAGAAAAACTGCGCATGGTGATGGCCGAAATCAGGAACATCAGTATCCATGGGGCAATGGAGAAAAATTTTTCCAGGGTGGCATATCCATAATCAAGCATGTTGTCGCTGAATACAAATAATACCAGTCCATTGGCCAGCAAAAAAACTATGATCGCTATATACCCGGTTAAACTATTAAAAAACTGTCTGAGTTCTTTTTTACAGATAGACCACATGTGGATGCAAAATAAGTAAATTCCATCTTTGAACTCAGATAGCCGGGCAGAAAGAAAAGTCAGCGATCTGCACTTTCTGAAATATTGAATTTGAATGAACGGTTACGTGCCGGTTCAACCTTTATTACACTGAAAAGCTTTCACCACAACCGCAGGTTCTGCTTGCATTGGGATTGTTAAAATAAAATCCCTTACCATTTAACCCATCTGAAAATTCAAGCGTGGTATTTACGAGGTAAAGAAAGCTTTTAAGATCGGTGACTACTTTAATACCATTATGCTCAAAGATCTGGTCACCTGGTTTTATCTGATTATCAAAATCAAGTTTATAACTAAGGCCTGAACAGCCGCCGCCTACAACACCAACTCTCACAAAGTAGGAAGGATCTTCAGCATGACCTGATTCTTCCATTAGCTGAATGACCCTTTCTTTGGCCTTATCAGTTATGTATATTCCATTTTCTGTGGATACCATGCTACTCTTTTTTAATTAATTATGTTCTTTTTTAACCATGGAAGCGATCATTGCACGTAAATCAAAAACCGTATCAGTGATCCTTTCAATTGTATATTCAATTTCCTCTTCAGTGGTAAATTTACCTAATCCAAATCTAATCGAACTTTGTGCCAGGTCATCATCCAGTCCAATAGCCCTGAGCACATAAGAAGGTTCAATTGAGGCAGAGGAACAGGCCGACCCTGAAGACACGGCTATTTCTTTATTAATGCCTGAGATCAGGGCTTCGTCATTTACATTCCGGAATGAAATATTGGTAACATGTGGCAGCCTGTTTTCTGTGCTTCCATTTACATATGTTTCATTTAGCCTCAAAAGAGCGGCTTCAAGTTTATTGCGAAGCAGGGAAGTATGGTTTTGATCCTTTTCCATTTCCATAGCTGCAATGTCACAGGCTTTTCCAAATCCAACAATACCCGGAACATTAAGTGTACCACTTCGCATACCTCTTTCATGCCCGCCACCATCCATTTGTGCGGCGATACTTATTCTTGGATCTCTCCTTCGTACATAGAGTGCACCAATACCTTTTGGACCGTACATTTTATGGGCCGACATGGCCAGCAGATCTACGTTATCATTCAATACGTTAACCGGTATTTTACCTGCAGCCTGGGTGGCATCTGTAAAAAAAACGATCTTATGTTTTTTTGCAAGCAACCCAATTTCCTTTATTGGCATAATGGTTCCCAACTCATTATTTGCATACATTACCGAAATCAAAACCGTTTCCGGCCTTATTTCTCTTTCAATATCACTGGCCGCTAATAGTCCATCTTTATCCACTTGAATATAGCTAATTTCCACACCCTGCTTTTCAAGATGCCTGCAGGCGTCAAGAACAGCCTTGTGCTCTATATTGGAGGTAATGATATGATTGCCTTTTGTGGCATAGGCTTCTATTACTCCTTTAATAGCAAGATTTACGGCTTCAGTAGCGCCTGAAGTAAAGATGATCTCCTGCTTCAGGGCGTTGATCAAACCAGCCACCTGTTCCCTGGCCATATCAACCGCTTCGGCAGCATGCCAGCCAAAAGAATGATTACGGCTGGCGGCATTACCAAAATCCTGACTGAAATAGGGCAACATCGCCTCCACTACCCTTTTATCACAGGGAGTTGTTGCATTATGATCAAGATATATGGGAAGCTGTAACATGGTTTATTCCGTCTCCCTGATAAATTTAGTTTCGACATTCGCGAACACAAATTTACCTCAATTCAAAGAAGATTTTCTAACCTGAACACCGGGGTACTTAATTTTACCAATATCATAATATAAACCTATGCTCAAAGTTGAACATATTGGAATTGCCATTAATTCACTGGCCAGTTCCATACCCTTATTTGAAAAATTGCTGAACACCAGCTGCTATAAAACCGAAAAGGTTGAATCGGAAAATGTGAATACCGCATTTTTTCAGCAAGGCGATACCAAGATTGAGCTACTGGAATCAACATCACCGGATGGCGTGATCAGCAAATACCTGGAAAAAAAAGGTGAAGGGATCCACCATATCGCATTTGAAGTAACAGATATCCAGGCTGAAATGGAAAGATTAAGGAACCAGGGATTTATTCTGCTTAATGAAAAACCCAAACCCGGCGCTGATAACAAACTTGTTTGTTTTCTTCATCCCAAATCAACAGGCGGTGTGCTGGTGGAGCTTTGCCAGGAAGTAAAATAGTTGAATTTAAAATGTAGCCAGGTTGCAATTCAGATGTTCTTTTTGACATACTGATCAATGAATGCAAATCGTTTCCCTGCTCAGGGCCTTTAATGATGAATTTAAAAAAGAAGTCCCCGGGTAGAAACCCAGGGATTTTCCTCAACGCCTAAAAAAACGAGTTTAAAATATGGCCTGCCTGGCAACATGAATATCTTTACCGTTGCTTACAGACACGATATAATTTCCTTTGATATTGATATTTGACTGGAAGATCAGCTGTCCCACAGGGTTGTTGATAACCTGCTGATCTGCAACCTGTCCGCCTAATGAAATTATCCGGACAACCAGCTGGCTTTTTATTTCCTCAGGAAATTGTAAAACAACCTTCCCCTGAATTGAAGCAATGTTTACCTGGTTAGCGATTTCATTTTCAGTTTTTACTGACCTGATAGCTGTATATGCGAACCTTCCATCGATATCAACCTGCTTTACGCGGTAATAAGCCATGCGTACTGCAATATTTTTATCGGTATATGAATAATTATTTAGGGCATTGCTGTTTCCAATGGCTGATACATATGCAATGGCATTCCACTCTGAACCATTATAGCTACGTTCAACTTCATACATATATGCATTCATCTCTTCTGAGGTTGACCATTGCACCAGCACATCATTTGACTGCCTGCGCGAAACGGTGAAGCCAACAAATTTTACCGGAAGGGCCACCTCGTTAAATGATTCAAATCCACCTGAAGCAGCCGTTGCCATTTGAGGACCATTAACCGGAGGCTCATTACCGGTAAAAACGGCCAGGTTCCCAATGCGGAGTTTTTGTGATGCCGTTCCGCCACCGAGTATCTGTCCGTTACTATACACCAGTACAGTAGAACCAGCACCCATTTTTAAAGTTGAATTGTTGTTCTGAAAGATGAGTTTACCATAGATCTGCATATATACATTACCACTTAACACCTGATCATCATTTATGGTAACAACCTTGTCAGCAGGTATGATAATGGTATCTTCCTGTGAAGGCAACCGGTTCAAATCCCAAGTTGCGTTACTGTGCCAGTAACCATTATTTTTTACTTTGATGCGGGGGCTTGCAAGTATAAGCTGGAAGCTCAGGACAGCAAAAATTATGAGGAAAAGATTTTTCACGGTACGGATGTTTTAAAAGTTTTTTTAGGGTTGCTAAATAAATCAGTTAGTGTTTGATAAGTAATTCTTCTTACTGATTCTGATTAGCGAGAGCAAAACTATAATCCGTTTTTTTGAGTTGCAAGTATTTTTACTTATTTCTTGCGGAAAACTACATATTTTTTAAAAAATCCTTCATAACTCATTAGTATTCAGCAAATGCCTTTTAAGTATATACCAGTAGCATTTTTAAGTAAACCCGATAAATTTATCATGATCACCCATCACGGGTATCGTAGTTTTACCAACCTTGAAATTCTTAATACTGGGAACTTCTGAAATATTGAACTAAGAAAAACACTTAGTTATATAAGGTGATTTATTTAAGGGTTTTAAAAGAGGTAAGAAAAACTACTCCGGATTATAAATCCGTAAGTGCTATCCCTGTTCCATACCAGGAGAATCGGAATTGACTATGCCTAATTTTTCTACAGCAAGCTGCGCTGCAATTTGTGAAGCATCTTTTTTATTAAAGGCCTTGCCCTGCGCTATTACCTTACCATTGATGACGGCACCCACAGTAAATAACCGTCTGCCGTTTTCCATTTGTTCATTAAGGGTTTCAAATTCCAGTTGTCGCCCGTTCTTATTGGCCCATCCATAAAGTTTGTTCTTATGATTGATCTCAAGGATCTCAAGATCTTCAACAAACATATGGGGCATGATGATACGTTCAGTTACCCATTTACCGGTTTTCTTATATCCCAGATCAAGATAAATTGCTCCCACAAGCGCTTCAAGTGTATTTCCAAAGATCTGACTTGTTTTAAGCGAACTATCCGATTTATTATAGACCGTGATTTTTTTTAATCCCATTTTCACCGCAATATCATTTAACTGCTGCCGGTTTACCATCTTACTACGCATTTCAGTAAGGAAACCTTCCTCTTTATAGGGATAGCGTTTGAACAGGTAATCTGCTACAAGGGCGCTTAGAATAGCATCTCCCAGGTATTCGAGCCTTTCGTTATTTTCATCAATGGTATCTTTTACGGAGCGGTGTGTAAGTGCCGTCTTATAAAGTGAAGTATTACCGGGTGAGTATCCCAATACACCTTTCAATTGCTTTTTGAAAGACGGATCAACATGTTTCTTCTTATAAAATGATTTCCAAAAATCCACAGGATTGAAAACTACAAAATTTATTACGCAAATACTAAATTGGCTATTAGCCTCTGGCCTTTGGCTGCTCAGGCCAAATATTTCTTAAAGATCATACAGGCATTATGTCCACCAAAACCAAAAGTATTGCTCAAGGCTGCATTGACTGTTCTTTTTTGTGCTTCCCAGAATGTGAAATTCAATCTCGGATCCAGTTCGGGATCATCTGTAAAATGGTTGATGGTAGGTGGTACAATATCATTTTGAACGGCCATGATACAGGCAATGGCCTCAATTACGCCAGCTGCACCAAGGCAATGGCCTGTCATTGATTTTGTAGAACTGATATTCAGATTGAATGCATGTTCGCCAAAAACATCTATGATGGCTTTTACCTCGGCTATGTCCCCTAATGGTGTTGAAGTTCCATGCGTATTGATATAATCAATATCGGAAGCCTGCATACCTGCATCATCCAGGGCCTGAAGCATTACATTTTTTGCTCCCAGTCCTTCGGGATGTGGAGCTGTAATATGATGTGCGTCTGCAGTAGCGCCTCCTCCTGCAACTTCGCAATAGATCTTTGCTCCGCGTTTGATGGCATGTTCATACTCTTCAAAAACAAGAATGCCGGCGGCTTCACCCATTACAAAACCATCCCGGTCCTTATCATAAGGCCTTGAAGCAGTTTTGGGATCATCATTTCTTTCACTCAGGGCTTTCATGGCATTAAAACCTCCAACACCGGCTTCTCCTATCACACTTTCAGAGCCTCCGGTCAATATCATGTCAGCCTTTCCCATCCGTATGAGATTAAAAGCTTCCATCATGGCATTGGTAGATGAAGCACATGCGCTCACCACTGCGAAATTGGGGCCTCTGAACCCATGCCGCATTGAAATATGTCCCGCAGCAATGTCAAGGATCATTTTAGGAATGAAGAAAGGATTGAATCTGGGTGTGCCTTCACCTTTGGCAAAATTCATAACTTCTTCCTGAAAGGTGAGGAGTCCGCCGATGCCACTGCCAAGAATAACCCCCACGCGGTCGTGGTTCACATTATTCTTATCAATGCCACCATCCTGCACAGCCTGGTCGCTTGCCACCAGAGCCGTTTGTGTAAAACGGTCCACCTTCCGGGCTTCTTTCCTTTCCAGAAAATTGGTTGGATCAAAATTTTTGATTTCACAGGCAAAGCGGGTTTTGAATTTAGAGGCATCAAAACCTGTAATAAAGTCGCAGCCGCTAACTCCATTCCTAAGATTATTCCAGTATTCCGTTATGGAATTCCCAAGTGGTGTCAAAGCACCCATTCCTGTTATAACGACGCGATTGAATTGCATAGGCCTGCAGCAGAATTTTATGTAAGATAAAACCGCCTTCTCAAGTGCGTGAGCAACCGGAAGGCGGAATGTTTTATACTTCCTCCCGCTTAAGCGGAGGATCCCATTTTAATTACTTAGCGTGTTCTTCCAGGTAAGAGACAGCCTGACCTACAGTAGTAATAGTTTCAGCCTGCTCATCCGGAATCGAAATATTGAATTCCTTTTCGAATTCCATAATGAGTTCCACGGTGTCCAGAGAATCGGCACCCAAATCATTGGTAAAAGAAGCCTCATTCGTTACTTCTGCTTCGTCCACTCCTAATTTGTCTACAATGATCTTTTTTACTCTTGCTGCAATGTCTGACATTTTGTAAAAGTTTGGTTATAGTGGTGCAAAAATATAAGTTTTTGGTTTAAATAACATTTTGATCATTCCTTTGAAAATAATAGTTGTTTTGCCCAAATCCCGGACCAGGTAAAAATGGGAATTTGCAGGGTTGGCGGATATTTGTAAATTGAAACACTCAACAACAGGCAATGGCATTGAAAATCATAGATCATGGAACGGTGGAATATCAGCAGGTAATCAGGCTGCGTAATGAAATATTGCGTCAGCCACTCGGATTGAATTTTACAAATGAAGAACTTGAACAGGAAAAACAAAACCTTCATATTGCTGCATTTGAAGATGATCACATGCTTGGCTGCTGTATGCTGGTTGAAGAAGAACCCCAGACGGTGCGCTTAAGGCAGATGGCCGTGATCAACGACCTCCAGGGCAAAGGAATTGGAAGGGCTCTCATGCAGTTTGCAGAAAACCTGGCCCGGGACAGGGGTTATAGAAAGATCACTATGCATGCCCGAAAAAATGCCGTTGGCTTTTATGAAAAAATGGGCTACCGGAAAATAGGCAATGAGTTTGAGGAAATCACGATCCCGCATTATGTAATGGAGAAGGAGTTGTGAGTTGTGAGATGCGAGTTGTGAGCTTCTGGAAAAATACCGGTCAATATTTCCTATTAATGTTTTCTGCGTGTATCTCTCCTCAAAATATTTTATACCCCTTATTTTGCTTTCTTCCTGCACTGGTAGCGCATTTAAGGTCAGCATGGATGAGGTCAGTTATTGTGAGCTTGTAGAATATAAATTCCAGGAAAAAGAAATCAGAGGGGGAAAGGGATTTGTCTTCCTTCCTGGTGAGGGTAGGATGACGCCATCCCAAATAAATCAACAGAAAACCCTGGCCTGGGACTATGAAATGAAAAAAGGAAAAAACAATTTCCAAAAATTCATTCATGACCATCAGCGTTTCGATTATATTTTTGGAAACAATGTAGGTTCCCCTCTAAGATATGCCCATTTATATCCGGACACAGCAAAGATCAACCAGCTAATCTGTTCAGATCTAAAACAGGATAATAATTTCAATCGATATTTCAGGCTGCTTTCCAATATTGATATATCTCAAAAAGAAATTTTTACATGGAAGGAAATGATGCATGTCTCATCCAGGTTCTTTCTTACCTGGCAAAGCAGTGACAGCACCTTAAGTGGCTATATCTGCATCACATTCAATGGCACCAAAGAATTAAAACTCAAAAAAGACCTTACAGTTCTGGAAGCCCTGGCATTTGAAGGCATATTTCATCATCTACGCCGTGAAAAAAATCCTGCCTTTGTCCGGAATTTTTCAAAATACAGAAACCATTTTATTCTGATAGAAAAAGACAAACACCCGGTCTTTGAGGATTTCTTTATCACAGTCAAAAACAAAACCTATGAAGCCATGGAAAAGGATGCAGAATTAAAGAAAGCGTTAAAGAATTATTATGATAGTCAGAAGCAAACCCTCGGTTTCATTATAAAATAGAATTACTGAATCTGAAAGTATCATGTATAACGCGCAGCTCGCAACTCAAAGCAAGTAACCCGTAGCTCCCAGCTACTTCTTCACATTATCCATCATTATGTGCCTCAGCGTATACACTTCATCGCTGTCGGCAAAAGCACTTTTAGGAACGAGGAAAAAAGAACGGCTGTCGAAGTATAAGTGAAAGAAGTGAGGTGTCTCCACAAAATTGCTTAATTCATTCCATTGCCAGGAACGGGATCCTCTTTCATTTCCCACGCTAAAAGAATCCTGTTCAAATTGCATGGTGAAATGATCGCGGAAGGTAGATGCTCTCCTGTATACCATTCCGGGGAGAATGAACCAGAATGCGATCATCAATACAAACCAGAGAAAGGAACCAACAAGGAAGGCAAACGGAAGAATTTTTTTCATGTAAAATAACACGGCTGATGCCAGTGCAAAAACATTTACGAGAATGATCATCAGCCTGATCTCTTTTTTAGCAAGAAAATGATACCGTAATGCCTGTATTACCTGCTTTTTATCATATGTAAAATTGATGGTCATACCGGCTGCTTTTTTTGGGAGGTAAAGATATGGTTTGAACTTTCATAAAATTCAATCATCAAATCGGAATGGCCGGGGAAGTATGAACTTTAATCATTGAAAGAAACCTGATCATGAATTATCCAACATCATTTTATGATCCGGAGAAAGATCTTGAATTGTTTACCGCGACAATATTTTTCCCTGATCAAATAAAAAACCGGTTCAAAGGAACCGGTTTAATTATTTATGAAAAACAATTTGATCATCCATTCGACCCTCTTGCAGGAATGCGGAATAATTGCAATACCTGCTCATAACTCATGTTGCGCAACTGGTCAATTGTATAATTTGCTGCTGCACCCTGCATAAATCTTCCGCCACCTACACTGCCGGGGATCACTACATAACGGTACTCGCCTGATGGCATGGCACCGGTTGCAGTTCCGCTGGTCTGGTTGGCAACATAATAAGTGATGGTACCCGTGTTCAATATAGAACCATACTGCATCAGGCTGGCAGTTGTTCCAAATATATATGGCAGCTGCGTTGTTCCTGCAGTTGTACTTCTGTAATAAGAAAGCACAATTCCATTGCTTAAAACAGCAGCTGTAACACCAGGCGCTGCTTTGTTACCACGGCTGATGGTTCCAAGATCGGTATGTGTTGAATCGGCCCATGTAAGGGTATTGGCCGCAAACCAGTCTGAATAAATTACATTGGCTGTACCGGCAGGACCCTGTGGACCCTGGGGACCTGTTGGACCTTGCGGACCCTGTGGACCAATGGGACCTACGGCACCGGTTGCACCTGCTGAACCGGCAGATCCGGGAGGGCCTTGTGGACCGGTAGAACCTGCGGGACCTACAGGACCTTCTTTAGCACAACTCGCAGCAAGGAAAACTATGGCAAGCAATAAAAGAGAAAGTATTCGCATTTTTCTCATAATCAGTTTTTGTAATGGTTGGTAATATTGTTAAAAGTAACGGTTATGAAATTATTTTCCAACATTTAATAATTCAAATTAGCACATCCGATTGACCTGCTAAACCTACATTTGCTCATATCCAAAAAGACGGTATGCAACCCAAACATATATTGATCGCTTTCTGTGTAACACTAACTGTCAGCTCCTTTGCCCAATTTAAAAAGGGAGACAAAATGATTGGTTCATCCATTGCAGGAAGTACCATTTCATCAGGCAAAACATTATACAGTTATCCAAATGGAACGCAGGGATATACATCCAATCAAAATAATTTTACCATTAATCTAAATCCATCGTACGGATGGTTCATTCAGAATAATATAGTAGTGGGCGTACAACCCGTTTTAGTTTATTCCAGACAGAAAACCTGGCTGGAAAGTGAAAATGGGAATACGTATAAAAAAGATAATTACAGTAATCTGGATTTCGGTGCAGGCGCTTTCCTCAGGTATTTTTTTTCATCCGGTGGCAAATTATATCCTTTTGCAACTGCGTATGTAAATGCCGGAAGCGGAAGCACAAATACTGACGGATTTTATTACCTCACCAATTATTCCCAAACTTATACAGGAAGTTCTTCAGCCAGATTTTTTTACAATGCGGGTATCACTGCCGGTATCACAAAAATGATCAGCACATCGGCTGGCCTTGAAGCATTTATTGGTTATGTACATTCCTCCAGTAAATTCACCACCACCACTACCGCACATACCAACGACAATGGTAACATCAGCATTTCCGAATACAAACCAACACAGGAATTCAGTGGCAACGGCGTGAATATTGGAATAGGGTTGCAGATTTTTTTAAGATGACTGAACCGGGGGTGTATCCTGAGCTGTTTTCAGCAGTATTTTTTTACCATCGTGAAAAAGAAGAAAAGGAGGTTGTTGCAGAGAAATTAAAGTTTTCTTCTCTGCAAAATCTCCTTTTCTTATGTACACGGTTACAATTTGCCTGGGCAAACTATTTATTCATCATCTGCTTTGCTTCAATGCTCAGTGTAGCATGAGGCACAGCACGAAGGCGGGCCTTTTCAATCAGCTTACCGGTAACACGGCAAATGCCATAGGTTTTATTTTCTATGCGCATAATAGCTTTTTCAAGATGGTCAATGAACTGGATCTGACGGCTGGCCATTTGACTTAGCTGTTCTCTTTCCATGCTCATACTTCCATCTTCCATGGTCATATATCGACCATCTTCCATATCTCCTTCATCTTTACGGGTGATCAGTCCCTGCAGATACGCCAGTTCTTTCTTGGCTGTTTCCAGCTTTTTCATGATCAGCTCTCTAAACTCCTGTAACTCTGAATCTGAATATCTCATTGTTGGGCCGGTGTTTTCATGGTTAGGTGAATCCAATACTGATTTGGTGAAATCAGGATCGTATTTTACTGCTTTCGTAGTTGATGTTTTTGGAATGACCACCTTTCTTGGTGGTTCTTTTTTAGCTACTGGTTTCTCAATTGGCTTAACGGCTGGCTTTACTTCATGATGTGTAGGCGCTGCAACTACCGGTTTTTTGGTAGGTTCCTGAGTTTTTACCGGTTCCGGTTTTTTAGCAGGAGCCGCTTTTGAAGGCACAGCCTTAGCCGGAGCAGCTACCTTCTTTACAGGTGCCACCACTTTCTTCACCGGTTTGGGTGCAGGCTTGGCAGCCGCCTTTTTTGGAGCAGGCGCCGCTTTTTTAACTGCCTTTTTGGGCACTGCTTTCCTGGCAACAGGCTTTCCTGATGGTCGTGCCGGCTTTGCTGATTTTTTTGCAGCAGTTGGCTTGACAGCGGAACGGACTGGTTTTGCCGGTGCTTTTTTAGCCGGTTTGGCCGCTTTTGCTGTTTTCCCACCCGAAGGGCGGGCAGATTTGGGTGCTTGCTTCTTTGTAGCCATACAATAAATTACCCCTTTTTTAAAACGATGACCTTCAATGGATTGTCATTTATCTCTATTTCAATGCCACCGTCAATTTGTGTTGTCAGTTCCAGCTTATCCGCCAGAATTTCGGCGCAAATATAGTCATTATACTTAGCCAAAGATTGACCGATACCGTTATTGGCTGCCACTTTCACATCTACCCTGTCCGTTACTTCAAAACCACTATCCTTCCTTATTTTCTGGATCCTGTTCACAAATTCCCTTGCGTCTCCTTCCTGAACGAGCTCGGGACTGATGTTAATATCAAGCGCCACCGTTAATGATCCTTTATTGGCAACCGTCCAGCCTGGTATATCCTCACTGCTGATCTCTACTTCGCTGAGCATCAATTCAACAGACTCATCGTTAATGGGAATTGAATATCTGCCTTCTTTTTCAAATAAAGAAATATCATGCTGGGAAAAATCAGAAAGGGCCTGGGAAACCCGTTTCATGTGCGAACCGAGTTTTTTACCAAGGGCCTGGAAATTGGGCCTGATCTTCTTTTTAATGAAACCTTCGGTATCGGTTAAATATTCCACTTCCTTCACATTCACTTCGGCCTTGATGAGGTCTTCAATTTTTAACAATTGTGCTGCCATACCCGGATTGAGTACGGGAATCAATACTTTCTGTAAAGGCTGGCGAACTTTTATGTTCACCTTTTTTCGTAAGGATAAAACCAGTGAGCAAACATCCTGGGCCAGACTCATTCGCTCTTCAAGTAAAGAATCGATCATGACCTCCCTTGCTTCAGGGAATCTTACATGGTGTACTGAAGATTCTTTTTGCCTGCCGGTTACAGCATTCAGATTAATGAACAACTCATCGCTGAAGAAAGGGGAGATCGGAGCCATTAAACGCACAACAGTTTCCAGACATTCGTATAAAGTTTGGTAGGCCGCAATCTTATCCAGTTCAACTTCATCAACATTTGCAGCTCCTGCGTTTTTACGGGCAGGCTTCCAGAACCGCCTTCTGCAAAGTCGAACATACCAGTTGCTCAGGTGTTCATCAACAAAGTCTTCTATCAAACGGCCGGCCTGTGTAGGTTCATAATCGTCAAAGGCCGCCGTAACTTTTTTGATGAGGGTTTGCAATGATGATAATACCCATCTGTCGATCTCAGGTCTTTGTTCCAGTGGAACGTATTGCTCTTTAAAATGGAATCCGTCTACATTAGCATACAATGCAAAGAACTGGTAGGTATTATATAAAGTGCCGAAGAATTTTCTTTGAACTTCCTTAATACCCTCCAGATCAAACTTCAGGTTATCCCATGGGGAAGCATTGGTAATGAGGTACCACCTTGTTGCATCTGCACCAAATCTTTCAATGGTCTGGAAGGGATCTACCACATTCCCAAGGCGCTTACTCATTTTGTTTCCATTCTTATCCAGCACCAAACCATTTGACACAACCGTTTTGTAAGCAACGGAATCAAAAAGCATTACCCCCAGGGCATGCAGTGTATAGAACCATCCGCGGGTCTGGTCAACACCTTCCGCAATAAAATTAGCAGGGAAGTTTTCTTTGAATTTTTCTTTGTTCTCAAAAGGAAAATGCCACTGGGCATACGGCATGGCGCCACTGTCGAACCATACATCTATCAGATCAGGTTCCCGCCGCATGCGTTTCCCCGATGGTGAAACAAGTATCACCTCGTCTACATAAGGTTTGTGCAGATCAAGAATTCCATCATGCAGATAGTTTTTATTCACATCTCCTCCCAATACTTCACTGGCTTTGCGTATCCCTTCATTCAATTCTTCAATTGATCCGATACAAATTTCTTCACCTCCTTCATCTTTACCCTGGGAAATCCATCTTCCTTTTTCATCTTCATAACCGGTTCTCCATACCGGGAGTGGTGTACCCCAGTACCTGCTGCGGCTAAGGTTCCAGTCCACCATATTTTCCAGCCAGTTTCCAAATCGCCCGGTTCCGGTTGATTCAGGCTTCCATTGAATGGTCTTATTCAATTCCACCATCCTGTCGCGCAGGGCTGTGGTTTTAATAAACCAGGCATCAAGCGGGTAATACACAACCGGCTTGTCAGTTCTCCAGCAATGCGGGTAACTGTGTTCATATTTTTCAATCTTAAATGCCAGGTTCTCTTTTTTTAGCTTAACGGAAATGTCCACGTTCACATCTACATATCCTTCCTGGCCTTTATAATCCTTTATATATCTCCCGGAAAACTCACCCAGTCCATCTACAAACCTGCCTTCACGGTCAACAAGTGTAAGGATGCCTATATTATATTTCTTTCCCACACGGTAATCATCCGCACCAAAGGCCGGTGCTGTATGCACAATGCCGGTACCATCTTCAGTGGTTACAAAATCCCCAAGTAATATTTTCCATGGTTTTGCACCCGGCGTAATTTCCTGCACGGCTTCCAGTGAATTGGCCTCATATTGAAGCAGGGGTTCATAACGCAACCCTTCCAGTTGTTTCCCTTTAAATTCAACAACTATTTTCCAGGGTAATATCTTCTGGCTTCCATCATAATTTTCAAAATTTATATTCTCGCCTTCAGGCCTGAAATATTTTCCAATCAGAGCCCTGGCAAGAATTACATTTTGCGGTACATGTGTGTAAGGATTGAATGTACTCACCAAAACATAATCTATGTTCGGACCAACGGTGAGTCCGAGATTTGAAGGCAGGGTCCATGGAGTGGTTGTCCAGGCTAAAAAGTAAACATCGTTTGTATTACCCTGGGCCTTCAGTGCATCATTGATGCGTTGTAAGGTATCAAGGCCTTCGCCTGCCATGGTTGTAGCTGCAACAGACAAAGGGAACATGGCAACGGCACTGGTGTCTTTTACATTCTTGTAAGTACCAGGCTGATTCAGTTCATGAGAACTTAATCCGGTTCCCGCTGCAGGTGAATAAGGCTGTATGGATACACTTTTATAAAGTAGTCCCTTGTTATATAATTCTTTTAAACACCACCACAGCGTTTCAATATATTCATTCTTAAAAGTGATATAGGGATCATTAAGGTCAACCCAGTAACCCATCTTCATGGTTAGCTCATCCCATTTATCCTTATATCGCAAAACGGCTTCGCGGCATTTCTGGTTGTATTCTGCTACAGATATTTTTTTTCCGATATCTTCCTTAGTAATGCCCAGTTCTTTTTCCACGCCCAGTTCAATAGGAAGCCCGTGTGTATCCCAGCCACCCTTGCGTTCAACTTTAAAACCCTTCATGGTTTTATAACGGCAAACAAGATCCTTCAGGGAGCGGGAAATCACATGATGAATTCCAGGCATGCCATTGGCACTCGGTGGACCTTCAAAAAAAACAAAGGGTTCAGATCCATCCCTTAATTCTACACTTTTTTCAAAAGTTTTTTCCTGCTTCCATCTTTCGAGCGTTTCCTTTTCTATGGAAGGAAGATTTAATTGTTTGAATTCTTTATATCGATTGGCCATAAGGGCTCCTGGATGTATTTTTGAAAATGTGGGCAAAGGTAAGAAAAAAGCCAATGGCTATTGGCTATTGGCAGGCAGCTTTAACCATGATCATTTGATTTTTTGAACTAATTTCTTTTGCTCTGGCATTTCAGGATACTTTTATAACTACTATGCAGGTAAATGGTAAACATTACAGAACAATATGGATGAATGAAACAGACCCGGCTACTGTTCATATCATTGATCAGCGGTTATTACCTCACCGGTTTGAAACTGAAGCCCTACAGAGCTTTAACGATATGGTTACGGCTATCAAAGAAATGAAGGTGAGAGGGGCCGGCCTTATAGGGGCCTCAGCTGCCTATGGCATGTACCTGGCCTTATTGGAAACAAACGGCGAAGATCCGGATGACATAATGCACCAATATGGCGCAAGATTAATTGCTACAAGACCAACGGCCGTTAACCTTTCATGGGCAGTTAACCGGCAGCTCACCGCCATATCTAAAGCCGCTACCCGCAAGGAAAAGATCTCAGTGGCAAAAAAAATGGCAGAAGAGATCGCAAATGAAGATGCTCATTATTGCCGTGAATTAGGAAAGCATGGACTGAAGATCATTCAGGCCATTTCTGAAAAAAAGAATGGTGAAACGGTGAATATCTTAACCCATTGCAACGCGGGATGGCTTGCATTTGTAGACAGGGGTTCTGCCACGGCTCCTATTTATGAAGCCTTTGAAAGATCCATCCCCGTTCATGTATGGGTTGACGAAACGCGGCCCCGCAACCAGGGTGCCTCGCTTACTGCATGGGAACTGGTTAACCTGGGCATACCGCACACCGTTATCAGCGATAATACGGGCGGTCATCTTATGCAGAAAGGAATGGTGGACATGGTGATAACAGGTGCTGACCGTGTAACACGTAGGGGCGATGCAGCCAACAAAATTGGCACCTACCTTAAGGCCCTGGCGGCAAAAGACAATGGCGTGCCCTTTTATGTAGCGTTTCCCTCCTCCACTTTCGATTGGAATATGTATGACGGATTGCGTGAAATTGAAATTGAAGAAAGAAGCGCCGACGAGGTAAGATATATCAGTGGTTTTTGTGATGATACCATTAAACAGGTATTGATCACGCCTGAAAAAAGCCCGGCACTGAATTATGGATTTGATGTTACACCATCACGACTCATTACTGGTTTGATCACTGAAAGAGGCATCTGCGCTGCAGATGAACAAGAGATCCTGAAGCTTTTCCCTGAACAAATAAAAAGATGAACGAAGAAGGTGTTATAAAATTCAAATCCACCTGGATAAGGAAAAATGCTTTAGACGAATCCCTGATACATGATCTAAACAACTGCAGGCAGCACCTGTATCAGCTTTCACTTATTGGCTGCACCATTGATGGCATTGGCTATGGAAATATCAGCAAAAGGTTTACCGGGAACAGTTTTATCATCAGCGGCTCGGGTACAGGTAATATCAGGGTCACTGATCACCAGCATTATACCTTAGTAACGTCCTTTGATATTGAAGGAAATTCATTGGTGGCAGAGGGTCCGGTTATGGCCTCTTCCGAATCGCTTACCCACGCCATGTTGTACCAGTGTGATAAGGACGTGCAGGCTGTGATCCATATTCATCATCATGCCTTATGGGAAAGGCTGATGTCCGTGCTTCCAGGCACCGAAAAAAATGTAGCATATGGCACCCCGGCCATGGCAATGGAAATAAAAAGAATTTACACCCACAATCAGATCAGGCAACAAAAGATCTTTGCCATGGGCGGACACCAGGACGGGATCATTGCCTTTGGCGAAAGCCTTGCGGCTGTTGAAAAAATCATTACCGGACAACTGGCCAGGTTATGACCCTGTTGTCACCGGTGTGTCAACTATTTCAGATGGCCTTACCATTATTCCACAATAGTTTTAGTGTATAAATCTTCAGAAAAAAATAACCAGGGTAACCATACTATGATATGGAATCAGCCCTAATTAAAAGATTTTTCCAGTTCCGTAAATAGTTTTTCCCATTCCGGCACCTGTCAGCAGCCTGGTTGCTGTCTATTTGCACAAATTTTATCAGGTGAGAATAATTACTGTTTTAGCATTCATCGTTTTGAGTTTAAGCACGTGGTCGCAGGAAGGTTTAGTGCCTGCCAAGAAGGAATTTACGCCCATTAATGAAATACCCGAAGGAATTATTACGGGACAGATAATAACAACTGATGGAAAACCAGCCGCTTTCGTAACCGTGCAGATCAGAGAAAATAATAAAGCAGCCATCACAGATGAGAATGGATTTTTTACTATTAAAAATTTAAAAGAAGGCGTTTACACTGTAGAAGTAAGCATGGTGGGATTAAAGTCGCGGCAACAAATAGTTGACATCAAAAAAAACCAGGAGGTGAACATCGTTATTACGCTGGAAGAAAATGCAAAACTTCTTTCAGAACTGGTGATTACATCAGGCAGGACCTTAAACAATAAACCCGTTGAAATAGGAAAGATCAATATCAATCCAATGGATCTCCCACAAAGTATTGCTGTTGTTGGACAGGCATTGATCCGCGACCAGCAGGCGCAAAGGCTTGGTGATGTGATTAAGAATGTAAACGGTGTGTATGTTACAACCACCAGGGGCAGTGTTCAGGAGAGTTTTGGTGCAAGAGGATATAGTTTCAGCAGCACCAATCTTTTTAAGAATGGTTCCAGGATCAATGCCGGTGCCATGCCCGAAATGAGCTCCCTTGAAAAAGTTGAAGTATTAAAAGGTAGTGCCGCTATTTTATTCGGCCAGGTGGCACCCGGCGGAATCATAAATATGGTTACCAAACAACCCAAATTTCACAGGGGTGGTTCGGTTTCAATGAGGTTTGGCAGTTATAGCCTGTACAAGCCGGCATTTGATATATATGGTCCACTCTCCTCTTCCATTGCTTACCGGTTAAACGGCACCTATGAAAATGCAAAAAGTTTCAGGGACCAGGTGCATTCTGAACGATACTATGTAAACCCATCCCTTCTTTTTAAACTTGGAAAAAGAACTGAACTTGTATTAGAGGGTGACTATCTCTATCACAACTTCACGCCTGATTTTGGAATTGGCAGTCTGGATAATACCATTATTGCAGATGTTCCCCGTTCCAGGTTCAATGGTACTGCCTGGCAATACAGCAAAACAAAACAGGCCACTGCAACGGCCAGTATCAGGCATTCTATCAATGAGAACTGGAAACTGAACACCTCTTTTTCTTTCCAGGATTATAACAGGGATTATTTCTCCACTGAAAGAATTCAGGCTGCTGCCAATGGCGACTGGACAAGGCCACTGGGCAGGATTTTAATGAATGAAAAGTATTACAGCGGACAGCTGAATCTGATAGGAAAAATCAAAACAGGTTCCTTAGAACATAAACTGCTGAGCGGTGTGGATGCCGACCATTACCTGACTACCAATAACGATTTCAGATTCAATGCTCCGGCAGGTTTGCCATCGAACGGTTACGACATCATCAATATTCTTGATCCCAATAAATATCAACAACGTACAGATATACCTGAAGCAATCCGCATCAGGGAAAGAGTAGCTCCGGTTAATCGTATTGGAATTTATGTACAGGATCTTATTGAACTTTCTTCGAAATTCAATGTACTTGCAGGAATTAGATTTTCTCACCTGCAGACTGTTGGAATTGATTCAACCAATATCCTTAACGGTGAAAAGTCCAAAGGCAACAATGAAACCGACCAGGCCTTTTCGCCTCGTGTAGGGCTGGTATATAAACCTTTGAAATCAACATCGGTCTTTGCCAGCTATTCCAATTCCTTCCAGGTTAATTCAGGCCAGGATATTGATGGCAACCCTATGAAACCTTCAATCATTGACCAGTATGAAATAGGTGTGAAGAATGAATTCTTTAACGGTCTTTTCTCTGCAAACCTTACTTTATACAGGATCGTGAATAATAACCTGGCACAGATGGCGCCTTTCCTCAGAGACGGAACACCAAATAATAATTCAGGTATCAAAGAACTGACAGGTCAGACAACAAGCGATGGTGTGGAACTGGATCTTGCAGGAAATCCAATTAAAGGCCTGGATATTACAGCAGGCTATAGTTATAATTTCACCCGCTATACTAAAACAGAGAATACTGAGGGCAGTTATAAAACCGGGGAACGCCTGGTAAACAATCCTGCCCACACAGCCAATGCCAGTGTTTTCTTTACTTTTCATTCCCCTTCCCTGAAAGGATTGAAACTGGGTGCTTCTGTTTTTTATGTGGGCGACAGGCTTGCAGGCTGGAATAATAAAACAGGACAGTCACAAAATTATTCCAGACTGATTGCTGTAAACGGGTTTACTACTATTGATCTCAGTGCTGGTTATACTTACCGGAAGTTTGCATTACAGGCTAAATTGTCCAATCTTACCAATACGTATAATTATTACGTTCATGAGAACTATAGCATTAACCCTATCGCCCCTTCACAATTCATTACAACGATATCCTATAAATTTTAATTAAAACTTTTTCAAAGAGGCAGATCTTCAGTGATTTAGCCTCTTTTTGCATCCTTTATTCAGCATATGAAGATTTTTTTCAGACGCATACATCTATACCTCGGCCTTTCTGCAGGACTTGTGATACTGGTTTGCTGCCTCACAGGCGCCCTTTTGGTGTTTGAGAAAGACCTGATGATGGCTACTAATAAGCAACGTTATTATGTTGATGAATGGCCGGTGAAAATTTCGGCTGACCAACTTGTAAAAAAAGTAAAGGACAGCTTCCAGGGTGCAAAGATCAATTCAGTTAAAATTTATGAAGATCCCAAAAGATCTGCAGAAATAAATATCACCATTGCTCCAAAAAAAGAGCAGTCAAACAATGCTGCGGCCAATATAAGATCTGCTGCACCCCAAAGACAACCAGGTTATACTATTTTTATAAATCCCTATACCGCACAGATCCTGGAAAAATACAGTTACCGCGACACCTGGTTTTACCAGGTATTTGCATTACACCGCTGGTTATTGGGAAGTAATAATGGAATTGGAAAATACATTGTAGGTATCAGTACCCTTATATTTTTGTTCATTCTGATAACTGGGATCATTCTCTGGTGGCCGAAAACTAAAAAAATACTAAAGCAACGGTTAAAGATCAAATGGTCGGCCGGATGGAAACGCATGAACCACGACCTGCACCTGGTATTTGGATTTTACAGCGCCATATTCCTGTTCATTTTTTCATTCACCGGGCTGGCCTGGTCATTCGAATGGTTTAATAAAGGAATTTATACCGTTACCAATTCTCCCCTCAAACAAGCTCCTCCCCCTAAATCAACCTATGTAGCATCCACAAAGAAAATATCATTGGATGAGGCGCTTGCATCTGCCAGAACGGTTTATGAAGAGGCAGAATATTATACTATTTCATTGCCAAAAGATTCTGTTGATGCAGTGAATGTTTCATCGCTGAGTAAGAATGCCATGCATGAATCGGCCACAGACGCTGTTTATATTGACCAGTACTCAGGAAAAGTTTTAGGCAGTTTGGATTTTGGAGAACGCAGCCTTGGTGCGCAGGTCAGGTCTTCCTTCAAACCCATACACACAGGTAGCATCTGGGGTACGCCATCAAAGATCATAGCTTTTATAGTTTGTTTGCTTGGAGTTACTTTCCCTATTACAGGAACTATCATGTGGATCAACAGAACAAGGAAAAAGAAAAAACTGAATGCTGAAGTGACCATCAATAAAGAAGAACTGCAGTATGCTGATCAATAGGTCAGGTGTTTTTTCTTAATGATTTATAGATCCTGACCGCACTCATGATAAGGATGATGAATGCAATCAACCCTGCCAGACCCCAGATCCAGCTCATAGCTGACTTCACCGTTGCCAGCATTACTATGGCCACCAGTAAAATTGTTGCAACTTCATTCCAGATACGCAATTGCTGCGATGAATATTTGAAGACACCTTTTGCTTCCTGCTTATATATCCTGTGAAGTGTGAAATGATAGATGTACAAAAGAAATACAAATACCAGTTTGATGAGCAGCCAGTTTCCGGAAGCTTCTCCCAGTACCCTATACCATTGTGCATCGGGATGAAACATCACCCAGGGGCCCAGTATCAGAGTAAGAATGGCAGATGGCCAGGTAATACCAAACCAAAGTCTTTTGATCATAATACTTAATTGCGATTGCAGGATGGATCTTTCCAGCGCCGGTTTTTGATTTGCTTCGGTATTATAAATGAAAAGACGCACAATGTAAAACATACCCGCAAACCAGGTAACGATGAAAATGATATGAAGGGCTTTTAGATAGAGGTACATTTTTGAATAATTGTTTTTCGAAAGCGCCATCGGCTAAAGGCCATTGGCTATCGGCTATAGATTAATAACCATATCCCCCTCCAGAATCCATTTTTTCATAGCAGCCACCCATAATGGATGCACATTTAAACATGGAATCATTTCAAATTTCTCCCCGCCATTATGGAGGAATATTTCCTTTCCTTCTTCAGCTATTTCCTCAAGTGTTTCCAGGCAATCACTGACAAAAGCAGGACAAACCACTAACAATTTTTTGATACCCAACTTGGGCAGCGCTTCTAATTTAGCAGCTGTATATGGCTGAAGCCATGGATCCCTTCCTAATCTTGACTGGAATGATTGTGTCCATTTGTCCTTTGGTATGTTCAACCGGTCTGTCACCATTTTAGTAGTGACCAGACATTGATGACGGTAACAATACTGATGTGCAGGTGAAGAAGATTCGCAACAATCCTGAACTTTTAAACAATGTGCTCCGGTAACATCTCCTTTATAAATATGCCTTTCAGGAACACCATGATAAGAAAACAGGATATGGTCCCACTCACCAGTAAGGTGTGTCCGGATACTTTCAGTTAATGCATCAATGTAGGCTTCATTGTCATAATAAGGCCGGATAGTTGTCATTTTGAATGTATACCGGCCCTTATTATACTGTTCTTTAGCGTACTCCACCGCCGTTTCATAACTGCTCATGGCATAATGGGGATACATGGGGATCAGGATCACCTCATCCAGTTCCGGATGATCTTTTACCAGTTGATCAAAAGCTTCCCTGGGCGATGGCGTACCGTACCTCATGGCTATCACTACGGGCTCTTTGATCTCCTTTTCCAATGACTCAGCCAGTTGCCGGCTGATTACGATCAATGGTGAACCTTCCCTGGTCCAGATGGATCTGTAAGCTTCGGCAGACCTTGGGGCACGGAATGGAATGATAATGCCCTTTACAAGTAAGGCACGCAAAAGCCATGGCTTATCTATCACCCTTTCATCCATCAGGAATTCATCCAGGTAGCGCTTTACGTCTTTAACCTCTGTAGAATCCGGAGATCCGAGGTTCATTAAAACTATTGCCCTCATTATTATATTGTCCTATTTGATCACATGTAGCTGCCGGCTGACAGAACATGAATTAAGTGATTTATTTTTTTGAAGCCTTTGCGCAAAAATAAGGTGGATTGCGCCCTGTGAGCATAATGAAATTTTAAGTAGCATACCTGACAAGAGAAAGAACACCATGAAAATATAAATATGATGCATTCTCCCAATATCAGTTCCCTGCTCCTTTGCACTTCTGAACGTACTTCAGACCAAATTTTGTGTCAGCAAAACAAAACATGACAATAATCAATATTTCAAATGACAGTGAAATGACAGAGTTTTTAGGATAGCTATGTCATCGAAATTACTTTTGCGCTCTGAGTGTTGACTAAAAGAAATGGACGCAAATTATTTCAAGGACATATCTAATTTCTACGTAACCGGAATTAACTATAAAAAATCCGATGCCTCATCAAGGGGTTTGTTTGCCATTGGAAATGAACAATATGCTAATATTCTCCGGAAAGCTGCCATCAGTGGACTGAATGAAATATTCATTTTATCTACCTGTAACCGTACGGAAATTTATGGATTTGCCCACCACAGCAGGCAATTATCAGAATTACTCTGTTCAGAAACTTCTGGCGATCATGAAAGTTTTATAAAAGCTGCTTATATCAAAAAAGGGCAGGAAGCAATTGAACACGTTTACCAGGTAGGCGCAGGGCTGGATTCACAGATCCTTGGCGACTACGAAATTGTTGGCCAGTTAAAAACAGCTGTAAAATTTTCAAAAGAACATGGTTTTGTCGGGGCTTTCACTGAAAGGCTGATCAACTCAGTATTACAGTCGTCCAAATTAATAAAGAATACCACGGCCTTAAGCGGTGGAACCGTTTCAGTTGCTTTTGCCGCAGTTCAATACATACGCACTGCCGTTGCTAAACCTTCTGAAAAGAATATTTTATTGTTAGGGATAGGAAAAATTGGAAGGAACACCTGCAAGAACCTTGTAGATTATTTGAACACCGGTAACATCACGCTGGTAAACCGTTCTCCGGGGAAAGCCAGGGAGCTGGCCACAGAATTGGAATTACAACATTCACCTATTGAAGATCTTTCATCAGAAATATCAAAAGCCGATATTATTCTGGTGGCCACAAATTCACCTGAACCAACCATTTTAAGAGAACATCTTGAAGGCAAGGGTCACAAACTGATCATTGATCTTTCCATTCCATATAATGTAGCAACCGACGCCCAGTCATTACCAAATATTCAGCTGGTAAATGTTGATGAGCTTTCTAAATTAAAAGATGAAACACTTAAGACCCGTATGTCGGAAGTGCCAAAAGCCAGGGCCATTATCAAAGAATTGGTGGAAGAATTTAATGAATGGGTAGATATGCGGAAGCATGTGCCTATGTTAAAAGACCTAAAAGTTAAACTCAAAGAATTATTTGCACATCCGCAATACACTCCAGCATCCACAACCTGTCCAAAGAAATTAGATGTACAGATCCAGAAGGTATTAAATGAAACAGCTGGCAAGATCAAGATCCAGAACCAGCGCGGTTGTCAGTACATTGCAGCTCTTAATGATTTTATAAGCGCGAAAAATTAATGTCAAACATCATTCGCATCGGAACAAGGGACAGCCAGCTGGCTGTCTGGCAGGCTACATTGGTACAGGGTCTTTTAAAAAAAGCCGGTGTAGAATCGGAACTGGTGTATATGAAAAGCGAGGGTGATATTGATACCGTCACTCCATTATATGCGCTGGGTGTAACCGGTGTATTTACCAAAACACTGGACGCCGCTTTATTAAACAACAGGATCGATATAGCGGTTCACTCCATGAAAGATGTTCCGGTACAATTAGCCAATGGTATAAAACAGGCAGCTGTTCTGGAAAGAGGATCACATAAAGACATTTTTGTTCCTCACCCCAATGTGAAGGATGTTGATGCTTTGTTTGGAAGGGGTATGATATCAACAGAGAAAACTACCTCAATTAAATCAGGTTCCAGGTCAGCCGAATCAAAAACAGAATGGACTGATACAGGTGAACCTGTTCATGCAATTGTTGCCACCAGCTCTATCAGAAGAATTGCTCAATGGAAAAGAAGGTTCCCCCACCATACAATTGAAAATCTTCGTGGAAATGTAAATACACGCTTACGCAAACTGAGTGAAAGTAATTGGACCGGAGCCATTTTTGCGGCAGCCGGACTCGAAAGAATTGGCCTGAGACCCGAACGTGCTATTGATCTCGACTGGATGTTACCGGCACCTGCACAGGGAGCCATTATGGTGGTTTGCAGGCAGGATGATCATTATGCATTTGAATCATGCCAGCCTTTTGATCATAAGGAAACTGCTTTGTGTACAAAGGTTGAAAGAGATTTCCTAAGTGGATTAATGGGTGGTTGCTCCACACCTATCTCAGCCCTTGCTGAAATAAAAAATGGCGAATTGTTATTGAAGGGAAATATTGTGATGCCAGATAGTTATGAAATGATTGAAATAAGCACTTCCACTTTTGTAAAAGATGGCGAAATAAAGGAATTAAAGGCCTTGGATGCGGATAACCTTGGCATTAAAGCAGCACAGGATATTTTGTCTGAAGGCGGCAAAGACCTGATTGAACGCTTACGAAATAAATGATCAAATAAGAATGGCTAAGTATAAAGTTCTAAGCACAAAAAAACTTGATCATCCGCTGATAGAAAAAGCGAAAGAAAGCGGTATTGCAATAACCGAACAGGAAGCCATTCATATCAAACCGGTATTAACAACTGAAGAGTTGAAAGAGCTTGGGATCTTTGAAGGCACAGATACCATACACATCATTTTTACAAGTCATAACGCTGTTGAAATTGTAGCCAGTCAATTAAAACACGCTGGACTTTCACCTGCAAACTGGAAAATATTCTGCATAGAAGGTAAAACCAGTGAAACCGTACAATCCTTATTTCCCGACAACCATATACTGGCAACTGCAGCTTACGGAAAGTTACTGGCAAATAAGATCCTCGGGCATGAAGTTACCCGGGTTTATTTTTTCTGTGGAAATATCAGAAGAGATGAATTACCGGAAATATTAAAAAAGGCCCACATCAGCATCAATGAAACCATTGTATATGAAACCATTCTCAATCCCGTTAAGATAGAAGATGAATACGATGCGGTATTATTTTTTAGTCCAAGCGCAGTAGAAAGTTTTTTCGCATTAAATGAAATGAAGCCTGAGACCATTTGCTTTTCAATTGGTGAAACAACATCAAACTCGATCAGGAATTTTACACGCAATAACATTATTACAAGTCAGGTTCCCACTCAACAGAAAATGATAGAGGAAGTATTAAAACATTTCTGCGTGGAAATAAATAATTAAGTCCAAAGCACTAAACAATAAAATGAATCAACTCAAAAACGATCTGTTACTAAGAGCTTTAAGAAAAGAAAAACTGGAAAGACCACCTGTGTGGATGATGCGTCAGGCCGGAAGATATTTGCCTGATTACATCAAACTTCGCAACAAGTATGATTTTTTTACGAGGGTTCAAACACCTGAACTGGCCACAGAGATAACACTTCAACCGGTAGACCAGGTGGGTGTTGATGCCGCCATAATTTTCTCAGACATACTTGTTATTCCACAAGCCATGGGGCTTGAGGTTCTTATGGAAGAAGGCAAAGGCCCCTCACTCCCCAAAACAATAAAAACCAAAGCTGATATTGATGCGCTCAATACCTCTAACGCCGGCGACCATTTGAAATATGTATTGGATGCACTCACGCTTACCAAAAAAGAATTGAATGGACGCGTACCTCTAATTGGGTTTGCGGGTGCGCCATGGACCCTTCTTTGTTATATGGTAGAAGGTAAAGGAAGTAAGACCTGGGATAAGGCAAAACAATTTGCTTACACAGAGCCGGACCTTGCGCATGCCCTTTTGCAAAAGATCACCGACATCACTATTGATTATTTAATTGCGCAAACAAAAGCAGGGGCTGACACCGTTCAGGTTTTTGACAGCTGGGCCGGATCACTTTCACCGGAAGACTTCAAAATTTACGCTCAACCATACCTGTTACAAATAGCAGATGCCTTACAATCTCATGCACCGGTGATCCTGTTTCCTAAAGGAACATGGTATGCCCTCAAAGAGTTGAGCGAATCTTCTGCAAGTGGCATTGGAATTGACTGGACCACCAGCCCTCAATTTGCAAGGAAACTTACAGATAACAGGATCACACTTCAGGGTAATTTTGATCCTGCAAAACTGCTCGCCCCTATTCCACAGATCAGAAAATGGGTAAAGGAAATGATCGATGCATTCGGAACTCAAAGCTATATCGCCAATCTTGGACATGGCATTACACCAAATGTTCCGGTTGATCATGCTAAAGCTTTTGTGGATGCGGTGAAGGAATACCCCCTGTCCTCCTGAAGGGGGAACTGAGGTCATAAATACATGATTATACCACATGAAAAAATCAATACATATTAACCGATGCATTTATAAAAAGACGGTCTGATGGATATTAAAAAGTATTGGGTAGAATATATTCATACACTTCAGGACAGCATTTGCAAGGCTTTGGAAAAAGCGGATGGAAAGGCCATGTTCGAGGAGGACAAATGGGAAAGGGCGGAAGGTGGCGGAGGAAGAACCAGGGTAATAGCCAATGGAAATGTTTTTGAGAAAGGCGGGGTTAATACATCTGTGGTGTTTGGTGAGGTGACTGATGCTATGAGAACACAGCTGAAGATCAATGGTGCCAGATGGTTTGCCTGCGGATTGTCGCTGGTCCTTCATCCTGTAAATCCATTTGTACCTACTGTGCACTGTAATTACAGGATGTTTGAGCTGTATAATGAGAAAGGTGAGATTATTGACCGTTGGTTTGGAGGTGGAACAGACCTTACCCCCTACTATTTGTTTGAAGAAGACGCAAGACATTTTCATGGCACTTACAAAAATGTCTGCGATCAGTTTGATCCATCCTTTTATCACTTATTTAAACAGGAATGTGATAATTATTTCGTGAACTATCACCGCAATAATGAGCGAAGAGGAATAGGAGGGATTTTTTATGATTACCAGGGAAGGCTATCCACGCAGGAAGGCCACGGGAAAGAACCGGAATTCTGGATGAATTTTGGAAAAGCCTGCGGTGATGCCTTCACAGCCGCGTATATTCCTATTGTAGAAAAAAGAAAGGACATGCCTTATACTAAAGAAAACAAACACTGGCAGGAGATAAGAAGAGGAAGGTATGTTGAATTTAACCTGGTGCATGACCGCGGAACTTTATTTGGATTGAAAACAAACGGCAGAATTGAAAGCATCTTAATGAGTCTGCCGCCAACGGTGCGCTTTGAATATAACTACCAGCCTGAAAAGGGTTCGAAAGAAGATATGCTTCTTCAGGTTTGTTTAGAGCCCAGGGAATGGGTTGGGTAAATGAACAATGTAAAATGCAAAAAACGTAAACTTCAAAAGTTATTTGAATTTGCTGAGCGCCCATTTTCCATTTTTTAATTTTGAACTTTGAACTTTAACCTATGTATCTACAAAGAAGAAACAGAATACTCAGAGCAACTCCGGCCATAAGAAACCTGGTAGCTGAAACCACACTCACAGCCAATGATTTTATTGCCCCATTGTTCATTGATGAAGGTACCGGCATTGAAACTGAAATCTCATCCATGCCCAATTATTACAGGCGGAGCGTTGACCTGACCGTAAAAGAGGTAAAAGAGTTGTGGGGCCTGGGCATCAAAAGCGTTCTGCTGTTTATTAAATGCAGCGATGAATTAAAAGACAATACCGGCAGGGAAGCCTGGAATGTTAATGGCCTCATGCAAAGAAGCATTAAGGCCATCAAGGATGCGGTGCCTGAAATGTATGTAATGACCGATGTAGCGCTTGACCCTTATTCTTCATTTGGCCATGACGGTATTGTTGAAAACGGGGAGATCGTGAATGACCCTACTGTGGAAGCATTGGTTAAAATGAGCATCTCTCATGCTGAAGCAGGTGCGGATATGGTAGCACCAAGCGATATGATGGATGGCCGCATTGGAGCCATCCGTGAAGGCCTGGAAAACAGTGGCTTTACAAAAACAGGCATCATGGCTTACAGCGCTAAATATGCATCCTGTTTTTATGGTCCTTTCAGGGATGCACTGGATTCAGCACCGGGTTTCGGTGACAAAAAAACCTACCAGATGGATTTTGCCAACAGAACTGAAGCCATCAAAGAAGCGCTGATGGATGTGGAAGAAGGCGCTGATATAGTAATGGTAAAACCCGGGCTGCCTTACCTGGATATTGTGAGGGAAGTAAAAAATGCGGTTGAAGTTCCCGTTAGTGTGTATAACATCAGTGGTGAATATGCCATGATCAAGGCAGCTGCTAAAATGGGCTGGCTTGATGAAAACAAAGCG
Organism: uncultured Chitinophagales bacterium; assembly: GCA_946886475.1. Next base: position 32,959 of record CAMPIQ010000002.1, on the reverse strand, counting down.
ATCATTGAAACACTAACTTCCATTAAAAGAGCAGGAGCGGATTTAATAGCTACCTATTTTGCAAAAGATGCGGCGCGGATGGTTAATAGTTTTTAGTCTTTAGTCAATAGTCTTTAGTCTTTAGTCTTAGTATAATTTCAACTTTTCACAATGACCAATAACAACAGTGTAAAGCTTTTCAACCGCGCTCAATCCTCTATACCCGGTGGCGTGAATTCTCCGGTAAGGGCATTTAAAAGTGTTGGTGGTACACCTGTTTTTTTTGAAAAAGCAAAGGGTGCCTATCTATTTGATGTTGACGGTAACCGGTATATTGATTATATCAATTCATGGGGACCCATGATACTTGGACACGCTTTTGATCCGGTGGTTGAAGCCATTCAGAAAAAAGCTATGGATTCAACTTCATTTGGAGCGCCAACAGAACTGGAAGTGGATATGGCTGAACTGGTGAAAAGCATGGTTCCAAATGTTGACCTGATCAGGATGGTTAGCAGTGGCACTGAAGCCTGCATGAGTGCTATAAGACTTGCAAGAGGATATACAGGCAAAAACAGGATCATAAAATTTGAAGGCTGTTATCACGGACATGCGGATTCTTTTCTGGTAAAAGCAGGAAGCGGTGTAGCTACATTTAACATCCAGGCCGTACCAGGTGTAACATCAGGTGTTTCTCAGGATACTTTTACAGCACCTTATAATGATCTTGAGGCCGTAGAAAAACTGGTAAACGAAAACAAAAATGAAATAGCAGCAATTATCATTGAACCCGTGGCAGGCAACATGGGTTGCATACTTCCGCAACCGGGATTTCTTGAAGGCCTCAGAAAACTTTGCACAAAAGAAAATATTGTTTTCATTTTTGATGAAGTGATGACAGGATTCCGTTTATCAAAGGGCGGTGCACAGGAAAGATTAAAGATCGATGCCGATCTGGTTACCTATGGCAAAGTGATTGGTGCCGGAATGCCTGTGGGTGCATTTGGAGGAAAGCTTGAGATCATGAAACATATTGCACCGCTGGGAAATGTATATCAGGCCGGAACGCTTAGCGGTAACCCACTGGCCATGATAGCAGGCTATACACTCCTGCAACATCTGAATGAAAACCCAAACATCTATACAGAACTGGAGAAAAAAGGGAATCAGCTTGCACAGGGTCTGAAACAGGTACTTGATACATTCCATACTCCATATGTGATCAACCACCTCGGTTCAATGATCTCGGTCCATTTCAGTGATAAGCCTGTAACAGACTTCGCTTCGGCTTCCTCCGCCAACAATGCATTGTTCAATAAATTTTTCCATGCTATGCTGGATAAGGGGATCTATCTTCCTCCATCTGCTTTTGAAACATGGTTCCTTTCAAATGCATTAAGCAATAACGATATCGAACAAACCATTGATGCCGTAAAACAAAGTATGGAACAGATCATTTGATTTCGCAGGTACTGTTCAATTTATTAATTTCATCAAATGACGAACAAACTGCTGCAGGTTTTGAATTTTAACTGGAAGCAGCTTTTACTGGGTGATGAAGAGTGGAGCTTCCTCTTTGAAACATTTTTCCGGACCATTATCATGTTCATCCTGTTGCTTACCGCATTGAAGCTGCTTGGCAAAAGAGGCGTAAAGCAGCTTTCCGTTTTTGAACTGGTAGTGATCATAGGTTTGGGTTCTGCAGCAGGCGATCCTATGTTTTATAAAGATGTAGGACTGCTTCCCGCATTCATAGTATTTACAATGGTGGTGGTATTGTATAAACTGGTAAATTATTTTGTAGGGAAAAACAAAAAACTGGAACACGTTATAGAAGGCAAACCGGTATGCCTGATCTCCGGAGGAAGATTTGCCATTGAGAACTTTGAAAAAGAATCGCTGGCACAGGATGAATTCTTTGCAGAATTAAGAATGGAAAGTATCAGTCACCTGGGGCAGGTGGAAAAAGCCTATATAGAAACCACCGGCAACCTGAGTATTTTTTATTATCCTGATCAACAGGTAAAATATGGTTTGCCCATTCTTCCGGAATTGTTTGAACAACGATCACAGCAAATTGATGCGGCAGGAACTTATTCCTGTTCCAATTGCGGCAATACGGCTGAATTGACCCCTGGGCCCATGCATAAATGTTCTGTTTGTAAGAAGCACAAATGGATCAGATCCCTGAATACCAAAAGAATTGTTTAGAAAAGGAGGCGATGAATGGTATCATCCATGATCATTTAATGCAAAAAGAATGATACGATACCCACCACTATCAATACTATCCCGCTAATTTTCTTTTCATTGTGCTCAATGAACTGGGCACTTAAAAGATTCACACCTCTATGACCGAGGGTCACCAGCAACAGAATTCCACTGATGCTGACTATAGCGTAGATCACCGACAGCAGGATAACCACACCCATACCATAGGCCCCTGCGGAAAGAAAAAGACTTTCCACTTCCAGGCATGGAGAAAGGAACATCATAACAATAAATATCATGATCCATTTACGCTTGCTTCTCTTGTATTTCACTACATCTTTCTGTCCGCTATGATGGTGATGGGGAAGGTTTACCGTATAATAGATCAATCCGAAAATGATCAGTAATACTGAAGCTGCCACATTAATGGCCGTTCCATATTTTTCTTCCAGCTCCTTGCCTATATAACCCAGCACCAGACCTAATGCCACGGTACCCAGTACATGCGCCAGTGCTGAAATAAAGGTGATCATGGTCACATCTTTCATTTTCCATTGTTCCGCACGGGCCACAGCTACCAATGGCAACCAGTGGTTGGGAATAAGGGCATGAACTATGGCAAGTAAAACGGTACCGGCAATTACACTAAGCATGGAAAAATTCAAAAGTCAAAGTAAAAATTCAGGTCAGCAACACATCCTGGCGAAGGAAAGGTCAGGACATTTGCTGCAAGACATATTTTATTATTCAAAGAATTCTGTTTGAAAAAATTAACGTAATAAGAGCTCGCAGGGTTTCAAACCTGTGTGTTTTTTAAATGCAGTAGAAAAATGAGAAATGGATGAATAGCCCAGCATAACGGAAACCTCAGTTACTGTCATGCCTTTTTCATAAAGAAGGTATTTGGCATGTTCCATTCTCTGGGTTTGATAAAAATCAAAAATGGTTGTTCCAAACATTTCTTTAAACCCCTTCTTAAGGTAACACTCATTCATAGCTACCTTCCTGCTTAATTCCTTTATGGTAATAGGTTCACCAATATGTTGCAATAAAACTTCCCGCGCTCTGGTCACTTTTTCGCGGTCAGGTTCATTGGACAGGAACTTACACGTAATTACATCTATCTGTTTTTCATCCATGCAATCCAGGCTATATAATAAAAGCATCTGGGTTTGCGCATTAATGAAAATATTTTCAAGATTGCCTGAATAATTATGATTTAAAAGTCCTTCAAGCACCATTCTCGTTCTGCTGCAAATGCTAAGGGTTCTGGAAAAGGACTGCTCATGACTAAATGAAAGTACTTCATCACATAACGAATTGGAGCTGATCCTTTCCTTTACAAACTGTCCAAGCAGCATTGATGAAAAGCTGAAACTGATAAAATCCACACTTTCCACCTTTGAGGCGCAGTTATGCGAAGCATTGGAACGGCACTGGTCGCATTCTTTTTGATCTCTGCGGCAATACATATTACCGATAGAACAGAATTTTAATTCCAGTTTATTGGAAGCAGTATCCTGCGGAAAATAATGATAATGGATCATCCCTACGTCCTCGGCCATCCAGTTGGGAGGTCGGGCAAACCTTTTAATGGCATACGACACCGAACCGGGAATCTGGCTCGTTGCTTCATGAAGCAGCTCGGTTTGGATACCTACCTGCTCTGGTTGAAAATCGCAAGAAATGACTAAATGCCGCATTAGCTGCAAAAATAAGCGCTAAACAGGCAACAGCATTCACACTTTCGTCATATTTATTACTTTCGCCAAATGCAGTTGAATAAAAATTGCTCTGATTTTCAGCACACCCTGGCATCCGAGATCAGTATTAGCGGCGTTGGTATTCACACCGGGCAGACTGTTGACATAAAGTTAAAACCTGCCGAACCTAATACAGGTATTGTATTTAAAAGGATAGACCTTGAAGGGAAACCAACGGTTAAAGCGGATGTTGATAACGTGGTGGAGACCACCAGGAGCACTACAATAGAGGCCAATGGAGCAAGGATCGGAACTATTGAACACCTGATGGCCGCACTTGTGGGCAACCTGATTGACAATGCCCTGATCGAGATCAATGCTGAAGAAGTTCCCATACTGGACGGCAGTTCTGAACCTTTTATTGAAATCATTCAGAAAGCAGGCGTGCAAAAGCAGGATGCTCCAAAAATATATTACACCCTGGAGCACAATATCAGCTTTGTTGACGAAGAAAAAAAGGTTGAGATGGTTGCCCTTCCTTCACAGGAATACAGGATAAATACCCTGATAGATTTTAATTCCCCTGTATTGGGAACCCAACATGCAGACCTCAAAGATCTCTCGTATTTCAACAAACAGATCGCCCCCTGCAGAACCTTTTGTTTTTTTCATGAACTGGAATACCTTATCGACCATAACCTTATTAAAGGTGGCGATATCAATAATGCCATAGTGGTGGTTGATAAAGAAGTAAGCGAAGAACAGGTAAAACGTATAGCCAAGGTTTTCAAAAAAGAAAATGTAAAAGTAAATGAAGGCGGCATCCTTAATAACCTGGATCTCCGTTTTCCGAATGAACCCGCCAGACATAAACTGCTGGATGTAGTTGGTGACCTTGCCCTGGTTGGCATTCCATTCAAAGCACACATCATAGCCAACAGGCCCGGACATTCAAGCAATGTGGCTTTTGCAAGAAAGATCAAGGAACATTTGAAAAAACAAAAAAACAAACATCAGATACCCAGGTACGATCCCAACAAACCGCCTGTTTTTGATATCCATGCTATCGAAAAAAAGCTTCCCCACCGGTATCCCTTCCTGTTGATCGATAAGATCATTGAGATCTCCGAGAAGCAGATCATCGCCGTAAAAAATGTAACCTATAATGAACCGTTCTTCCAGGGACATTTTCCCGGTAATTGCGTTATGCCCGGCGTGCTTCAGGTGGAAGCCCTTGCCCAATGTGGTGGCATTCTGACAATACCGGCAGATCCTGACCATGATTATGATACCTATTTTTTAAAGATCGATAATTGTAAATTCAAAAATAAAGTTGTTCCGGGAGATACACTGATACTCAAAATGGAGTTAATGAATCCGGTAAGGCGCGGCATTTGTGAAATGAAAGGAACTATTTTTGTAGGCGACAAAATTGTAGCCGAAGCCGATTTAGTAGCTCAAATTGTAAAGAAACCTAAAGTAAAATCATGATCTCACCGCTGGCATCTATTCATCCTAATGCTAGGCTTGGCGCAAACGTAATTGTTGAACCTTTTGCTGTGATCAATGACAACGTGGTAATTGGAGATGACACCCACATTATGTCCAATGCAGTGATCATGGCTTACAGCAGAATAGGAAAATCCTGTTTTATTTACCCCGGTAGTGTTATTGGTGCTATTCCCCAGGACCTTAAATATGTAGGCGAAGAAACCCTGGTTGAAATTGGCGACTATACCACAATAAGAGAATGCGTTACGGTAAACAGGGGAACAAAAGATAAATGGAAAACCGTTATTGGTAATCATTGCCTGCTGATGGCTTATTCCCATGTGGCACATGATTGCATAGTAGGTGATCATGTGATCCTGGCCAATGGAGTTCAGCTGGCAGGACATGTTGAAGTAGGAGATTATGCCATCATTGGCGGACTTTGTGGTGTTCAGCAGTTTACAAGAATTGGCAAGCATGCCTATGTAGGCGGCCAAAGCGCGATCAGAAAAGATGTTCCTCCATTTGTAAAAGCAGCACGGGAACCCATTAGTTATATGGGAATAAATGTTGTTGGATTGCACCGCCGGAACTTCCCCCATCACCAGATCGAAACTATTTCACAGATCTACCATATGCTTTTTGTTGGCAACCACAGTACCAAATCTGGTATCAACCTGGTAAAAGAAAAAATACCGGACAGCGATATCAAAACCGAGATCCTTCAATTTATTCAGGCTTCCAAGATTGGTGTGATCAGACGTTTTTCCAAAAATGATACGGATGAAGATCAGGCTTAGCGGCGCCGGGAAGAGATTCAGCCGCGAGTGGATTTTCCGGAATGCAGATCTAAGCTTTAATGCAGGAACAGCATATGCCATTACCGGCGCCAATGGTTCCGGCAAATCCACCTTGCTGCAATGCGTGGCCGGTATGCTTGAAATAAATGAAGGTTCAATAGAATATTCCAATCAGGAAGGGTTGATAAATAATGAAGCTGCTTACCGTCATATCTCATTCTGTTCACCATACCTTGATGTAATTGAGGAAATGACACTGGTTGAATTTCTTGGATTTCATTCCAGCTTCAAATCTTTTATCAAAGGATTTGACATCAATAACATAATTAGAGCAGTTGCACTTGAAGCCTCAGCAAATAAACAGATCCGTTATTTTTCCTCAGGAATGAAGCAAAGAGTGAAGCTTGCCCAGGCCATATTTTCCGACGCAGGTATTATTTTACTCGATGAACCCTGCAGCAATCTTGACCTGAAAGGAATTGAATTATATCACAGCCTGATTGAGGATCATTGTAAGGAACGGCTGGTTCTTGTATGTTCAAATGATGAAGTTGAATACCGGTTTTGTAAGGAGATCATTTCCATACACGATTTTAAACCTCCGGTGAAAACAGCTTAAGCCTCTTTCCACGCTCTCTTTCCCGCGCTTCCTTTTTATCTCTGGCTGGCGATCAATAAATTGAGGTCGGTGTATTTTAATCCGAACCTTTCGCTCAGATAAAAATTGGTGAGCGCTCCTTTGAACATATAGATGCCACTTCTCAAATGTATCTGGTGCCATACCATTCTTTCAAATCCGCCATCATCGCCTGCTTCAAGCAATAAAGGCATCAGTACATTGCTGATAGCCTGCGAGGCGGTTCTTGCAAAACCTGAAGGAATATTGGGAACACAATAATGGATCACTCCATATTTTAAATAAATTGGACTTTCATGCGTGGTGATCTCTGAGGTTTCGAAACAACCGCCACGGTCAATACTCACATCAATCACCACACTGCCGGTTCGCATACTGCTAACCATTTCTTCAGAAACAACAATGGGTGTTCTGCCGCTTTCAGAACCCAATGCGCCCACAGCCACTTCGCAGGTCTTGAGCTGTTTGGCCAGCATCCTCGGCTCTATCACTGAGGTCCATAAACGATGGCCAATATTATTCTGCAATCTTTTAAGCCTGTACACGCTGTTATCAAAAACCTTTACCGATGCGCCCAGTGCAATGGCTGCACGCGCAGCATATTCTCCTACAATCCCCGCCCCGATAATGATCACTTTAGTTGGTGCAATACCGGAAATGCCACCCAGCAAAACACCCTTACCATGATTGGCAGAACTTAAATATTGGGCAGCTATCAGCATAACAGCGCTGCCAGCTATCTCACTCATGCTTCTTACAATGGGATAAGTTCCACTGTCGTCCTTAAGATTTTCAAATGAAATGGCTGTGATCCTTTTGTCCATCATTTTCTGTAGCAGCTCCGCTTTGAGCACACTTAAATGAATGGGCGAAACAATCATCTGGTTATGCTGGAGTAAAACCAGTTCTTCCTCCACAACTGGCGCACTTTTTACCAGAATGGGAGCCTTGTAAACTTCTTCCCTGTTATATACAATCCTTGCACCGGCTTCACTATAATCCTTGTCGGCAAAATGCGCCGCTTCACCTGCATTATGTTCAATGGTTACTTCGTGGCCATTGCTGATCAGCACACTTACAGCATCGGGCGTTAACGCAATACGGTTTTCCTGAAAAGCTATCTCCTTAGGGATCCCGATTTGCAACTGTGCACCTTTGGGCTTAATGTCAAGCGTTTCTTCTAAAGTTTCATAACTAAACGAGGTGCTGACAAAAGGTTTTTGCTGGGCCATAAGGGTCAAAATAAATGAGGATACAAATTACGATTGTTATTTGAAACTAACTTAAAGCATCAAAGGCAATTTCACCAGGATACTTCTTTCCGACTCTGAGATCGTTTCTATATACACGTGAATTGCATCGCTTTCAAAAAGCGCCGGGGATTTTTCAGGCCATTCAACCATGCAGATCTCACCGCTATAAATGCAATCCTCCACCCCTGCCTGCATCACTTCCTGATCGCCATTTAAGCGGTACAGGTCTATATGGTAAAAACTTTTTTCTTCACCCTGCTCCAAAAATGAATATTCATTTATAATAGAAAAAGTGGGACTCGAAGTAATATCCAGGGTTCCCCTGAAACGGGCAAGTACACTGATCACCGTGGTTTTTCCAGCTCCCATCTCACCATGGAAGGCAAAAACCTTTGCATCCTTTACATAATCCCAGAATTCCTTTGCAAAGGAATCTAATCTGTCGATGGTGACATTGAATTTCATGGTGCAAAATTAAGGGGGAGGGTTAGTTGACGGGTGCACCCGTTGTTTGCTTATGATATACAGTTAACGGTTTTGCCACAAACCTAACCAATAATATTCCGCTGATAACTTTAACATCCCTTTGCAACCTCGTTGAAAAGATAAATGTTACAACATCCATCTGTGCGGTTACGGATAGATAACTTTGTAACCAGAAAAACCATAGAATGGAAAAAATACAATGGAAGGTAGATGGAATGCATTGTGCCAATTGTGCACTTACGATCAATAAATACCTGCAGAAACAGGGAGCAAGCAACGTTTCTGTAAACCCGATAGATGGTAATGTTGCATTTGAGATAGGTGAACCCTCAGCCACAGAAAAACTTGCTGAAGGCGTAACATCCCTGGGTTATAAAGTAGAATCAGACAAGGTTCAAAAGAATAAAAAGGCTTTTCTCCACACTCATATTCAACGTTTCTGGTTTTGCTTTCCTTTTACCCTGGTGCTGATGCTACATATGATCCCCGGATTGCATATTCACTGGCTGATGAATGGCTGGGTGCAACTGGCTTTATGCCTTCCTGTTTTTATTGTTGGCATGAATTATTTCGCCAGGTCTGCATTCAAAAGCCTGCGTAACGGCATCCCTAACATGAATGTGCTCATCACCATTGGAGCAGCATCCGCTTTTTTTTACAGCCTTGCCCTGATGGCCATGGGTGAGAGTTATTTGTTTTTTGAAACATCCGCTACCATCATAACCCTGGTATTTTTTGGCGAATACCTCGAACATGCATCTGTTCAGTCTACGCAACGCTCATTAAAAGCCCTGGTAAAATCACAGAAAGTGATGGCAAATATGATCGCTTTTGATGACCAGCACCAGGAACAGGTTTTTCAAATTGAAAATACACAATTGAAAACCGGCGACCTGGTATTGATAAGGACGGGAGAACAGGTGCCTGCGGATTGTAAAGTTTTGTGGGGTGAGGCCAATGTGAACGAGGCCCTGTTAACAGGAGAAAGTATTCCGGTTCACAAATCAGCCAAAGATCATGTGATCGGGGGCAGTATAGTAGAAGACGGAAGCCTGAAAGCACAGGTAACCGCCGTTGGAAATGATACTGTTTTATCCAGCATCCTGAATATGGTAAAAAAAGCCCAGGGTGAAAAACCACCTGTTCAACAGCTGGCCGACCGTATCAGTGCCATTTTTGTTCCGGCAGTATTGGGCATTGCCGCGCTTACCCTGATCATCAACTGGATCGTTCTGGGTGAATTTGCTCCATCCCTGCTCCGAAGCATTGCTGTTTTGGTGATCGCCTGTCCCTGCGCCATGGGACTTGCCACGCCTGCCGCTATTGCAGTTGGCCTTGGACGCGGTGCCAGGAATGGGATCTTATTCAGAAATGCTAAAAGCCTTGAACTATTCAGGGATATAAAACAGGTTGTATTTGATAAAACAGGTACACTGACCACCGGTAAATTTAAAATATCCAATTATGCGCATTCGGGCATAAATGAGGGCGAGTTCAGGCAAATTGTTTATTCCCTTGAAAAATATTCCAACCATCCCCTGGCTAAAAGTATTGCCAACGAGTGGAAGATCAATAATCCTATCCGCTGGAAAAATATTGAAGAGATAAAAGGAAAAGGCATGATGGCAACGGATATGCAGGGCAATGTTTATTCACTTGGTTCTTATCAATTAGCTGAAGGCCTTACCGAAGATGACGGGCATAATATCTATGTTACAAAGAATCGTGCATTAATCGGCTGGATTGACCTTGGTGATGAAATAAGAGAAGAAGCCGCACCGGTAATTCAGTATCTCAGATCGAAGAATATTAAAACCATTTTATTGAGTGGTGACCGATACCAGAAAACAAAAAAACTTGCCGATCAATTAGGAATCGAAACGGTGATAGCAGAACAGACGCCGGAACAAAAACTTCAAAAAATAGAAGCGCTCACCAGAGAGCACCCAACCGTTATGATCGGCGATGGCATCAATGATGCGCCTGCCCTGGCAAAAGCTACCATCGGAATTTCAATGAGTGAAGCTTCGGAACTGGCCATGCAAAGTGCACAGGTTGTTTTGATGAACAGCGGGTTAAAAAAACTACCAATGGCCCTTGGCCTTGGACGCCATACCTATATTACCATTAAACAAAATCTTTTCTGGGCATTTGCTTATAATATTATTGCCATCCCTGTTGCTGCTGTTGGATTACTTGGTGTATATGGCCCAACCTATGGAGCTCTATTAATGGGCCTCAGTGATGTGGTGCTGGGTTTGAATTCCGTACGGTTGTTTGTGAAAAAAGTAGACTGAACTTAGTGAAACGCCAGGTTTAACAGTTGAAAAAACAGGTGATCATAATCTATTATCAAACACAATTCCTTTAGCCAAAGATCAATGATGAAAAATGGTAAGGGAAAATGAACTTAATTCGTACAGCTTTGATCCATGCACTTCCAATGCCGTGAAAGCATTAATCAATTATGGTCAGGTCTTTAAAAAATCTTGAAATATATGAGCATTCAAAAAAGCTGGTGTTAGCCTGTTATGAATTAACCCACAACCTCCCTGCAGAAGAAAAAACAAATTTTGCAAAGTATATACGGGCAGCAGCCCTGAGTTTTCACCTCAACATTGCCCAGGGTGCATTTCTCAAATCAAAAAAAAGGAAAAAATATTTCAGGAAGGCAAAAAATGCCCTGGTTATTATAGATGCTGCCATTGAAATTCTTATTGAGGTGGGTTTTACAACACAAAAACAAGTTGAAAAAACTTTGGCAATATCATCTGGCTGTTACAAATTGATAAATGAATAGCGCCACGGAAACATGGACCATCTTACTTAAAAGCAATTCTTGTTCCCTGCTCGATATTCCATTGTACCAAAGCACCCAAAAAGTTCAAATAAACCGCCGGGTCCCTCAATTCACAAATCACCATTCCTTGTTCCGTGTTCGATATTTTATTGATATTTGAATGCCTCCCGGTATTCTACCCAAAATAATTTTATGTCCAACCCGGATAACATATTGAAACAATACTGGGGTTTTGATGAATTCAGGCCTTTACAAAAAGATATTATTGAATCGGTAATGGCTGGAAAGGATACCCTTGCCATTTTACCAACGGGTGGTGGAAAATCAATTTGTTTCCAGGTGCCGGCCCTTGCCAGTGAAGGTATTTGTATTGTGATTTCACCTTTGATCGCATTAATGAAAGACCAGGTGGAAAACCTGAAGAAGCGCGATATACCTGCGCTATTGATCCATTCAGGTATGAAAAAACCGGATGTGATCCTGACACTGAAAAATGCCACTCAGGATTACTTCAAATTTCTTTATGTATCACCAGAACGCCTGGAAACCTCCCTGTTCAAAGAATACCTGCCGGGAATAAAGGTTAATCTCATTGCGGTAGATGAATCGCATTGCATATCACAATGGGGTTATGATTTCAGGCCTTCCTATTTGCGGATCGCTTCACTAAGAAAAGAATTGCCGCGCGTACCGGTTCTTGCTTTAACCGCATCTGCTACTGTTGATGTTCAAAAGGACATTTGTAAAAAACTCGAGTTTAAAACCGAAAATATTTTCAGACAGTCATTCGAGAGAAGAAATTTATCCTACAGTGTTTTCCAGACAGATTCCAAAATGACCCGGCTGGTGGAGATCATTCAAAAGGTTCCGGGTACGGCGATCGTTTATTGTAAAAGCCGGAAGCGTACGGGCGAGATCATGGAATTGTTGCAAATGCATGGCATCCCCGCAAGTAACTACCATGCAGGTCTCAAACAGGAGGAAAGAAACCAGCGGCAAAAAGACTGGATTGAAAACAAGGTGCGCGTGATGGCCTGCACAAATGCCTTTGGAATGGGAATAGACAAACCCGATGTTAGACTGGTGATCCATGCGGATATTCCCGACTGTCTTGAAAATTACTACCAGGAAGCAGGGCGGGCGGGACGTGACGGAAAAAAATCGTACACCGTTTTATTGTATGATGAAAAAGATATAAAAGAACTCGACCAGCTTCATGTTACCAGGTTTCCTTCCCTTGATAAGATCCGTGAAGTGTACAATGCATTGGTTAATTTTTTACAGATACCTTCTTACACCGGAGAATATACCAGCTTTGATTTTCAGTTCAACATTTTCATACGCAATTTCAAATTAAAGGCCCGCGAAACACTTTATGCATTAAAAGCACTTGAACAGGACGGCTGGTTCGTATTCAACGAAAAAAATTATTCTCCGTCAACGCTTGTTTTCAATTCTACCAAACAGGATCTGAATGAATTTATAAAGAACTTTCCCCAATACGAATTATTATTGATCACTCTTTTAAGATCGTATGGAGGAATTTTTGATTTTCCGTCTTTCATTTCCGAAAACCTCCTGGCAAGGTTGTTGGGAAAAAAAGAAGAAGAGATCAGGAAAGATTTGATGAGGATCTCTTTATCGGGGATCATAAGCTATACCCCCCTCTCGGAACAGCCAAGGATCCTGTTTCAAAAACACCGCGTACCTGCCGGGGAATTAACATTCAAAACAGAACCATACAACAAAAGGAAAAAAATATTCATTGAACGGGTTCAAAAAATGATAGCCTATTCAAAAACAAATGAATGCCGGAGTTTATTTATCAATAATTATTTTGGTGATGAGGAGGCCAGGGCCTGCGGCATTTGTGATAACTGTTTGAATAAAGGGTCTAAAGAGGTATCCACCGAAGAATTCAAAAAATACTCAGACCTAATTTTTAATATCCTGTCCGGAAGGTCTTTAACCATTTCACAATTATTCATTGAAATGAAAGGGATCAAAAAAGAAAAAGCCTGGAAGGTGATTGAATTCCTCCAGGCTGAAAATAAACTTGTGATTGACAACAGGGGTCTTCTACGGTTGATAACCAAATAGACCATTCTTTGAATATATCATGGTATTGGCTAAAGGCCTAAAGCCATCATCCATTCCAGCTCACTGCATTTTCATACCCACCTGGTTGGCTGACGTACCCCAATGTTGTACAACATGATGTTCTGTGATCTTGCCTTCATCATTAAAGCGGAAGATATCAACGTCCTTTATTTCAAAAGATTTACCGGTTGCTTTCTGCCCCATAAAATCACCCTTCCATGTTCCGCTCCAGTCACCCCACACCATTACATAATCACCATCGGCAACAGCTTTCAGGTTTTCACCTTTAATGTCAGGGAATGCAGTTAACCAGGCAGTAAGCCAGTATCTGGCACTATCATGATTAACCGAAGGATACGTTCCGTCACCATAATCTTTCCCATCCGGGGCCATATCTTTCAACACCGCATCAACATTATGCTTGTTAATGCCATCCTCAATTGAAGCCATCGCCACCTTTTTGTTACGCTCCTCTTTATCTTCGGCAGTCATTTCAGTGCTGTCCCTGTCGCTGGCACCTGCTACTGCCGAATCATCATCATTGCATGAAGTGATCATAAATGACAACCCTGCACAAAGAAGAAAAAAATACTTTTTCATTTTGTTTTGTTTTGGTTTTAAAAAAATGTTTTTAAAAGTTTCCTGTGCGGATTGCAGAAAGAAAAATAATTAAGAGGGCAGCAGATGATTTTTATAGATTGGATGCAATATGGAACACAGCCAGATGGTAATTATGAAGCTAATAAAATTTATTTGAATGGAAACATTTAAAACCAGGTCCTGCTCTTTCTCCTCCTGGTACTTCCGCCCAAGCCTAAAACGCCAAGCAATGATCTTGTGAGAATGGAAGCTGCAGTTCTTCCGGCCTGTCTTACCACCGGATTATCAAACACGGTTTCTTCTTTTTTGCTGCCTGCTTTTTTTACTTCCTTTTCCTCAACATCTTTTTCCCTTTCAATTGCCTGTTCAAGCTTCTCGTTCAGGATTTCATATGCACTCTTACTGTCCACCGCCTGATTGTATGAGGTGGCGATTTTTGAAGAGGCAATAATTTCTTTGATCTCCTGATCAGTAAGTACATCCATTCTGCTTTGCGGTGGGCACATCATTACATGTACAAGCGGAGTAGGTATTCCTTTTTCATTCAACATGGTTACAAACGCTTCACCAATACCCAGTTTCGTAAGGTCGTTCTCTACATCGTAAAATGTTGTTTCAGGATAATTCTCCGCAGTTTTTTTGATGGTTTTCCTGTCGGCTGCTGTAAAAGCCCTCAGCGCATGCTGCACTTTCAATCCAAGCTGTGCCAGCACCGGTGCCGGAACATCCATTGGATTCTGGGTACAGAAAAAAATACCAATACCCTTTGAACGTATCAGTTTTACAATGGTTTCAATTTGTTGCAATAAAGCATCTGAAGCTTCATTAAAAATCAGGTGGGCTTCATCAATGAACATCACCAGCTTTGGCTTGTCCATATCACCTTCCTCAGGACAAATAGCATAGAGCTCAGCAAGCAATTGCAGCATAAAGGTTGAGAATAATTTAGGGCGGTCCTGCATACGGGTCACCCTTAAAACGGAGATCATTCCCCTGCCATCATCGCTGATGCGCATCAGGTGATCAACCTCGAAGCTTTTTTCACCAAAAAAATGGTCCGCACCCTGTTGCTGCAGTTCTATAACCTTACGGAGTATGGTACCGGTTGATGAAGTGGATATTTTACCATAAGATTTTTCCAGTTCCTTTTTGCCTTCATTGGAAACAAACTGGAGTACCCTTATAAAATCCTTTAGGTCAAGCAGGGGCAGCTTATTATCATCACAATATTTAAAGATCAGGGAAACAATGCCTCCCTGTGTATCATTAAGTCCAAGGATCTTTGAAAGCAATACCGGTCCAAATTCCGTTACCGTGGCCCTAAGCTGCAGCCCATCGTCGTCACCAAGTGTTAAAAACTCAACAGGATAACCTTTTGGCTGGAATTGTAAACCTATTGATTGTGCTCTTTCGCTGATCTTATCATTCACTTCCCCTGCACGGGCTATGCCACTCAGGTCGCCTTTAATATCAAGAAGCAAAACCGGAATGGAGGCCTCACTCAATCCTTCACTTATTAATTGCAGGGTTTTGGTTTTACCTGTTCCGGTGGCACCGGCTATCAAACCATGCCTGTTGAGCGTTTTCAGCGGGAGCCGCACCTGAGCCCCAGGCACCACCTGATTTTGCAGCATAGCGCCTCCTATTGTAAAACTTTCTCCTTTAAAACTGTATGCAGACTGAATCAGGGATGAAAATTCCTCTTTTGATGCCATAGATTCATTTTAAAAGTTGAATATACAACAAGCTGTCTTTGCATGCCGATAGGTTCCGGATGGGAAATTTTCCATAGTAAAAACTGTATAAATCTCCGTATTAATACGGATGCTGATGTGGTTGCTAAATCTTAGTTTTGAAAATGACCTTTGCGCCTGTAATCCTTTGTGTTGATGATGATGAGGACGACCTGCTTTTCATTAAGGAAGCGATCCGATCACAAAAGAAATCATTTGCAATTAAAGAGGCAAATGATGGTTCTGAAGCCTTACAATACCTGAATCAGTCATTAACTGATAAGGTATTACCCTGCCTTATCATCATGGACGTGAATATGCCAAAAATGAATGGCAAGCAAACCATTGATAAGATCCGTGAAAATGAACATATGTCCAGGATCCCTATTGCCATATTCACTACTTCCTCAAATGAAGCCGACAGGAAATTCTTTGAAGATAAAGGCATTCATTTTTTCACCAAGCCTTTCGATTATAAAATCTTCAATGAAGAAATTATAGCCGTTTTAGCCCTTTGCGCCGACCTGAGTTCCTGATTTTCATCTTTTTTTTAGCCTTTTTTTGAATTTTGGAACTGTATTTGAATATAGGGAGAAAAATGTTGACCGTGTATAATTCAAAAAAAATCCTGTTACTCGATGATAATAGGGATCTGCTCCAGATCGTTCAGATCATTCTGAAAGGGCAGGGCTATGAAACTATACTGGCTTCATCTGTTGAGGAAGCCATGTTAAAGATCAGGGTTCATAAGCCCATTCTGATCCTCATGGATGTTTGCCTGTCTGATAAAGATGGCTATACCTTCTGCAACCAGTTAAAAAATGATCCGGATACTTCTTCTATCCGCATCGTTATGATGTCAGGTGAAGATTGTAATCCGGCCATGGTAAATTATGCCCACGCAGACGACTTCATGCAAAAACCTTTTGACTATAACGACCTCATTGGAAGAGTTGACCAGCATTTTAATTATGCCCAGCAAATGGTGCATTAATACCTTCCGGTACCACTCACGCTTACCATGATTCCCCTTTGCCGGGCCCGATTTTTTTAGCCCATTCTTTATGTATCTTTTCTATCCTGCCTGCAGAACTGATGAGTATGCAGTCGTTAGGAAGATAAGCAGGAAGAGATTACGTTGTTGTGCCTGTTGCAGTTAGGAGCGATAAAGGAGGCTTTGATTTGAGTGTTGAACCCTCTATTTTGATTTAATCTAACTCCCTCGCACAAACGCTTTATAGTAATTCTAAATGCTTTAATTTTATTGCTCAATTAAAAAAACCCATTATCATGGCAGACAAGAAAGCTAAAATTTTATTATGCGAAGACGATCCGAATTTGGGAAGTGTATTGAAGAATTACCTGGAATTGAATGACTATGATGTTACATTGGAAAGAGACGGCCGTCTTGGTCTTGCTGCTTTTCAAAGGGAATCGTTCGACCTCTGCCTGCTGGATGTAATGATGCCTAATATGGATGGATTTACCCTGGCGGAAGAAATAAGAGATATCAATCCCGATGTTCCTCTATTCTTTTTGAGTGCTAAAACCATGAAAGAAGATATTATCCAGGGTTATAAACTGGGTGCTGATGATTATATTACCAAGCCATTTGACAGTGAGGTGCTTTTACATAAGATCAAGGCCATCCTTAAACGTAATGAAGAGTTAAACCGGGAATCAGAAAATCGTGAATTTGACCTTGCTTCCTATCATTTTAATCCAAAATTGCGTGAACTTTCCCATGCAGGCAAAATGCAAACCCTTTCTCCAAAAGAAAATGAATTGCTGAAGATGCTTGCTGAACATATGAATGACCTGCTGCCGCGTGAGCAGGCACTAAAAAGAATCTGGGGTAGCGATACTTATTTTAATGGCAGAAGTATGGATGTATATATTGCCAAACTACGCAAATACCTGAAGGATGATCCAAATATTGAGATCGTTAATATACATGGAAACGGGTTCAGGCTGGTAGTGCAGGAAGTGTGAGGAAGGCTTTTGGCTAATGGCCGGGTGGCCATTAGCTATTAAACAAATCAGGACCTTCCGAACCGGTGAAAGGTTTCCTTCCCAGATGCTCATAGGCTTTATGCGTTGCTTCTCTCCCCCTGGGCGTTCTTTTAAGAAATCCTTCCTGGATCAGGAATGGTTCATACACTTCTTCCAGCGTTCCGGGTTCTTCACCTACTGCCGTTGCAATGGTTGTGATACCAACAGGTCCGCCTTTGAATTTTTCAATGATGGCTGAAAGTATCCGGTTATCCATGTCATCCAGCCCATGTTCGTCTACATTCAGCGCTTTGAGTGCATGCTGCGTAATCCCGATATCAATCTGACCATCATTCAACACCTGTGCAAAATCCCTTACTCTTCTAAGCAGGCCGTTGGCAATACGTGGTGTACCACGGCTTCTTCTGGCAATTTCGGAAGATGCATCCGGTGAAATCGGCACCTGTAAAATATCTGCTGATCTTAATATGATCTTTCTAAGGGTTTCAGCATTATAATATTCAAGTCTTGACTTGATGGCAAACCTGGAAAGAAGGGGGGAAGAAAGCAACCCGCTTCTTGTGGTTGCACCTATAAGCGTAAATGGATTGAGGTTGATCTGGATGCTTCTTGCATTGGGACCACTATCGATCATGATATCGATCTTGTAATCTTCCATGGCAGAATAAAGGTATTCTTCCACCACCGTACTCAGCCGGTGTATCTCATCAATAAATAAAACATCGTTCGGTTCAAGACCGGTAAGTAATCCTGCCAGATCTCCGGGTTTCTCTATAACCGGACCTGAAGTTTCCCTGATGTTTACACCCAATTCATTTGCAACAATTCTTGATAAAGTGGTTTTTCCCAGGCCGGGAGGACCATGAAATAATACATGATCAAGGGCTTCACCCCGGATCCTCGCAGCTTTAATAAAAATGATAAGATTTTCGATTACCTGGCTTTGCCCTGAAAATTCTTTTATTTCCCGGGGACGGATGTTATTCTCAAATTCCTTTTCCGCTGCCGATAAATTATCGGAGTCCTTGTTAAGATTGGGATTCATTAAATGATACTTCAGGCTTTAAACCATGAGCAGCGAAATCTCCTGATTGCAGAATTTCGAAGCAACATGCCCTTTATTCAAAACTAATCCTTTTAGTAATTAAAAAACGACTTTAAACAAAATCCAAATTTGTGATCAAAGCCGTACTCCGGTTTTTTACAGCTAAGAAAAATGGAAAAAAGCTGAATGTGAAAGGTTGAATATTGACGTTGATGGATAAATGATTCATCAGTACTATTATATCGCCACTCCGGAATATTTCCAGTTTTCCTCCAGGGATCAGGCCAATCCTTAACCCTTGATCAGCCTTTCTTCATCAAACTTCAATAACAAGGCCGGATCAGGACAATTTTCAAGATATCGTTCCTTCTCAGAAAACCTGCAAACCCCAGGATAATCTCCTTTCTTTCCTTCCATATCATATATGATCTGGAAGTGCAGGTGTGGTGGCCAGTGGCCATTTTCAACCGGAATACCAAATTCAGCAAACACATCACCTTTTTTTATGGTCTCTCCTTCCTGTACATTTTTTATGGAATTCAAACTCAAATGCCCGTATAAAGTATGAAAAACATTTCCTTCCAGCTGGTGGGTTAGGATAATGGTGGTACCATAATCTCCATATGCATTGTTGAATGCGAAACTATGTACGATGCCATCAAGTGGAGCCATCACCCTGGTATAAGGTTTACCCCAGATATCAGTTCCCAGGTGAAGCCGCCTGGGTTCATCATCTTCGCCAGTATCAAATACCGGGCTCCTGCTATAAACGGTTCTGTGTTCATTGTAACCTCCAATGCCATACCGGGCACCGGCTTCATTCAATTTTTTATTAACATAAGCTGTAAACAAAGTGGTATCGGAAAGCAGTTCAGGTGTAAGTTCCGTGTTTTTCCCTGTGAAGTCGAGTAGCAATAACCTGTCATCTGCTTCAAAAGGAACAACCGGACAAAACATATCCGAATACTGCTTTAACCGCTCTTCAAAATTCTTATTGAACATATAATTCAATCTATAACTTTAGTACAATCCACTTTAAAATTAAACCAAAGCATATGAAAAGATTGATTGCATGCGCAACATTACTCATAACCATGGGAAGTTTTGCCCAGACAAATCCGCTGTGGCTCCGGTATCCATCTATTTCCCCTGATGGAAAAACCATAGTTTTCGGATACAAGGGCGACCTGTACAAAGTTGCTTCCTCCGGCGGAGAAGCCATTCCTCTTACGCTGCACGAAGCACATGATTATATGCCCGTGTGGAGTAAGGATGGAAAATGGCTGGCCTTTGCTTCGGACCGTTATGGGAATTTTGATGTTTATGTTATGCCAGCGGGAGGAGGAGAAGCCAAACGGCTTACTTATCATTCAGCCAATGATGTCCCGTATGATTTTACGCCTGATGGTAAAACCGTTTTATTCGGAACCAGCCGGAATGATATTTATACTTCTGCAAGGTTTCCACAGAGAGGGTTGTTCCAGAAATTATACACAGTTCCTGTTACCGGCGGCCGGTCTGTAATGTACCTCTCCGCAGGTTCTGAATTTGCAAAATTCAATGCAAAAGGAGATAAACTTATTTTCCAGGACCGTAAAGGATATGAAGACGGCTGGCGTAAACACCATACTTCATCAGTAACCCGAGACATCTGGATGTATGACACTAAAAAAGATGAATATATTCAGGTTTCAACATTTGAAGGAGAAGACCGTGAACCTGTATGGGGTGGCGATGACAACACATTTTATTTTCTCAGTGAAAAAGATGGAGCACAGAATATTTATAAGGCAAGTGTGGGTGGACAATCGTCAGTAGCACAGCTTACAAAAATGAAAGACCATCCTGTCCGTCATTTAACAAGAGCCAGCGATGGTACGCTTGCTTATTCCTATGATGGAGAGATTTATACAATGAAAGATGGTGGTGCTGCACAAAAAGTAAAAATTACCATCAGTGCAGATACACGCGGAGGTGATGATAAGATCCTTCCTGTAAATACAGGAGTAACACAGGCGGCCCTTTCACCTAATGGAAAAGAAATTGCATTTGTGGTGCGGGGCGAAGTATTCGTGACCTCTGTTGAAGGCGGACTTACAAAACGCATTACCAACACACCGCAACAGGAAAGAAATGTACAATTCAGTCCTGATGGCCGAACCATTTATTATTCAACAGAACGAGACGATAGCTGGGATATTTATAAAGCTACGATTGACAGAAAAGAAGAAGCTTATTTCTATGCTTCAACTGTTATCAAAGAAGAACCATTGATAGCTACGGATGCGGATGAATTTCAACCAATACTTTCTCCGGATGGAAAAGAACTGGCCTACCTGGAAGAAAGGAATATTTTAAAGGTTCATAACATTGGCAATAAAAAGAACAGGACCATCGTACCAAAAGGCGTAAACTTTTCTTATGCTGATGGCGATCAGTATTACACCTGGTCTCCTGATGGAAAATGGCTGGCATTTAATTCTGCTGAAGGCAGATGGCCATCCTCGGAGGTGGCCTTAATGAAGGCTGATGGCAGCGGTGAAAGAATGAACATCACCAACAGTGGATTTTTTGATGGTCAGCCTAAATGGGCCTTTGGCGGAAAATCTCTTTTATGGGTTACAGACCGGGATGGCAAAAAGCCACTGGCCTTCCAGGGCGCAAGAGAAGTGGATGTTTATGCCATGTTCTTTGACCAGGAAGCATATGATAAATTCAGATTGACAAAAGACGAATTTGCACTGGAGAAAGAACGTGAGGACAAACAAAAAGAAGAAGCAAAAAAAGATACTTCGAATAAGATTGCTCCGCCAGGCAAAGGATGGGAGCCTGAATTCAAAGGGCTTGATAATCGTAAGATCCGTTTAACCATTAACTCCGGAAATATTTCTGATTTTTTACTGAGCAAGGACGGTGAGAAATTGTATTTCATAGCCAGGATGGAAAAAGGCTATGATCTGTGGATGACCAACCCACGTACAAAGGAAACCAAACTGGTAGCCAAGCTGGATGGCGGTCCCGGTGGAATGGATGTTTCCAATGATGGAAAATCACTTTTTGTTCTGAGCAATGGAAGGATCATGAAGGTAGACGCAGATAATGGCCGCATTACACCGGTTACGGTAAACGGGGAAATGGTTTTAAAAGCCGATAAGGAAAGAGCATACATTTTTGACCACGCCTGGAGACAGGTATCAAAAAAATTCTATGATCCAAAGATCCATGGCATCAACTGGAAGATGTATCACAAGGAATATGCGAAGTTCCTCCCGCACATCAATAATAACTACGACTTCCAGGAACTGTTAAGTGAACTTCTTGGTGAACTCAATGCTTCGCATACTGGTGGCCGGTATGCAGCTCCGCAGCAAAACACGGACGTTACTGCCTCTCTCGGCTTACTCTATGATGAAAAGTTTGCCGGTCCGGGTTTAAAAGTAATGGAGGTATTGGATGGCGGCCCCTTTACAAATGCAAAAACAAAGATCAGGAAAGGTGTGCTCATTGAAAAGATCGATGGTGAAGCAATCACGGAGAATATGGATTGGTCAAAAATGCTAAACAGAAAAGTTAATCAAAACACCTTATTGAGTTTATATGATCCCGAAACTAAACAGCGTTGGGAAGAAAGTACCAAACCTATTTCACAGGGCGAGGAACAGGGATTGCTTTATCAGCGATGGGTTGAGAACAACCGGAAGAAAGTTGAAGAATTATCAGGAGGAAAAGTGGGATACGTGCACGTACAGGGAATGAATGATGGCAGCTACCGTACCGTGTACGAAGATGTACTTGGCAAATCAGCAGGCAAGGAAGCACTGATTGTTGATACCCGGTTTAATGGTGGCGGTTGGCTGCACGATGACCTGGTAACTTTCCTCAGTGGTAAAAAATACCTGGCCATGGCCCCGCAGGGAGTTAAACTCAATTCAAGTGAGCCGTTCAATAAATGGACGAATCCTTCAACAGTATTGATGAGTGAATCAAATTATTCTGATGCCTTCATTTTTCCATACGCTTATAAAAGTCTCGGTATTGGAAAAACAATTGGCATGCCTGTGCCCGGAACCGGTACCGCCGTATGGTGGGAAACTCAGATAGATCCCTCTCTGGTGTTTGGAATACCAATGGTAGCTACAATTGGTAAGGAAGGAAGACCAACAGAAAACCTGCAGCTCGAGCCGGATATCAAAGTGCAGAATGATTTTAAATCAGTTTTAAGCGGAAAGGATCCTCAACTGGAAAGAGCCGTGAAGGAAATGCTTGAAGAGATCAAAAAACAGAAGAAAGATTTTTAAATTTCCTGTCAATAAAAAAGCCTCCTTTTACGGAGGCTTTTTTATTGTAAAAATAATTTTAGATATAAATAGGCCGGCAATGGCTGATGAATTTTTATTGGGATAGAAGAAATGGTTAGGACCCTTATGTTTCTGACGATAGTTACTTCCCTTTTAAACCATAAGAAACCTGGCTCCACTTACCATCGGCCCTTAGCCAGCATATGGAAATACCAGATAAGAATAATTGAATATTTTTATACATCAACCAGCGATATCCTGATGTCCACAATTCATAAAAGTCAACTTAAAAAGTTCAGTCCTGATAAAGATTTCCAGGTTAAGGATTCCAAATGGATGAACTATTTGATAAGTGCCATCCTGCTTACGCTGGCCATTGTTGCCCTGATAATGGGTGATATGGAGTGGACCAATTTTATATTTGCTGCTGTGCTCTTGCTGGCGGGTGTGTTTTTTATTATTAAAGCCCAAAAGAACAAGGTCAGCATCGTTGTCAACAGATCAGGTTTTTATCATCATGGTAAACTCATCTTTCAATGGAATCAATATATAGATGCCAAACTAACGCAGGACGAAAAACTGGCCAGCTTCCAGGATAATTTTATCATTCTGATCAGGCATTACAGTACCGATAAAAAATTGATCTATACTTCAAAGATCCCCATGTCCAATACCCAGGATAAGGCCGATGAAGAGATTCTGGCTGCCATAGATTTCTATAACAGGAATAGATCTCAGGCTGGTGGCAGAGCGCTTTAGTTGACAGGTTAATTAGTAAATATTCCTTAACCCGTCAACTTTTCAACAGTTAGCATTACACTGACCAACCTGTCAACTTACCAGCTTCCCGGCCATCTGATTTATCATTTCAGTTCCTTCATCACTTCTTCAATCGCCCTGTCCAATTGCGGGTCTCTTCCATTTATTTTATCCTCAAAACTATTCACCACCTTTATATCAGGTGCCACACCCGTAAACTCAAGGTTCTTTCCATCAAGTGTATAACAGCCCCATCCCGGTAATCTTACAAACGAACCATCAACCATACCTGCACCACTCGTAAAAATGATCCAGCGGTAGGTTTCATTACCAATGATCTTACCAAGCTTTAATTGTTTGAATCCCTGGGCGGTCATTTCCGCATCACTCAGTGACTGTTCATTGATCAAAAGAACAATAGGTTTATCGCTTGGCGTGAAATTACCCTGTCTTGTCATGGAGCCTTCGCGGTATTTCCATTGCAGGTAGGAACGCTGGCTCAGGAATTTTATCACTTCATCGTGCACATTGCCTCCCGTATTATAACGAAGGTCAAGTATCAAAGCTTCCTTACTGTTCAATTCCTTGGTCATGTCGATAAGGAAATTTTCCAGCTCTCCCTGTCCCATGTTTTTCATATGGGCATAGGCCACCCTGTTCCTGGTTTTTTCATTTACCCTTTGCTGGTTGTCATCCATCCATCCATCATAAAGATTTGCAAACAATGATGACTGTGGATGCAGTTTCAGGTCATAAGTATGGCCTCCCGCTCTTGCAAATGTGAGTTTGATCTCGCGGTCAATGGAAGGCCGGGTAAAATAATAGTTGCGGTCAATTTTTTTGTCTACTTCCCTGTCATTTACCTTAACCAGCACATCGCCTGCCCTTACGCCAATACCTGACTTATCTGCATTGCTGCGTTTTGCAATGAAGCTTACTTTGTATGGATCCGTGTTATCAAAAACAATCCCTGTTTCCATGGTGATATTCTGCATTCCCGGCAATTCATCACTTCCGGAACTAAAGAAACCCTGGTGTGAAGAATTCAATTCGCCAAGCAGGTCGTTGAGCAGGGTTCTAAGGTCGTTGCGGTTATTGAGATAAGGTGCATATTGCTGGTACCTCTGTTTCATCCTTACCCAGTCAATACCATGAAAATGCTCATCATAAAAATTTTCCTGCACCTGTGCCCATGTTTCATCAAATATCTGGCTGAACTCATCCTGAAGGTTACGCCGGAAAGTATAGCTGATACTGATGGGGTCAAGCTTGTTCATGTTCATATTGATCTTGCTGATATTTCCACCTGTCAAAACATAGAACTGGTCACTCACTTCAACAATATCAAATCCAAAATTATTATCTGTACCGGCTATTTTTTCTGTTTTGTTATTCTCAAAAGGCGCGTCAATAGTTTTCCATAATGCAGGCCGGCCCTCTCCATGGTTGCTTGTATAAAACACAGTTGTTTTATCACCCTTGCCATATACAAACTGCAGGTATTGAGATCCAAACGGCGGGCTCACTCTTTCCATCCTTTCCATGATATGCTCCATATCTATCACTATTGCAGCTGCCGGCTTTACAGGAGGGATCATTTTTTTAGTGGTGTCTTTTTTGGCAGTGTCAGCCGGCTTCTGATCTTTAAACATTTCATTGTACTTGTCTGAACGGAATGGTTCATCCATTTTTTCAAGGGCCAGCTTATAGATCTTTGGATCCTGCATACCAAATGGATAGGAAGGTCTTAACCTTGAAGATTCGAAGAAGATAAATTTACCGTCGGGCGACCAGATGGGATCTGCTTCTGTTATTCCCGTATTGGTAAGGTTGATGGTTTTTTTCTCCTTCAGGTTATGAATGAAAATATCCTGTTCAAAATTCCGGTAGGCTGTAAATAACACATGCTCATCATTGGGAGAAAAACCAGGGAAGCTATTCTGGAAACCCCAGATCTCTTCTTTTACCAGCATACGGTCATTCATAGTTTTCAGGTCAATCAACCGCACTTCATCACGGCCACTTAAATAGACCGCCATTGTTCTTTTCTTATTGAAAGCTACATACCTGTTATTCTTTTTATCGTTGGTGACCTGCTTTGGATTTCCTTCACCGCTGGCTGAAACAGTATACCAGTTTAAAAAACCTTCTTTTGTCATGTTAAAAAGAATGGTTTTATTATCAGCCAGCCATTTTACTTCTCTGGCCCGCTCAGCTGAACCTTTCACTAATTGCTGAATGAACTTCCCTTCCACATCACTCACAAAGATCTCACCTCTTGAAGTAAATACCATTTTCTTTCCATCGGGTGAAATATCATAGTTGGTGATGTTACCACGAACCTCGAAGTCCTTTTCCTTTGACAGAATACTGTTCCGTATAATGGATATTTTCAGTT
Source organism: uncultured Chitinophagales bacterium (assembly GCA_946886475.1). Next base: position 6,653 of record CAMPIQ010000002.1, on the reverse strand, counting down.
TGTCAGCTTTTTTTGAAGCCACATCATACATCCATATCTGGTAATCCTTTTCAAACACCACCTTATCTCCATTTGCATTTACCATTGGCGATTTTATAGAAGTATTGAATTTTGTAAGTGCAGACTTTTTTCCATTCACCAGAGAATAAAGATTGTATTCGCCATTCACTTCATCTGAAATAAAATAAATATTACCGTTCCTGTCAATTGATGTGCTGAAATCCTTTCCTTCCCAGGTTGTATATTTCGTATGCTTTTTAGTTTTAGGGTTATATGACTGTATATCGGGATTGAAAGCGCCTTTGTATCTTTTCCTGGCCACCTGGTTCAGGCTTTCCCAGGTATCACTAAAAAATATCTCGCCCGTTGTAGGATGTTCAAAAAGATTATGATCGTACTGGAAAAAATAATTCCCAAATACACGCTGGGGTGTACCGCCATTGATATTTATTTTAAATCCTGATGGCTGACCCATCATACTGCTATTAAAATATAAGGTTTTGGAATCCCAGCTCCAGCTGCTTAATTCATCGGAGGAACTATGGTGTGTTAATTGTCTGATCTCACCACCACCGGCAGGCATTATAAATACATCCGGATTACCGAACTGCCGGCCCGTAAATGCTATCCAGTTACCATCCGGAGAAACCCTGGCACCGGTTTCATATCCCTGCATGGCAGTAAGCCTGAAGGCTTGTCCGTTTGCAAGGTCGGCTCTCCATATATCACCTTCAAAACAAAATATCACCGTTTTTCCGTCTGGTGTTAATACCGGCTGGGAAAGAAAATAGGCCTCATTGCTCTGTGCAAAGAGTGGAACAGACAAAGCAAAGCTGAGAACAACAACAAAAAAATTCTTCATTATAGTGGCTTTTTAAAGTGCGTCAATATACTGCGGATTGGCTGGATTAGCGCGCCGCCTGTAATTTTTTACAAGCCTGGAAAGGCTTTGCCCGTCAGCAATTATTTCATCTGGATTTCACAATTACGGTGCAATTATTTCTCTCTTCCTGCGTTATTCACCTTAACCTATGTTTCAAAAGTCCCTTCTTCTATTGTCCACCACCATGTTTGTATCATGTATGGTTTGCGCCCAACAGATCACGGGTATCTGGGAAGGTAAGATCAATAATAATAAGGTTGAGGTCAAGATCATCCAGAATGGTGACAGCCTTACAGGAACTTCGTACTACTATTCAGGAAACAGTAATTACAGGCGGTATACCATTAAAGGATATTTTGATGCTTATACAAACGAAGTGGTTTGGTGGGACGACCAGTTAATAGAAAATAAAAAGGGCAGTTCCCTTTTTTCACAGGGACATGTGCCATTGGTAAGCCGGGCCGATTTCAATTGTCCCGGTGGCTCTAAAATGATGCTTGAAGGTAAGAGCACTAAAAAACAGGATGAGAAACCAGGAGGAAGTGTTTTCCTGGAAAAATCGTATTCCACTCCGATATTTCCTGATGAATGGGATTTTGTAATTGAAAATTATACAGTAGGAGGCAATGATCCTTATATAATAGACAGCATAGGATTGATCGCCTTCAGTCAGGCTCCAAAGCCAGCTGTGATCCCGGAAAAAGAAAGGTTGCCTGAAACAATTGTTTCAAGGCCGCCCATTGAAACAATGGAGACCATCATAAAACCGGTTACACCACCACAACCCATTACAATTGAAGAAAAATTCACGATCCGCAGGAAAGTGTTCACTGCAGAAATACCATTAACAGGAGATACACTTGAACTGCGCTTCTTTGATAACGTGCAGGTGGATGGTGATTCCATCACACTTTTCCTCAATGAAAAAATGATCTTCACACATATACGCCTTACTGAAAAACCATTCATTGTAAAACTCGCGGTTGATGATCTGAATGAATCAAATGAACTGACCATGGTGGCTGAAAACCTTGGCGCCATTCCACCCAATACCGCTTATATGGTTGCTGTTTCAGGGGAAAAAAGATATGAGATCAATCTTTCTTCTACGGAAGAAACAAGTGGAATGATCAGGCTGCAGAAAGCCATTAGCCGTTAACCAGCGGCCTGCAGCTTTCCTTACACTACCACATTCACCATCTTCCCCTTCACATAAATGATTTTTTTGTGGGGTTTTCCTTCCAGCCATTTCTGAATGACAGGATTGGCCAGAACCATTTCTTCAACCTGCTGCTGACTGGCATCAAGGGCAATATCAATGGTAGTGCGAAGTTTTCCATTTACTGATATAGGATATTCCTTACTGCTTTCAATGAGATATTTCTCCTCAAGCCTGGGGAATTCAGCATCAATGATCGTGGTTGCATTTCCAAGGTAATGCCATAACTCCTCGCTGATGTGAGGTGCATATGGCGACAGCAAAATCAATAAAGGCTGCAGAATTTGTTTTTTGTGACATTTAAGGTCAGTTAGTTCATTTATGCAGACCATGAACGCACTTACAGAAGTATTATAAGAGAATCGCTCCGTATCCTCCTGGATCTTTTTTATGGTTTTGTGAAGGATCTTTAATTCTTCTGCGTTGGGCTTCTCCTCATTAACGATGCTTCCTTTTTGCTCATCAACATATAACCGCCATAATTTTTTCAGAAAACGGTGAACACCTTCAATGCCTTTTGTATCCCAGGGCTTACTCATTTCCACAGGACCAAGGAACATTTCATACATGCGGAAAGTATCTGCACCATAACGCTCTACAATATGATCGGGGTTGACAGTGTTTACCTTCGTTTTGCTCATTTTTTCAACTTCAACGCCGCAGATGTATTTACCATCTTCCAGAATAAATTCCGCATCGGCGAAAGCAGGCTTCCATTTTCTGAAGGCTTCTACATCCAGTTCAACTCCATCAACCATATTAACATCAACATGAAGCAGATCGGTTTCGTACTGATCCCGTAGCCCTGCAGAAACATAATTGTTGGTTCCTCTCACCCTGAAAACAAATCTTGAACTTCCCTGGATCATCCCCTGGTTCAATAATTTTTTAAAAGGCTCATCAAATGAAATCAGTCCAAGATCATACAGGGCCTTTGTCCACATGCGACTATAAAGTAAATGTCCAACGGCATGCTCTGTTCCACCCACATACAGGTCTACCTGTCCCCAATAATCACTGAACTTTTTATTGCAAAAGGATTCATCATTGTGCGGATCCATGTAACGGAGAAAATACCAGGACGAACCAGCATAGCCGGGCATTGTATTCGTTTCCAGATGCCGCGATGTCCATTCGGGTATATTTGCCAAAGGACCTTCGCCCTCTGGTCCTGGTTTATAGGATTCCACATAGGGAAGATCCAGAGGCAGTTCCGATTCATTAAGTGGAATGGCCATCCCATCCATCCATTTAATTGGAAATGGTTCACCCCAATAACGTTGCCGGCTGAAGGCTGCATCACGCATTTTATAATTCACCTTTCTTTTACCGATGCCCAGTGCTTCCAGTTTCCCGATCACCACATCAACAGCATCACGCATCACCATTCCGTTAAGAAATCCGCTGTTACTTAAAACTGCATTCTTTGTGGGATTGGCTTCTTCACCATTGTATGCATCACCAATGATATTGGTTATGGTTAAATTAAAATGCCTTGCAAACCTGTGATCTCTTTCATCACCGGATGGTACTGCCATAATAGCACCGGTACCATAACCCGCAAGAACATATTCAGAGATCCAGACCGGAATTTCTCTTTTATCAAAAGGATTGATGGCATAAGCACCTGTAAAAACACCACTGATCTTTTTCTCCGCCATCCGCTCCCTTTCACTCCTGCTTTTCACATAACCTATGTATTCTTCTACAGCTTTTTTATGTTCGGATGTAGTAATTACCTCCACCAGTTCATGTTCCGGTGCTATAACCATAAAGTCAACTCCAAATATGGTATCTGGTCTTGTTGTATAAACTTTCAGTTTATTGAAAACTGATCCTTCTTTTGTGAGGGCAGGCTTTTCATGATTCACGATCTCAAAATCTATTTCAGCCCCCGAACTTTTTCCAATCCAGTTGCTTTGCATTTCTTTCATGGCCTCGCTGAAGTCCACTGTGTCCAGTCCCTGTAATAACCGGTCAGCGTATTCAGTGATGCGCAGGTACCACTGCCTCAGTTTCTTTTTTTCAACAGGATGGCCGCCTCTTTCGCTTACTCCATTTACCACTTCATCATTTGCCAGTACAGTTCCCAGGGCTTCGCACCAGTTTACTTCTCCATACCCGCAATACGCCACCCTGTATTCCATCAATATGGCCTGTCTGGTTTTTTCAGAAAAACTTTTCCATGCATCTGCCGTGAAATGCACCTGCGGACATTCAGGGATCTGAAATTGGGAATCAGGGATCTCGTGACTGGCATTTCCTTCCTGTTCAAAGATCTTTATGAGGTTATCTATTGGTTCGGTGCAGTTGGTCTGCCTGTTGTACCAGCTGTTGAATAGCTTTAAAAAGATCCATTGAGTCCATTTATAATAACGCGGATCTGAAGTTCTTACTTCCCGGTCCCAGTCATAACAAAAACCGATCTTATCAAGCTGGCTTCTGAAGGTGGCTATATTTTTTTCCGTACTGGCTGCAGGATGCACCCCATGCTCAATAGCATATTGTTCTGCCGGCAAACCAAAAGCATCATAACCCATAGGGTGCAGCACATTGAATCCTTTCAGCCTTTTATACCGCGCATAGATATCTGAAGCAATGTAGCCTAATGGATGGCCTACGTGCAAACCGGCACCGCTGGGGTATGGAAACATATCCAGCACATAAAACTTCGGCTTTGTAGAATCATTTGGCACTTTATAAACACCACTGCTGATCCATTGCTCCTGCCACTTCTTTTCAATCTCCCGGAAATTGTACTCCATCAAAATTTTTGATTATGATATCTGATTAATAATTGCAGCACATTATATCTTTCGCACTTTACCAAAACTTTGTCAGTTGCATTCTGCAAAGCAACAATATTCAATAGCAGGCAATCGTTAGGGAAAGGCAAAAATAGCAGTTTCGGCTGTTTAAAATTTGTAAAACCAGACTGTTAACCGCAATGCAATCCACCAATCCTTTATTTTTGTTCGCAAGGACGCAAAATATGGCGTCTCCATCTTTAAAAATCTGATAGCATGGCTCAAGTAAGTAAATCGGCAGCCCGCCGTGGAAAACCTTCGTATATTATGTCCATCATTGGTGTTACACTCGTCCTTTTTCTACTCGGACTTGTGGGCTGGCTCACCATTAATTCCCGTAAACTGATAGATTATTTTAAAGAAAGTGCCGAGGTGCAGGTATTTCTGGATGTAAATGTCGCAGACAGCAACCGTATCGCTTTACAGGATTATATCACTGCGCAGCCTTATACCAAAACTGTTACCTATACAGATAAAGAAACTGCCAAAAAAGAATGGATTGAAGATGGCAATGAGGATTTTACCGAATTCATTGACAACCTCCTGTTGCCCACCAGTATTGATTTCACCCTGAAGGCAGATTTTGTGGATTCTACCCGGCTTGATTCCATCAAGGTGGACCTGGCCAGGTTTGATGGGGTGGATGAAATAAAATACCCAACTGCTGTTGTTACCAAAATGCAGCGCAATTTTAATAAAGTGATCCTTGTACTGGGCATTGTAGCTATTGTGATTGCCATTGCCGTAATTGTATTGATAGATAATACCATCAGGCTTGCCATGTTCAGCAACCGCTTCCTCATAAAAACCATGCAAATGGTGGGCGCCACCCGGAGTTTTATTGCCCGGCCACTGAATATACGAGCTGTTATCAATGGACTGATCAGCGCGCTGATTGCCATTGCCATGGTTTATGGCGTGATCATGGTTGCGCAAAATCTTTTACCCGACATGGCCGCCCTCAGGGATAATACCATGCTTATTATACTTTTTATAGCCCTGATAGTAATAGGGATAACCATAACCGTTTTCAGCACCTACAGGAGTGTGTTGAAATACCTGAGACTTAAACTGGATGAGTTGTATTGAGTTTAGGCTGAAAGTTTAAAGTTAACGGCAAAGTTTTGCTATTTTGCCAACCTTATAGTAGATAGCATGAAACAAACAAAAGCAAAAACAGCAACCAGCCCTCAGAAGAAGACAGTATCTATGGGCCAGTTGTTTGAAAAAGATAATTTTAAATGGATGCTTATTGGTGGAGTTGTAATGGCTATCGGATTTCTTCTGATGGCCGGCGGGCGCAGTGAAGATCCAACAGTGTTTAACCCAAAAGAGGTTTACGGTTTTCGAAGGATCACCATTGCTCCCATAGTAATACTTGCAGGTCTCGCCATAGAGATCTATGCCATCTTCCGTAGTCCTAAAACCAGCTAACCCAGGGGATGGATATTTTTGAGGCTATTATTATTGCCATTGTTGAAGGACTTACCGAATTCCTGCCCATTTCATCTACGGGACATATGATCATTGCCAGCTCGTTGCTGGGCACGCATGATGATTTTACCAAGGTATTTGAAGTAGCCATTCAGCTTGGGGCTATCCTGGCTGTGGTGGTTCTCTACTGGAAAAAATTTTTCCAGTTTAACAGCTTTCAGTTTTATTTAAAACTTTTTGTTGGTGTGATACCCGCACTTCTGCTGGGTTATCTTTTTGGAGATGCCATTGAGGCTATGCTGGAAAGTCC
>CAMPIQ010000001.1 GCA_946886475.1 uncultured Chitinophagales bacterium | reverse complement strand
ATTATAAGGCAGCAAATATATATGGCAGGAATGGGGAATGCAAGACCCGGTAATAATAATTATCCTTTAGATGATGTTAAGTTGAAGCCCCGATCATGGACAAAAACCTTGTTAAATCCTAAGAAGTATCGTAAGTTTCCTATTGTACCAGATTCAAAGCTTTTTTAATTTTCGGTTCAATCCCTGTCTATGAAAAAACTGGTAGCTGCAGCCTGCTGTATTTTACTTCTTAATAATTTTTCAAAAAGTTCTTCCATCCATTCTTCCGACCAAAAATCCAATGGGCAAAAAGTACTTATCAAAGCTATTGCCGTTATTGTAAATACAGAATCAGATAAGAAACTCCCGGCTAAACGTATTTTTATCGCGGCAGCTGAACCACCTGTGTATTGAAAAAAGTTCCCGGCATTTGCCAAAAGCTATCGCTCTCACCTCATTTCGCTATTGTAAAATCCCCTTCTGCCTGGCATTTTTGCTGAAATTTATTTTGTTATGCTGTTTATATCAGTCATATTAAATTCAATCAACATCGCACAATCTTATAACAGGGATTGGATCTGACATAAATGGCATTCAAGGTCACAAAGAAATATTTCAACATTTATTTTACTTAAATTCAAAACATGAAATTTGTTTTCCTCCTGATCATTTCATTCCTGAATCAGTCTTTACATGCCCAGCAAAGGCTTTTTTCAACCTATACAGATTCTTCGGCGCTGGTATCTGATGCTGAATGGGTGATCAGGGATTTTGTAAACAGGGTAAATGATATCAGCCCGGTAATCAGTTCTAAACCAGTGGCCATATTAAATACCCGCCCCTACCTGATCTTTTATTCACCCAAATCCAACCAGGTTAATTTACCAATCTGGCACCAGGTGATTGAACCACAGAAAGAATTCTTCAATCAGCTGGCCGGAAGCGAACAAAAAGGCAAAGAAGTATTTGGGCTGTTTTTTAATGGTTTTTACCTGGCACATGAATTAGGACATGCATTAAAAAATGCAATTAAAATATCCGATACCAGTTTATATGCCAATGAATACTCGGCAAATGTCATAGCCATTCTTTATTGGAAAGAGGTGCAAAGGACAGAAGATTTGAAACGATGTTACCAGTACGCAAAGAAATTCTTAGCCCAATTAAAAAATCCGGTTCCCGATGGTGAAGATCCTGTTGCATTTTTCAACACGCATTATAATGAATTAGGTGCAGACCCTTATAAATATGCCTATTTTCAGTTCAACCAGTTTGTTCAGATCTATGAAGGTGAATCAACAGGCAATTTCAGGGATTATATAAAATCTTACCTGTCTCAATAAACGGAACAGATATCACGAATAAATTTTTATAAGAACTTTCAGGCCTGGGCAAGCACGGTGGCTACCACCCCCGCAAATTGCCTAACAGCACTTACCTCTTCTTCGGAAGGTTCGCGGTTTTCAATGAAATAAGTACCAAAAGTTCCCAGTATCTCACCATTTTCTGTTTTTACCGGCATACTCCATGCCCCTGCAAAACCCAGCGCCAGGGGTAAATGACGCAGTTCCGCCCATTTATCATCTGATTTAAAATCTTTTGTAATCACCATACAGCCAGTAGCTGCCGCAGCTGCACAGGTTCCCAGGTTGGGATCTGGCTTTAGTCCATCTATCGCTGTAAGATAATCAAAAGGGAGTTTTGGCGAACAGCAATTACGCAATAACCCGGTTTTGTCAAGCAGGAGAATTGAACAAACTGAATCATTTCCTGCTATACCTTCCGCTGTTTCCACGAGTAAACTTAATATTTTAGCTGGCGGCTCCCGGTCGTTGAGCATTTGAAGGGCACGCTGTACAGTACGCTGTACAAGCTCATTGTTATTTTGCTGAGTGCTGATCATATTTCTTATCTCTCTAATTCCCATTCTCAAATTAACGGAATAAATTAAGTTGTTAATTAAAAATAAATCCAGATGTCATCAAAGTTTCACGCGGTCAAATAATAAAAGCAGCCCGGTTGAACCGATAAATCAATAAATAATAAGGATTACATACACTAAAATGACATTCTTGTTGACGGACAGCCAACTTTCTTCTCCCTTGTCCCACCGGGCAGACCGGCTACCTGTTTGTATTTGTCGAACCAATAACGGATAATAAAGGTCACTGCAACATAATAATATCCATCTTTATATTCAGGACTTCCACGCAGGGTTCCCGCCTGAGGATATGGCTTTCCATTGAGCTCGTCTTCTCTCCAGGCCAGTTCAACTGCCTGGTCACCACGAGCCGATCTTAATTCAGTTTCGTTTACATAAACGGTACTTACGTCATCAAGATAGTCTGTAAATGTTTTTCTATAACCAAATTCAATTCCGATACGGGTATCCTCGCCCGTTACATAATTCAAACCAAATGCCAGGGGAATGCTCAACTGGGTAAGCTTATAAGGTTTCACCCCCGCAATAAAACCCTGTCCCTCTGTACTGAGTGGTTTCAGAAAGACCCTGTTGTCCTTACCTGGTTCTGTATAAGGATTATAATGAAAGACTCCGATACCCGCACTTAGATAGGGCGTCCACCAACGATAATTCAGATTAAAAATATTATACTGCACCCCCGCTTCGAAATCAATCAGTTTTGTCTGGAAATTAAGATTGCGCTCCTGCATGCCGGCATTGCCTTTCTTATCATCGGCTTTTAAACTTCCATAGCTAACATAACTTCTTGCAACTATGTGCTCGGAAAGATCATATTGAGCTCCAACAGAACCCATCAACTTCATTTGTGAAAGAACAGCCGAAGATCTTTTGAGATCGCCCTGATAACCAGCCAGGCCTGCGCGGGCAGAGATATAAAAATTCTGGGCACCCGACAAAAGCGGAACACAACAGAAAATGAGAAGCAGTTTTTTCATGGATTGAATTTATCAGCTTAGGCTGACAGTTGCCAAGATATTCACTTTATAATTAAGAGCAAAGGAGTGGTATAAGAAATCCGCTTTTTGGCATCTGTACGCCAGTTTGAACAGCCCCTGAAATGAACCTACCTCTAATGGCCCCTACTTTTCACAGCGATCTTTTTGTATTTGTTCCTATCAACGATTTTGCGCCTGGCTTTTCCAACTTAGTGCATTTTTACTATATTAGGAACTGCCAAAACTATTCTCACGATGCTTTTAAATCTCCGAATTACTACCGGCTTCAGTTTATTTATCCTGATCCTCTTGCTCTGCTTTTCTTCCTGCCTTACTCCAGGAAAAATTGACCGGTGGATAGACCATGAGTATGGCAATACCGTTCAGAACAGGCCGAGGAAGAGTGATTATATCCATATCATCCAACCTGAGGCAAATGACAATGTGATAGCAAGAACAGAGAAAAGAAAAATGAAAATGATACCAGCGCTTTTTTACTGGCAATGGGAATATGGAACTGTATCCACAATGAATGAGCTGGTGCCACACAACACCTTCCAGCAAACCTTCATTCCTTATGCCAATGGCAAAGGACTGAAAAGAAAACTGGAAGGTCAGACGGTGGAACTGAAAGTAGAGAATATGCCGGCAAAATTCTCTATGGTGGATAAAGGCGGGCTGGTATTTCTTGTGGTCTGGTACGTAACCTGGGACCGCATTTTTGTTGATCCTGAAAAGCAGGACCTGGTGGTTTCCTATCGTCTTCTGCGGGATGGAACAGTAACAAAAAAAGGAATCATTACAGTTGCAGACCGCAACAAACCTGTTGATGTGAAAGTATTCCGATCCGTAAAGAAAACTTTTTGGGAATACCTGGCTGGCTACAACGCCAATGTTCAGGCCATGAGTAAGGAGGCTGCAGATAAGTTGATAGCTGAATTATAAAGTTTGTTTCAATACCTGTTTTTTTGTCACTGCCTTCCAAAAAAAAGACCAAAGATGCTTCGTTTGTTCCATTCAACTTCAGCTTCGCTGCCGGATAGCAATGAATACAGTGAGGATTGATATCAAAACCGGTTGTTAGATAATAAACAGTTCATAAATACCCGGTTTCAGGTATTTTTTCCTCAATGATCGAAATGTATATTAGCGCACCGAATGTTTCCGTATTCTAATATTCAAGAAAATTAAAAAACTCCTGCCTGCTATGAATCTTCTACCTAAACAAATTGTTACGCTCCTGATCTTTACCTGCTGCTGTGCTACAGGATTTGCACAATCGAAAGAAAGAAAAATTGAATTTGACACGGCTTCATTCAAAAGGATCATGAAATATTTTGGAGCCGATACATTGGACTATACGAAAACAAAAAATCAGATCGATTATTTCATTTTGCAGGATAAAAGGCTTGTTCACGACGATGGCAACCAGCAGGTACGCTTTTATCAGAGAAATTCAAGGACTTACCAGATCAATATGTTATTTCAAAAAGATAAAATTGCCGTGGTAGACTTTAATGGATTTTTTTCAGATGGATTTGAACTTATTGAGCAAATGCTTACTTCAAAAGGATATAAATTATACAAGGGCACTTACCTGGAACACTGGAACAGCCCCGATGGATCACACGAAGTTCAATTATTCAGCGCTGTAGGATTTCATACCATTACGATACGCAAAAAGGGGTTGTCTCTGAAATTTTGACCCCTCCTGAGTCAGTACAATATTGCATTTTAAATATGTTATGCAACCTTTATGAGAACTATTTTTCTATTAGCCATTACATTTTGTTTTACCACATATAGTTATGCCCAGCCGGAATCCGGATCATTTACGGAAATCGAAAAATTGCTGAATAAAGCCAGGGGCCAGATAATCCCCGGTTTATTCGATGAAGATATGATCGGGAACCAGACATTTAAAGCATCGGAAATATCAGTTCCAAAAACCAGTCAGGGTTCAGTTGGCCTCACCATGACCCACAGTTATAGTAAGATAAACTGGTCAGGAATAACCTATTCATTTAAGCCCACTGAGGGCAATAATAAAGTGTTGACCCTTCTCATCGAATTTAAAGATCCCGTTGCCCATTTCTATGGTGAAAAAGGGAACCAGGGATTTAATGATACCGCTTCATCGGCAAAGCTTTACTTTCTTGCTAAAGACAAGAATGAAATGGAGCGTTTATTTAAAAAACTAAGCACCAATTAAAAAACTGCAGGTGCATAAATAGTGAGGTGTCATAATCTTTCAAATCAAAAAAATCAAAATACAAGTGATGAAAATATTGATCATAATGGCATTAAGTTTATGCCTTTCAGGTATTAGTTACGCTCAGTCTAAATCAGAAACTTTTGCCGGCATCCAGAAACTGCTGAACAAGGCAAAGGGTAAAAAGATCATGGATCTTGTAGGTAATGACGAAAAGATCGGAGACCAGGTATTTAGTGAATCGGCCATTTCCGTTACTATGGTTGGTCAGGGGAAATATAGCAGTACATGGGTCAGCGATTACAGCGATATAGACTGGTCAGGTTTCAATTATTATCTATGGCCTGAGAGAAGCAATGACAAAGTAAAGATCCTTCGTATTGAATTTAAAAATGCCGTTACTTACTTGCACCATGTTAAAGGTGAACCGGGTAACAGCAGGACCTCAACCTCTGTAGATCTATACTTCCTGGCAAAGGATTATGATGAAATGGAACGTTTAATGAAAAACGGTACGCGTTAATCCTTCACCTTTTCAAATGGTTGCTGGTATCATGTATCAACAACCATTACTATTTGCCACTATAATTTTAAGTTAACCCCTTAGCATCCGGCAAGTATTGAATTGCTTATTTTGCAACATGCAGGTACCCCTTCGTTATTTTATAATTCACAAACCCTATGGCATGGAATCGCAGTTCATAAGCCCTTATGACGGTCCGCTGCTGGGAGATCTTGCATATTCTTTTCCGCAAGGCACGCATGCTATTGGCAGGCTTGATAAATATTCTGAGGGTTTACTTTTGCTGACAACCAATAAAAAGATCACCCGGTTATTGTTTCAAAGCAAGGTGCCCCATGAAAGAACGTACCTGGTGCAGGTAAAGCATTTTGTGAATGAGGATAGCCTGCATCAGCTAAGAAACGGTGTACCTATCCGTATAACCAATGATACCTGGTACACCACACCTCCGTGCAAGGTTGATATCGTGCCGCCTTCGCCATTTCCTTCACCAAGACCCATTCCTTCCTATGTGGAGAACACCTGGCTTAGCATCACCATAACTGAAGGAAAGTTCAGGCAGGTGCGGAAAATGGTGGCTGCTATACGGCATCGCTGCATCAGACTGATACGCACTTCAATTGAAGACCTGACCCTGGACAACCTGCAACCGGGAGAAGTAAAAGAAGTACCGGAAGATTATTTTTTTTCAAGATTGAAACTGCAAAGGCACTGACCCCATTTCCTGTGTTTGCAACAGGTCTTTACTTATGGCAAGGGTTGAAGGTTAAGATCCGACTTCTTTATCTATCAGCAATCCACTCAGGTGAATGAACAGATTGTGTATTTGTTGCAATATCTTATCATCCATACTGCCAAACTTTATAAAGGCAACTTTTCCCTGCGACGTGTTGAAATTGATCCAGTTGTTTTCTACATGTGAGCCAGGTGCATAAAATCTCATACTTATTCCTCTTACTTCAAATCCATCTGTATACCCCGAGCTAATTAATTCCTTAAAATTGAATGGGAAACCGGAGGAATCCGGCAAACTAATCAGAGCACTTCCATCTTTCTTCAGCCTTAAACGGGGCTTGTATTCTGTATATCGTTCTAGCATCATATTGATACTGTCTACGGTCTGGTTCATATCCAGAGGGTAACCGGGCAAATAATATTCCCTGCCTTCATTATACAAAGCCATAAAAGCACTATATATTTCTTTTGCCTTATCATGACTGCTAAAACGAATGACCCTGGTTCTTTCTTCACTGATGTGAAATTGAATAAATGAGTTTGTTTGATAAAGCTGAATTCCAAGCGGGGCATCAAAAGATTTGTTCAGCTCAAATAAATTAAATAATTCAGGCTGTCGGTCTTCATTATACACTAACTCAACCAAGCCATTTTTACCAAAGCTGATATCGGTTACTTTCAACTCCCGGTCGTTTGCAAAGGGAACCGCACAACAACGCACCTCCTGTTTTATTTGCGAGAACAGCTTTTCCATTTTGCCGGGATCCTGTGCAGAAAGCCGGAAACAAATAAGCAGAATGCCGGTCAATATCGAAGTAGATTTCAAAGTTTTCAAGGATGATCTTGTTAAAAGGTATTAGGAAAATTTTTTAAAAGAATAATTAATTTCAACAAATATAACCGTGCCATCAGTAAGAATCAATACCAGATCAATAGATTTATCTGTTAATTAAGCCAATCAATTAATGTTGACATAAATATTTGCACAATTAGTTTCAGATCTTTGATTGATCTATACATGTTGACAGCAGGCAAAGGGTAAGATTATTTGATATGTAAACCAATAAGACAATGAGATACTTATTCTTATTATTCCTGTTCTTCTCCTGCAGTGATGCAGAACATACAAACCATACCACTGATTCAGAAAGAACAGATTCTTTACAGGATAAAAAAGACAGCACGGTACAGATCGAAAAACACCTGCGCATTGTACCTGGCACTTCCATTGGAAAGATCACCATTGGTGCCAGCGCAGCCAACCTGGAAGAGATGCTGGGTCCTCCTGCTTTGAGTGATGCAGCCATGGGAAAGGCATGGATTACCTGGAAGGGCAAAAGGGATGAACATAACAACCAGACTGAATTGAACATTTTTACCAGTTACAGGGATGAAAAAATGGATGAAAAAATTGTCCGGTTAATTAGAACAACGTCACAGGAGTTCTCAACTCCTGACAATATTCATGTTTATGCTTCACTTGAACAGATAAAAAAACAATTTCATGATGTTGAACCAACCCTGCGATACCAGCACCAGGACAAAAGATATATTACCATTTATGAAGCTAAGCAACAGGGGATCGCTTTTGAATTAAGCAATGCGGGACAACAACAGATCTGCATTGGCATCATTATATATGAAAAGGGAAGCAACCTTGCAGATATCTACAGAACCCTTCAGCCCGGATTGAAAACATCGTTCTAAATTTGCATGCTTTCGAAACAAATAATTTCGATCTCTATACTTTATGTCTAAACGTTCAGATTACATTACCTGGGATGAATATTTTATGGGTGTTGCCTTACTTAGCGGCAGACGCAGTAAAGATCCGGGCACACAGGTTGGCGCCTGTATCGTTAGCAGCCAGAATAAGATTGTAGGAGCCGGTTACAACGGACTTCCATTGGGATGCAGGGATGAAGATTTCCCCTGGGAAAAGACAGGAGAATTTCTTCAGACAAAATATCCCTATGTATGCCATGCGGAACTGAATGCTATTCTTAATAATATTGGAATGGACCTTACAGGCTGCAGGATCTATACAGCCTTATTTCCCTGCAATGAATGCAGCAAAGCCATTATACAATCCGGTATCAGGGAAGTAATCTACCTGAGTGATAAATATGCAGGTACCGATGTTTCCATTGCCAGCAAAAGAATGCTGGAAGCAGCAGCCATTTCATGGCGGAAGGTAGTGGTGAACCGGACCTCAATTGAACTTTCATTCGATGAAAGGGACGTTTAGAGAAGCGCTGGTTAATAGTTCAGGGTACAAGGCCTTCAGTTGAAACAGCAGATGCTGCCCTGGTTTTATTTGACACAAGCGTGAATCTAATTCAATGCGGCATTCAAATTGCAACAGCTAGAAAAATTTTTTGTATGTCACTAACTGAAATTATAGTACTCCTGGTTATTGCTGCCATCTGCGGCGGTATTGGACAATCCCTTGCCGGCTATGACCTTGGGGGCTGCCTGGTATCAATCGTTGTTGGATTTATTGGCGCTTATATTGGGATGTGGATGGCCGGTAAATTTGGTCTTCCTGAATTACTGGCCATTAATATAGGGGGAAAAACCTTTCCCATAATCTGGGCGGTGATAGGTTCTGCCATATTCACCCTGATAGTTGCACTGATCAGAAGGGCTGTTGGTGGTGGAAGAACCCGGTATTGAGAACTGCAGCTGATAATAAAAAACCGGGATGCTTTGCATCCCGGATAAAAACAGGATCATTCAACACCAACTAACCTGAATATTTTTCCGGTGCTTCCTGATACACCGGCTGCTCCTGAAACAGCAACATATATTTCACCTGACAGATCCTGACCGAATCCTTTTACATAATAGCCCAGGTCTCCCTGAAAATCTCTTAATACAAAGTCTTCAAAATTCAACATCCCTGATCCGGACGGATCTGCAATGAACAATTTTCCATTTGGTGTGGGTGGATTGCCTCCCTGTGAGAAGATCCCAAAAATATATTGTCCTTTCAAATGCGGTAGCTCATCACCACGGTACACATTTCCTCCAACTACTACGGTGGCAATTCCATCTCCATCCGGATGTGCTTTATTCTTTATTTGAATCAGCGGATTCTCCAATGGATTATTAGCCGTGTCAACTGAAGGACAACTGGCCCTGATCTGGGTATTATCGTCCGTATTGAAACAAACCGTTCCTTCTTTAACATTCCATCCATAGTTGCCGCCTTTTTTAATAATGTTGACCTCTTCGTATAATCCCTGACCTGCATCGCCAAGATACAGCGCATTGTTGCCTCCCATATCAAATGAAAATCTGTATGGATTTCTTAAACCGAACGCATAGATCTCCCTCTTTGCATATGTGGAATTGGCAAACGGATTATCAGCAGGAATGCTATACGGGTTGCCTGTGTTTACATCTATCCTGAGCACCTTACCCATTAGATTGGCCCAGATATTTTGTGCATTACCTCCTGCATTTACATCATACCAGTCATTTACATGTCCCGGCGCATCATCATTACTGGCTCCTCCATCTCCAATAGAAATATATAAATAACCATCCGGACCGAAAGCAAGCGTACCCCCATTATGATTTCCCTGTGGATGATTCTCTTCCAGGATGATCCGTTCCGATGTCATGTCTGCCTTGTTCGGATCTGTGGCTGACACCTTGAATTCAGAGATCCTGGTGAGATTGTTCCAGTTCACTCCGGGTGCGGGGCCACCGGGATTTGGAGGAGCGGTGTAAAAAACATAAAATTTCCCATTTGTTTGAAACGCAGGATGGAAGGCCATACTCAACAATCCCCTTTCATCATAATTCGGATTCAGTATGGTTATTTTATTACTGATATCCATAAAAGGTACTGTCAGCATTGTTCCATTTTGAGGAACGATGTAGATCTTGCCGGTCTGGTCAACCACAAATAAGCGTTTGGAACCATCGGGCGGTTCAACAACGGACAATGGTGAAGCAAGGTTTTCGGCAATCAGTTGAAGATTAGGACTGCGGGGTGTATCATCTTTATCTTTTTTACAATTACTGATGCTGCATGATAAAAGCAGCATCAGAATCCAGGTTGAAACGGATGTGCCTGTCTTTGCGTTTTGCATAGATCTTAAAATTAATTGGTTAAGAAAGGCAGTAGTTCCGGCTGGTAACTATAGGGGAAGATGATGGCTAAAATGAATACGATCTAATTCAGTAAGCGTTGCCTCTGCTCATTATTTGAGTGGGGAAAAGATACTATGGCCTCAATTTAATGGATACGTTCACTGTAAATATCTCTTTGCTTTTTTTAGTTCTTCCCTTCTGGTTTCACTATCTGCAACTTGAATAAGTTGTGAAAAATAAAACTTTGATTTTTCAACATCACCTGCCTGCCGCGCAGCAAGTCCGGCTCCATATAAAGCATTAAACCGGTTAGGATGTATCTTCAGGTCCTGCTCAAAAGCCTTCAATGCAAGGTCCGCTTTGTTCAGCTTCAATAACATTTCAGCAAGTAATTCTCGTGCAGGTATCACCTCTCCGGGTGTTACGGGATGTTTTTCCATGGCATCTTCCATGTCTGCAGCTTTTGTCATTAATTCAACTGCTTTCAGGGAGTTCTTATTTTTAAATTCGATCCAGGCCTCACCGGTTTTTATCTGGATGTCAACCTGTATAACTTCCCTTTGCTTTTCCTTTTCGTTTAACAGCGCAGCATGCATATTCCTTAATTGTTCAAGCTCATGGTTAGCCGCTTGCAGGTTTTCTGTATGAACTGCCCCCAGCAATCTTGTAAAATGGTAAATTGATTTTTGCCAGGAAAATTTCTCCCATGGATAGGCAACAGGATGCAAACGGTAAGCAGCGGCTTCCTTCCACTGCTTTCTTTCCAGCATATAACGGGCAGGGATAGATGAAAATGCATAAGCGGTTTTAAAATTCAACGGATATACCTTGTTAATGGATTTTAGATAATCAACCTGAATTTTAGCGGAATCATCATCTCCCCTTTGCAAATAAGAATACACCAGATAATCCATAGCATGCAATTCCTCATCCCAGTGACCATCCAGTCTGGCTTTTTCTGCATAGCATTTTGCTGAATAAGCAGAAACAAGGTTGGAAGAAACACTTTCTTCCCAAAGACCAAGCCTGGTAAAAATATGAGAAGGCATATGCTGGGCATGAGCGGAAGAAGGTGCAATGGAAGCATACTTCCTGGCAGCCGGCAAAGCCATGGGTGCCAGTTCCGGGTTATCACAATTGTGAATGATATAATGGGCAATGCCCGGATGCAATGGCTGATTATCAAAAATGGGTTGCAGAATGTTCACTGCTTTTTTCTGTCTTGTATAAGCTTTATCCATTGGATCTGCTGCCGCATTCAGTGCAAGGGCATAAAATACCGCAGCTTCTTTATCATCAGGATATGATGTATAAACGGCTTCCATCCTTTTTTCAAAGTTCAACACCCTGGTACGGTGATCGAATTGGCCGTCGTTGTCGTAAAAGGCTGAAAGTGCATGGATATAATCGCTTTCCCTTTTCGTTTGATTTTTCAGACTTTTTGCAATCCGGATAGCCTCAGCTCCCTTTTTCAATTCCGCTTTTGAAGGCGGTGCCCATAATGGATGAAAGTTGGCCATGGCTATGCCCCAGTAGGCCATGGCAACGCCCGGATCCTGATCAATGATCTTTACAAACATCTTTTCAGATTCGTCATATTCAAATGAATGTAACAAAGCAATGGCTGAATTAAATTCAGCCTGCAGGTTTTCCGGAACCGTTGCCGGAAAAGTTACAGTGCCATACACTTCACCACCCTGCGGACTGCATGAAATGATCTCGCCCCTTTTCAGATCGGAAAGACTTTGCACAATGGGATCATCATTTTTGCTTTTACATGAAAGGTCTATAAAAATTACAGCCAGTGTGATGAAGAAAAACAGGCGGGTCATAACAGCAGTATTAGTATACTGAATTTACAAAATCAAAATGAATTCAATTTTTAAATTATACATCCATGCGTCCATTTTAATATGGCAAAGATGAGGTTCGCATTATGAAAACGGTCCGCATAAAATGCGGACCGTTCCTATCTCATCAATTAATGATTATAGCCTTGGCATCCTGTTATGAATCCTTAAGCCCCTGGATGATTTTCTGATACGCCATATATCCGCTATTCCGAAACGGCGTTCAGTAATGTCCATTCTCTTCTGGAAATCTGCCTGATCCTGCATATTCCCTGTCTCTTGCATCAATTCCTGTTCAACCTGGGTTGACTGTGTGTTTTTGTTCATATAATTAAATGATTAAAGCAGAAGGCAGCAATTAAACCCTGCATAAAAAATAAGGCTTTGAATATTTACTGTATGCTACCTGCAAGCCTGACCTGCGAAGGTAGCTTATCCGCAACCATATTCTTATAAATCTTTAGTAATGAACGAAAAACCATCCATTGGATTGATGGTTTCACACTGACATGGAATAAAAACAAGGAGCAACCCTTTACATTGCCGCACTGTAACAGCCTGTTTTATTGCCTGGCAACGGAATCATTCACGCCAATCTCAACAACATTTTTCCATTTACCATCAGCATCTTTCTTCCAGATCGTTACTGCTTTTCCATAAGTTATAACCGGTTTGCCCAAAGAATCATTTTCCACCACTTTGTTTTGTTCTATCAAATAGGCCATGTCACCGCTTTCTGAAACTGACACGCTGATGGGTTCCCAGCTGATGCTGAATCCGGGTATCTGGCTACTTTGCTCAACCATATTCCGGATCTCATTCTTCCCCCTCAGTGGTGGATGGTCATTTGAGAAGAAAACTGCGGTATCAGCCCAATAACTCATGATAGTGTCAATGTTTCCTGCTGCGACCGCTTTCGACCACTCTCTGCTTACCAACATCAATTGCTCCCCTTCGGCAACCTTGTCAGTTTTATTTGTATCACAGGATACAAGAAAAATAATGGTGCAAATGAACAAAAGTGAAGATCTCATGGTTTAGTTAGTTTAAGTATAAAAAGTACAGAAGGTACGATTAAGACCACAAATTGGTTAAATAAATTAAGAGAACAGTCAGTTCTTTGGGAATAAACATGCTGGCATGCATTTTTATGAATAAACATTTCCGGCATGGCCGGTTTGTCCTTCTAAACAAAATAAAATTTATGAAAAAATTCTTTTTAATGGCAGGGATCGCTGCCTTCTTTGTGGCTTGTAATAATGACGGTGATAACAATGCAGCGGTGGAAGGCGATTCTACCGACTATGCTGCCAATTCACCTTCAACCTATAAGGCTTCTGATGGTGATGTTAGTTACAGGGATGGAAAGCTGGTGGTATGGAGAGACAATGACTGGGTAGAAGCAGATGATGACGTTAAATTAGAGAATGGTGTCATTGTTCGCCGCAATGGTGAAGTTGAAAGAGATGGCAAAGTGGTGGTTTTAAAAGATGGTGAAGTGGTTGATAAAGACGGACGTTTCTTTGACAGGGCCGGCAACGCAATTGAAAATGCCTGGGAAGATGTGAAAGATGGTGCCAAGGATGCAGGTGAAGCCATCAAGGAAGGTGCAAAAGACGTAAAGGAAGGCGTTAAAGATGTGATCAAGGATGATGATAATAATTAATTATCAGAATACTTAATTACCAGAAATTTCTCAAAAAAGATCCCGGGTTATGCCCGGGATCATTTTTATATCATGGTGATAAAAGGTCCGCACTTACAGATCAAATTGTATCGCGTTTAACCACCGTAGTATGCCTGTCATGATCTCTCCTTTTCAATCCAAGCAATCCGAGCAAACCCAGTAAACCTGCAAGCCCCCAATTGCCGCCGTCGTCATCATCATCATCATCCATGTCATCACGTACTTCTTCTGTACGGTCAGTTACAGTTTGAGCAACTACAGGATTTGAAATTCCAAGAAAACAACTTATGGCTAAAACGCCAAAGTACATACTGATCTTTTTCATGCTTATGAGTTTTATGTTCAGGAAGTGCTGCAATCATTATACCATCAGCGCAATCCTGATAGACAGGAACAGGTTCTGCTTGAAACTGAAGATCAAAAATGAAAAGGGTTATGGAGGAGGTATCTCATAATATTATCAACCTAGGATAATGGTTCAGGTGGCGGTGCACTGCTTGCAGGTTTCGATTTATCTTCCGGAAGAGGAATGAATTCATCCTTATCAGCAGGCGGCAGAATGATCCTGCCTTGCTTCCAGTCTTCTTTCGCCTGCTCTATCCTTTCTTTTTTTGAGGAAACAAAATTCCACCAGATAAATCGCTCTCCTACTGGTTCTCCACCAAGCAACATCAGGGTAGTAGCTTCTTTTGCAATGATCACAGGATCTGATCCTTTTGTAAAAACAAGCATCTGTCCTTTGGTATAGGTGCGGCCACCTACTTCGATATTTCCTTTGGCAATATAAATTCCCCGTTCGGTATAATCCTGAGGAATTCCGAACCTGGCTTCCTTTTCAAGTACCACATGCAGATAAAACATGGGAGAATGGGTTTTTACATCATTTCCCAAACCAAAAGCATTTCCAGCAATAAGACGCATCCAAATACCCCTATCATTAAAAACAGGAAGTTGCTGAGCCGGGTAATTATGAAATTCAGGTGAAGCCTCTTCGTCTTTTTCAGGCAAAGCCACCCAGGTCTGGATCATTTCAAGCTGGTTACCTGCCAGCATGGAGGGATCTTCAAATCTTTCTGAATGTGAAATTCCACTTCCTGCAGTCATCCAGTTTACTTCGCCGGGCTTTATGATCTGCTCTGCTCCGGTGCTGTCGCGATGGGTTACCTGTCCTCCAAATAGATAACTCACGGTTGATAACCCGATATGAGGGTGTGGCAACACGTCAAGTGATTTGATACTGGAAGGAACTGCTTCAACAGGGCCTGCATGATCCATGAATATAAATGGCCCCACCATTCTTCTTAACCTGAATGGAAGTATCCTGTTTACATGCATGCCTTCACTAATGGTGGCGCTGCGTGCTTCAATAACCAGATCTATCATTTTTGCTTGATTGATACTAAAGTTAGGCAATGCAGATATTCTTTCAATCAATACTATGCTGCTTATTAGTTAGTTAACTGTCTGAACCAATGGGAAAAAGAAATTCAAATAAATTATGAGGCGTAAAAAATACACTTAACCGGACCGGATATATTTACGTATGTTGGTATTAGTGAGTGGTTTTTATTGTACAAAATCCCTGATAAGTGTTTACACTAAATGGCAAATGCATGTTTCTGTTTATGAAAAACAGGGCCTGTAAAAACCATTACCTCAGCGGCGCTGACTTCAGCTTTTTGAATTGATAATTGAACATAAACTATTACCAATTCACCGAAAGTAAATCCATTTCAATTCCCCTCTGATTAATTTTGACATGTCAACGATCCAATATCCGATAGAAAACCAAAATCCAATATCCCAACCAAAACCAACTGTCCACTATCCTTTTTTGAACCGTTTTTGACCGTACCCGTTATCCACCTGTGAAAGGCGTCCTTACCAGAAAAGATTCGCCTCAGAAGAACCCTCCAAAAGAGGGTTCTTCCTTTTATTTCCGTTTACTGGCAGCCGGATCACAAAACCATTCAACATATCCGGAAAAATAAAAAATGATGTTTATAGAAAAAGGATCGGCATAATGCGATCAATCTGCTTCTATTCGTCTGTAAATAGAACTTCCCCCATCAAGCGGTATACAGCCTGACATAATTTTTAATTTTCCTCCTATCCATTCAAAATTGGTTCTTAAGCTTAGGTCCTGGTCGAAAATGATCCGGTTAGGAATCATAGCAGGGGAAGCTTTTAACTCGCAGCTGTTCATATCCACCACGGAATCAAGGGTCACATAGTAGTTCCCATCCTGAACCAGTTGCCCATTTACAAAAAAACGGTAAGTGGTACTGTCAAAATAAAAACGGTTTCCATTACCCGGTGCATGAATGGCAGCTGGTATTATGCCACCGCTGGTTTCTGAAAGTTCCCAGCTTCCAATGATAGAATGATTGTTCTCTTCAGTGCCGGAACTTTCACTATTCTTTTTACAGGCAGTAAAAATCATACAGGTACCAATGATCATGAATATATTAATAGCAGTTTTCATTCTTTATTTTTCAGACTGACATCCACAATAAAGCTAACGTTGCACCAGTTCCTGAAATTTTCCCGGTCAAACAGCCGCTCCCCTTCCCTGGTGCTCCAATGCGAATCAAAATTACCATTCTTTGAACGATTTTTACCATACAAAATTCCATTCATTGAATGATTTGTTATACTACCACGGCAGGTGGCGGAACTACCTTTAGTTTTTAATCACATTCTAAAACCTTTACAATGAAACATTTTAAAAATCACCTGCTCGCCTTAGTGGCAGTCCTTTTTTTTACCTGCATCAATGCCGGTGCGCAAAATACAGAACCATCAAAAATCAATTCCAAAATGAAATCATTCCTGATCGAAAGAGAAATCCCCGATGCCGGTAAATTAACGGCCGAACAATTAAAAGGCATATCACAAACCTCCTGCACTGTTTTAAAGGAAATGGGACCAAAGATCGAGTGGATCCATAGCTATGTTACCGGTAATAAGATCTATTGCATTTATAAAGCAGAAAGTGCTGAACTTATCAGGGAACATGCAAAGAAAGGAGGCTTTCCTGCCAATAGTATCGTTGAAATCGCCAATGTTATCAGTCCTGCTACTGCCGAATAATTTTTTCCCAAAACACTAAAACGAAGCGAAATGAAACAAACATTCAATGACGCCATGCGTCATACAGGGAATTTCATTGCCCTGCCCAAACTCCTGTCAGTTCTTTGCCTCATCATCTTTCTTTTCTCCAGTTGTACACGACAGGACCTTCAGACAAAAACTGTTGGCTCTTCCGGAGATGACCTTCAATTTGCAGCTGATAAAAAAAACAATGGGCAGGGTAATCCTGTTCACCGGTATGATGGTTTGCCCACACAGACTGAAAAACAATTGCAGCAGGCCCGCGCTGCTACTGCCCGCTACCGGAATATTGAAAATGCCAGGAACGATGGATATGCCTCGATCAATGTGGTAGCACCCAACATGGGACACCATTTTATGAAATCATCCCTGCTTAATGATGGATTTGATGTGACCAGCCCGGAGATTTTGGTATATAATAAAAACGAAGCAGGAAATTTTGAACTGGTGGCTGTTGAATATGCTGTTCATCTTACCGACCCCATGCCTGAAGGATTTTTTGGTACACAGGACGAATGGGATGGTGCCTCCGGATTTCCATTCTGGTTATTGCACGCCTGGGTATGGACCTACAATCCTGATGGTGTATTTAATCCAACAAACCCTGATGTGCATGTTCATGACTAAAACAATTTGAGTTGTCAGGTGAATACTCATCCTGACATTAATAAAAGCAGGCAGTGTTCAAATGCCAATCAGGTTGAATGAACCCCTGGCATTTTGAACACTGCCTGTTGATTTCATGCTGCTACCAATATTTTTACCCGGCTCCTCATTTTAAATTCCATGGTCCTAATATTGCAATGTAAATCACGATATTTACTAACATGGAGATCATACCCGTTGTACTGAGTATTTTATTAATTATAGGAGTATTCCTTTCCCTGATCAAAAACGACTTTTGGATTTACAAGATCCTTGAATATCCAAGACTCCAGAAACTGGTGATGGTAATACTGGTACTTGGCTGCTGGCTTTTATTCTGGCCACTTGAAAAATTATTCCACCAGGTATTATTTGCTACTCTGTGTCTTTCCTTAATATACCTGGTGTATAAGATTGGCCCTTATACCATATTTTACAAAAAAGAAGTGCTGAGGGTAAAACCCGCAGGAAAAGGCAATGAGATCAAAATATTTGCTGCCAATGTACTGCAAACAAATACGGAATACCAACGCCTTTTATTACAGATCAAAAACGCTGATCCCGATATTATTTATTTGCTGGAAACCAATAAGGACTGGGAACAGGCCATGAAAGAACTGGAAATGGATTATCCTTATTGTATTACCGAGCCACTGGAAAACACCTATGGTCTTTTATTTTACAGCAGGTTCAAATTTGTAAATGGGCAGATCAATTACCTGGTAAAAAATGATATCCCTTCAGTGGAAGCGGTCATTGTATTACCTTCCGGACAACAGGTTAAATTATGGGGACTGCATCCTGAGCCTCCTGTACCCGGAGAAAATCTTTATTCCACTGCAAAGGATAAGGAATTAATGAAAGTGGCCCTGAAAGCCAAAGAAGAAAAATTACCTGTTATAGTTTTTGGCGACCTGAATGATGTGGCGTGGAGCCACACTACTGAATTGTTCAGAAAAGTAAGCGGACTACTTGACCCAAGACGGGGCCGTGGGTTCTACAGTACGTTTTCTGCACACCACTGGTTTATAAGATACCCGCTTGATTATATTTTTTGTTCAAGCGAATTTGGCCTGGTTGAAATGAAAAGAATGCCCAAGAACGGTTCTGATCATTTTGCAACCCTCACACATCTTTCGTTTCAACAGCAACTGAAACAGGTTCAGGAAGAACCCACGGCAGACAGGGAAGAAAAATCTGAAGCCAGTGAAAAAGCACAACAGGCTGTTAAGGAATGACGAGCTCCATGATTAGTGGATTAGACATTATTCCTGTTGCGCTGCCATGCAGACAAAAAATAATATAGTTGAGTCAATTCAAGCCGCCTCTGCAATATCCTGATTTCTGACCACCTGTTTTAATTTCAAGATTATAATCCGGTTATAAATCCTTAGAATTTCATTAGAACATTCGTTTCCCATTACATTTTTTGATATTTGCACCACATGCAGAAAATTGTAACTGATCTTTTGAATGAATGGAATATTCATCCATATTTATGGAATCTGATACTTTTTGCCTCATCCATACTTCTTGGCCTGATCCTGAGTTGGCTGCTATCGCTCTTTATAAAAAAACAACAGGGTACCCCAACTGAATTCCGCCTTATCCAGTCACTATTAAAACATTTAAAAAGTCCTGTCGCCGTACTTATTCCACTCTTTTTATTTAATAATTTCATTCCGCTGATGCGGATGAACAGTGCCATCAGGTATAGAATTGGAGTAGCTACAGAAATTGCACTCATTATTTGTTTTGCCTGGCTCCTGATCCGTTTCATACGCGTGCTGCAGGATGTAGTGCAGTATAAAATAAATATCAAATCAAGCGGCAACAATCTGAGGCAGCGTCAGATCATCACCCAGCTTATCTACATCCGGAGAGTAACTACAGCCATCATCATCATACTTGCTTTTGGAGCTGTATTGTTAAGTTTTGATACCATGCGGAAAATAGGCGCAGGTTTATTGACCGGCGTTGGTATCAGTGGGATCATCATTGGATTTGCAGCACAGAAATCGCTGGCCAATCTGCTTGCAGGATTTCAGATAGCCTTCACCCAGCCAATCAGAATTGATGATGAAGTGATTGTTGAAAATGAATTTGGCTGGATCGAAGAACTGACACTGACCTATGTGGTGGTCAGGATCTGGGATAACAGGCGACTGGTATTACCTATCAATTATTTTATTGAGAAACCCTTTCAGAACTGGACAAGAACAACATCAGATATTACCGGAAGTTTTTTTATTTATGTGGATTACAGTATGCCGGTTGACTGGATAAGAAGTGAATTTATGGATATCATCCAGGATCATCCACTATGGGACAAGAAATGGGCTGCCGTGGTGGTAACTGATCTTAAACCGGATGTAATGGAATTAAGGTGTACCGTTACAACAAGAAAGTCAGGCGATTCCTGGGACCTCCGGTGCATAGTAAGGGAAGAACTCATAAAGCGGATCAATCAAAGCTATCCGCAAGGTTTGTCAAAAATAAGAGCAGAATTACTGGTTGGCGATACACCAGGGTCAAAATTTGGGTAAGAATGCGTTATCAGCTGCCTGTATGACCAGGATCATTTATTCCTGTAGGCCGGCAAAATACTTTTACCCAAATTATAAATGCATGCATTATTATCATGTTGACGTCAACTGGGAAAAAGAACGCAGGGGGATTATGTGTTCACCTGAACTCGTTTCAAAATCAAGCGAAGATTGTGGTTGTATTGAAGTGGCCACACCACCAGAATTTCCAAATGGAATTGAAGGGATTTGGTCGCCCGAACACCTGTTTACCGCTGCTGTAAGCAGTTGCCTGATGACCACATTCCTTGCCATTGCTGATAATTCAAAACTTGAATTTGTTTCATTTCATTGCCATTCACATGGAAAGCTGGAACAGATTGACGGAAAGTATATAATGTCTGAAGTAATTCTGGAGCCCCGCCTTGTAATAACCCATGAAGCATATAGGGAGAAGGCTGAAAAGGTTTTACAGAAATCAGAAGCGGCCTGCCTGATCTCCAATTCCATCAAATCAAAAGTAAGTATGAAAGCTTCAATCATTACTAAGGAAAATCTGTAAGGACAGGTGACAAATAAAGAAGACTACTTTCTTTTGCGTGTTCTATATTTAACAGAAGGGATCCATACCATGATCACCTCCGCAATAAGAAGCGGAACAAATGAAAAGAAGTATTCATTTACCACTCTTCGAAGCAAACCATCTTCGATCGCACCAAAAAGAAAATCAAGCGGAAGCACACTATCAATTCTTACTGCTACAAAAGCCATAACACAAACATAGCTTCGTACCATAAATTGCCTGTGCGCTTTAATGTTCCCAGAAAGTATGGCCTTCCAGGCAAAAGCAGTGGACAAAATGGCCAGCACGGCGAGTAGGAACAAAGAAATCCTGCATGGTTCGCAGGTGCTGATCAGGGAAAGCCGCAGGGCAGATATGCCGGCCAATCCTATTCCAAACATGTATAATTTACCAGACACACGGTGAAACTGAACATACCTTGAACGCAAATATTTGGAGAACTGTAGCGGTCCAAGTAATAAAGTAAGTGTTCCGCCTGTCATGTGCGAAACAACCCATATCTGATTATGAAAAAAACTATTTCCGAATATCCGGCTTCTGAAACCATAGAAATAGGCTATAACATTGTCAAGGAAAAAATAAACTGACAACGAAATCAATACCAACCAGGCGCTGAAATTAAATATACGGTTCAACCAGACTTGCATAACAAATTTTTTTTTGAAGACGGTCAGTATTGCACCATCTAGTCCTGATTGCAATCCTTTTCCTTCCCCTGGATCAGGTTGCAATCCCACTCGGTTATAATATTTCAAATCCTGCCAGAAGCTGAAAATAATGTTTACTGTTCAAAAAAAACACATCTCTGTTCAGCATTACTAATGTACAAAACAAAAACCTTCCGACTCAAAATATCCAACCGGATAAAAGCCTTTCAAAAGATCACCCTTTTTCGCTATTGGTCATCGTACGACATCAGATCAACTTTGCATTGAATAAATTATTTATTATGAAACCATATTCAATTAAGATCACCCTTGCACTGATCACCTTTTCATGTGTTTATGGAATGTGTTCAAAAGATGACGCAACGCCCGGCAATACCAATCCTACACAGAATATTGAAATCAAAAAGGGATTTTTATCAACCATGGGCATTAATAGTATAGATGTGCAGGATACTCTTTGTATCCGCAACAGCACTAGTGGCACTTCTTATACTTTAACTGATTATTCCTGGACGGCAGAGGCAGGGTCTTTCATCAGGCGGCCACGGGATGTGTGGGAAATAATCAATACAGGAACAAATCAATGGCATTTTAAAAACAGCGCCGGCCGGTACATGGGTTATCAAACCACCGGATTCATATCACTGGATGAAACGCCCGGTCCCAATAATATTTTTATTATGAATTCTACGGGAAACAAGTTTTATATTCAACCTGCAGCTGATCAATCTGTATACCTAAATACCCTTGCATGGGATGTTCAGCCGCCTGACCCATCACACCAATCCATACGTTTTAAATCTACTAAACAAATGTGGTGGTTCATGCCCTGAAAATGATGCCTGAAGCTTGAATTGGTCTCAATAAACATCCATTAAAAAATAATGAAACTTCCATCTCCCGTTCAACCATTGGAAAGAGCACCGGTTCTGGATGCACTCAGGGGTTTTGCGCTGCTTGGTATTTTCCTGGCCAATAGTGCGGCCTTCTGTGGTTATACATTTTTAAATCCTGAATTGAAAGCGGGATTATTTACATATGAAATGGATCAATGGTTATTCTTTACTGGGCAGGTATTGGTATCAGGTAAATTCTATTCGCTTTTCTCCTTATTGTTTGGAATTGGTTTCTCCATAATTCTGTTGCGCAACCAGCACAAAAAAACTAATGGTATTAAGATCTTCTACCGGAGACTTTTCATTTTATTTTTATTTGGCTGTTTTCATGCATTTTTTTTATGGGATGGCGACATCTTAATGCTGTATGCCCTGTTGGGATGCTTATTGCCTTTATTCAATAAATTACCCAACCGGTCTTTGATCCTGATCTGGATCTTTCTGATCTTATCTCCCATTGCTATTGATGTATTTAAAATGTTTACGGGCTGGGACCCTGGAGCATATTTTAATAAGCTGGGAACTGAATCAGATAAAAAATTCGGTATCATAGCCGATCGTGGTTACCTCTATAATCACAATGCCGGATATGACGAAATTTTAAAATGGAACTTTAGTGGTATTTATTTTAGATGGAGTTATCTTTTATCCTCGAACCGTTTACCTAAAGTATTAGGCATGTTCCTGCTTGGACTTTATGTTGGACGCAAACTCATTTATACAAAGCTTGCGGAAAACAAAATTTTATTTCAAAAACTTTGTAAATGGGGATTCATCATTGGCTTACCGTGCAGCATTGCTATGGCTTATTTTGAAAATGATGGCAGGTTTTACTATTCAGATCCAATGGGATTGGCCGATACTATTTTTTATGCATTGAGTGTAGTTCCACTTAGCCTTGCCTATGCATCGGCGTTTTGCCTCTTATGGCTAAAAGATTCCTGGAATAAAAAATTAAAATTATTTGCTCCTGCAGGAAGAATGGCCCTGACCAATTACCTGATGCAATCTGTTTTGGGTATCATCCTTTACTATAACATTGGATTTGGATTGGGAATTCAATTTGGACCTGCAATATTCTTCCCCCTTGCCATCGTGATCTTCATGCTCCAGGTAGGGTATAGCAGGTTATGGCTAATCCATTTTAATTATGGGCCAGCTGAATGGCTATGGAGAAAATTGGTTTATGGAAACTCCTTCTCAATGAAAAAACAGGCTGTTGAACTGAATACCATAACATCCTGATGGAATATACCTGCATGTAATTTATAATGCTTAACTTAATAATGATTTAAAAAATATGTTCCCATTCGCGCCAGCAACCAGGTTAACCAGATCCTTTTTCATTGTTGCCTTTTTGATTTGCCAGTTCCAGGCATTAGAAACAAACGCACAACAAAAAACCCGGGAGCTTTATAAAGCCATTCAACAAAACAACCTGGCCTTAGTACAGAAACTTGCGACTAAGAAAAATATAAACCAGCCGGATGAATATGGTGATTATCCAATAATGAATGCTGCTTTATATAGTTCCATAGATATTATGAAAGTGCTTCTGGAAAAAGGTGCTGATCCGAATGCAAAAAATAAAGATGGAGAAACCGCCCTGATGTGGTCTGTACAGGATCCTGAAAAAATAAAACTGCTGATCAGTTATGATGCTGATGTGAATCTGGTTGCCCATTCAGGAAATACGGCCTTGCTGATAGCAAGCGTTGGCAATAACCAGTTCAGTACCATCAAATATTTAGTTGACCATGGTGCCGATCCCCTGGCTAAAAATAAAAAACAGGAAACCTGCTTAATGCGGGCGGCCTTATTCGGCGATACTACCACTGCATCTTACCTTGTAAGATCAGGAATTGAGATCAATGCAAAAGATACTATTGGAGGTACAGCTTTGATAAATGCCATCTTCAATGTAAACCGGCCGGTAACACTATGGCTGCTCAATAATGGAGCAGACCCGGATTTAAGATCAGTATTCGGACTTACTGCAGTAAGCGGGGTGGTTACGTACAATGATCTGCCTTCAATAAAAGCGGTGCTTCAAAAAACCAACAATGTCAACGCCATAGATGATGGTGGTGTAAGTGCTTTAATGTGGGCTGTATACAATGAACATGACAATCCGGAAATCATTTCACTGTTATTGGATAAAGGCGCGGATGTACATCATAAAGCTAAAGATGGCTCCACTGCCTTAATGTGGGCAATGAAAAAAGGAAATACTAAAACGGTTGACCTGTTGAAAAAGGCAGGCGCCAGATAAATATAAATGGCAACATGAAAAAACTATTTCTCCTCTTATCACTGGCAGTAATGATATTTTCATTTACTACGCTTTCAAACCGGTTCGGAAACGATCCCCAAAAGATCAGTAATGCCATTAACAAAGGCATCTCCCTGCTACAACCCAGTGACCGGCTTTTTCTTGAAAATGCAGGCACCTGTCATTCCTGTCACCACCAGGACATGACGGCCATCAGCACCTACAGGGCCAGGAAAAAAGGTTATGCCATTAACGATACCATTTATAATGAAAACCTTGAGTCTATTCTGGCCACACTGAAAAGCCGCAAATCAACCAGTGCCCAGAACAATGATCCTGTAGCCATAGTGATGTCGGGCACCTATTCGCTTTGGGCACTATCAGAAAATAATTACCCGGCCAACAAGGATATGCAATTACTGGTGAAAAATCTCATGCAAAGACAAACAGCCAATGGCAGCTGGGTCAGTCCCAATCCAAGACCACCACTTGAATATTATGCATTCACAGCAACCGCATTAGTTATCAAAGCTATGAATGATTATGCTACCCCTGCACTTCAAAACAGTGTACTTTCCAGGACCGCAAAAGCCAAAGAATGGCTGATGAAAGAAATACCTGAAACCAATGAAGAGAAAGCTTTTCAACTATTAGGTCTTACATGGGCAGGAGCCGACGAAAATTTCATCAGGCAACAGGCAGGTAAATTACTGAATGATCAAAAGCCTGATGGAGGATGGTCACAGCTTGCCACATTAGAATCTGATGCCTATGCTACCGGACAAAATTTATACGCATTGTTTGAATCAGGCCAGCTTAAACCGGAAGATGAAGCTTTTGAAAAAGGAATTGATTTTCTATTGCGCAACCAACAGCCTGATGGTTCATGGAGAATCAAATCAAGAAGTTTTCCGGGAGTGCCATTCGTTGAAACGGGATTTCCTAAAGATGGCGACCAGTTTATTTCGGCTGCCGGTTCTAACTGGGCGCTGATTGCATTGCTGCTGGCTGCACCAGCTAATTAATTACATCAACTTTGATTAAATAATAAATTCATTTATTGTTTGGTATGCAGACCACATACACGCTTACGGTCCATAATTGCAGCCTGAAAAAGCAGGTATCCAGTCACAACTGAATTTTGAAGGAAATACTATTGTTTTTTGCGGCTCCACACTTCGTAGATGGGATCCCCCTTTGAACTCACGCCACTATGATGCCATTCACCGTTTTCAAGCCTTCCGTCAAAATTCAATGACTGTCCTACCCTTGAACTATCCCTGGAAAAGAATTCGATATTTTCCGTGTATTTACCGTTTTCAAATTGATAAGTGCCGCCTCCTGTACCCATGAATTGCCTGGTACCCGGATCAATAGCCGCCCATTGAAACCTGGTTGAAGAAAGTATTTTAATGGTTTTGCGTGTTCCCCGTTGATGAATCGGCACCAGTTTGCCCTCCTGCCGGCGTGCCGTTATTTCCCATAGACCAGCTAATCCTTTATCCCCATCATCTATTCTGGCCCATTCCTGCTTTTCACCATTCAGGTCAAATTCAATTTCCTTTTCTTCCACCTCTATCGTATACTTTATCTCCCTTCCCACCTGATCCGTATCCATTGTATTGAACTCATATTGCACTATCAGGTCTTCATCATCAATGGTGTACACACCCCCTCTTGTGGAGATGAATTTTTTATCTTTTTTGTTGAAAACAGTATGTGTAAAATAGCCATCGGCAAATATCACTACCTCCTCCCGGAGGTCTTTATTCAATTGATACGCACCGCTTAATTCCACATTAATATACCTGTGTGAATACGCTGTATTCATGATGAATATTACTCCTGTTATAAATGTCAGGACAGCTAAGCTTTTCATGACAAACCATTTGAATGAATGTAAGAAATCCTTTCCATATGAAACCCTATTCAACGGTAATACCTGAACTGAACCATATCAAAACCCATCCGCAATTGCCCCCTTTATATGACGCTTACCACCCTCTGTAATTGCAGATAGTAATTTAAGTTTGTAACACAAAAAATTTGACAATGGAAACAACCAATTCAACAAGTATTACAGTTCAAACCACAGTAGATGCGCCTGTTGAAAAAGTATGGGAATATTTTACCGGTCCGGAGCATATCACCCGCTGGTACCAGGCATCTGATGACTGGCATGCACCAAGGGCAGAAAATGATCTGAGCACCGGTGGCAAATTCTCCACCACTATGGCTGCAAAGGATGGCAGCTTTAGTTTTGACTTTGGTGGTGTTTACACCAAAATTGAAAAACATAAAACAATTGAATTCACACTTGATGATGAAAGGAAGGTCAGGGTTGGATTCAGTAAAGTGGCAAATGGTACCGAAGTAACTGAAACCTTTGAAACGGAAACTGTGAATTCCCTGGAATTGCAAAGAAATGGCTGGCAGGCCATTCTGAATAGTTTTAAAAACTATACGGAAACGCATTAAACCGGCTTTTACCAGGAGTCATGAATAACAACATTACCTGCCTGTATAATTCATACCGGTGATTAAACAGTTCATACATGATTACAATTTATTAGAACCGGGGTGGTGGGACATTTGTGAAAACCCGCTACATGAAGCACATACTATTCTTTGCAGTCATTTTAAATGTATTGGTTTCCTGCAAAAAAGACAGAACTGATCCGGTACCGGATACGGATCCGGAGATGATCTATATGGATTTGAAGGATTCCGCCATCTACTTTAATAAAGCAGCCTTTTTTGACTTTGATGGAGACAGGCAAAAAGATATTTATTTCGGCACCATGCTGGTTGGCGATCCTGTTATGCAGGCCGATAAAAAGCAATGGCTGGTGATGAGTTCATTTTATACAAATCTGCCTGTGAATGGGAATGAGAATATTCCGGTATTGAATGTCTCAGATCCGATACCTGTTCAAACATTTCCAGGATACAACTGGTATAATGCATCTTCGGTTTTGCTGACACAAAAGGTAATTACAGATCATGCAGGCTCCTATTGGCTCGGAGAATGGAGAAATGCTTCCCATCAATTTATTCCTTTTCAGATAATCAGGTCTACAGGATTATTTAATGGCTGGGTGGAAGTAAGTTTTGATATGGATTCAGAAAAACTATTATTACACAAAGCTGCAGTAAGCAGGGAGCCATACAGGTTGGTAAAAGCAGGTAATTGAACTGTGATCAATTACCTGCACGTAGATTGATTGGTCTTTGCAAATAAATTTCCTGTGCTGCCATTGTTTAAATGGTGCATGCTGTTCCAATCCTAGTCCGGGCATCAATTTTCGGATAGATCCCTGATCCTGACCATTGCTTTTGGCCAGGTATTTTGAAAATAATCTTTAAAATCTTCAGTAATATCCATATCTACCTGTAGCCTTGTTTTTCCATTCACTTCATCCAGTTTATAGTTTTCATGTGAACCTGACCATTTTTTCACTTCTTCACTTTCGGTATCCTCGATGCCATCCTTCACAAATCCAAGATGTTCGAATGACATGTATTCAGGAGGAATATGCTCTGCTATCCTTGAAACCATACCCTGCCCTTTACCATCCAGGAAAAGAACCTTACTACCTTTTTTGTAATCGGTAATGATATGTGATCCTTCAGAAAACACTGAGGTCCATTCAGGATAAGAAGTTTCGCCCCAAAGCACATCCCATACTTTCTGCCGGGGTGCATTGATGATGATTTCAAAATTGATCTTATTCATAATCCTAGATTTAATCAGCAAATATGTATTTTCTTTTCTTATAACAGGTGGGCCCATAACGGCAATCATAGGGGTGAATTACGGCATTTCCATTGCAAAGCCCGGGTAAGGGGTTTTTGAATGTGGATTTATTATATTTATCGGAATAACATAACACTCAAAATGAAATTCACGGCCATTATTATTTTAGGAATAGGTTCCCTTTTAACTTATTGTCAAAAGGAATTAAAATCAGCAGAGCCGGTTATAATGGCTTTTGATTCTGTACCCATAGCAAAACCAATTATTCCGCTGATAAATGAAATTTCGGGTATTGCTGACAGTAAGGCCAATCCTGGTATCATCTGGGGTCATGAGGATAGTGGCAGGCCTCCGCAACTGTTTATGATTGGACACAATGGTGCGGTTAACAAAAAGATTTTCCTTAAAGGAATTACCAACCGCGACTGGGAGGAAATGACCTTAAGCAACAATAAGATCATTATTGGAGAGATCGGGGATAATATGGCTGTTTATGGCGATTACCGTTTTTTTATACTAGACGAACCGGTTGCTTCCACTGATACGGTGACACAGATAGAAACAATAAATTTCACGTATCCGGATGGATCACACGATGCCGAAGCATTCCTGGTGGATCCGGTTTCAAAAGATATTTTTATCATCACAAAACGTGATAATCCTTCCAGGATCTACAAACTGGCTTATCCTTATAATAACAATAACATAGTAAGTGTTGAAGGTTCATTACCCTATATGGGCGTGGTTGGCGCGGCCATCTCGTCCGATGGAAAAGAGATCATTGTTAAAACCTATACCAGCCTTTTTTACTACAAGCGCAAATCAGGCGAAACTATTTCCCAGGCTTTGCAAAATAACTTTACAAATCTCAAATATACCATTGAACCACAGGGAGAAGCCATCAGCTTTGCAGTTGATGGCTCCGGCTTTTTCACTATAAGTGAAAAAGGATTTTCTTCTTCAGTGAATATGTATTTCTATAAAAGGAATTGAGGTTTAATTAACCAGGCTCGTTATGGATTGATATAACTGGTCTCTGGTAAAAGGCTTTTCCAGAAAAACATCTGCACCGCTTTCCAAAGCCACATCTTTCACTGAACCATCAAAACCGGAGATCATAATGATCTTGATATTAGGATAGTTCCTTTTGATATGCCCAATAAAATCCACTCCAAAGCCATCAGGGAGTTTGTTATCAAGTATCACTACGGAAGGTTGCTCTTTTTGTAGATATTCTTCTGCACTCAACAATGACTTTACGTGATCCAGCTCCATTTCCTCTCCGTGAAGCAGGATGTTTAATAATAAGCACATGTCTCCTTCATCTTCTACTATCAGTACTTTTTTGGCTTTTACGCCCTGCAGTGTAGTTTCTGTCATGAATTTAAGGTTTAAGGTGATTGAATGGTTACCTGAGTTAAGGGAATTGAAGATCCCTCATCAATACCTAATAAAAAATCGTTCCAATCATTCAGGAACCAGTTCCGGGGGATAAATTACCTCGTAAATTCAGATCCAAAAACCAGTGCATTAGAGAAGAAGGTCCCTGGCTCAAGGCTTTAGTCTGGGATTTGAGCATGTCTTCGCATCAGATCAATGGTTCCAGCCATTTGCAAAGCATTATTGGTACACAATGAACCTTTGAAAATGAGTTGAAGTATAGTCTGCTGCCTGATGCCCAATTTCAACAAAGGGTAACTAAAAATTAACCGCTCTTAGTTTTGTGGAGGAAACCCCATTGCATGGTTCACACTGGCCGGGAACCTTGCCATTGTAAACAAACTGGTATTTGCTTAACTGCATCAATTCTACAAGTTTTAAAGCACTCACGCCATATTTTGAATAGACTTCCTGGACCTCTTTTTTAGACATCCCCATTTTTTCCATCAAAATTTTTTCAGAGTTTTTTTCAGCTGTTTTCAGCCATGCAGATTGCCTGGAAGGTGTAGAATTCTTCATAGGATTCATTTTTTGGATTAGATGCAAAATAATCAGGGGAATCCAGAACTCAAATGGGTTTTTACAGGCTATTGGTTTTTACTTACAGCTAAAATCTCTCCCGATTTCCTGCAATTTCAGGAGTTTCAACTGCCAGATAAAGAGATACATATAGCATCCCTGATGTACGTGTATAACTATATGGATAACATGTGAGCAAATGCTACACCCTATTTTCCGCCCTTGTAAATTTCACCGTCTTTCATAACAAAGCTCACCTCTTTCATCATCCTGATATCTTTAACAGGGTCGCCATCAACGGCTATGATATCAGCCAGCTTTCCCTTTTCTACAGAACCCAATTTATCCGACATCCCCAGTAATTCAGCAGCAGCCATCGTAGCTGACTGAATCGTTTCCATGGCGGGCATGCCTCCCATTACCATATATTCAAACTCCTTGTAGTTTTTACCGTGCATGAATACTCCGGCATCAGTGCCAAATGCAATTTTCACTCCTTCTTTATATGCCTTTGAAAAAGTAGATAAGATTTTAGGACCTGTTTCGAGCGCTTTTATCGTTACAAACGGTGGATAGTAACCGGGAATCTTTGCTGAGTCGCCAACAGACTGGCCGGCAGTAATGGTTGGAACATACCAGGTGCCATGCTCCTTCATTAACCGGATCACCTCATCGTCCATAAATGTTCCATGCTCAATAGAACTTACTCCGGCGCGGATAGCTCTTTTCATTCCCTCAGCACCATGTGCATGTGCGGCCACTTTAAAACCATAATCATTGGCGGTACGAACCACTGCTTTTATTTCTTCTTCTGTAAAATGTGCACCGGCACCGTCTTTTGCATTACTCAACACCCCGCCGGTTGCAGTGATCTTGATCAGGTCGGAACCTTCCTTATATCGTTGTCTTACGGCTTTCATAGCTTCGTCGGCTCCATTGATCACACCTTCCCTGGCACCGGGGTCACCCATAAGTTCCCTGTTTACTCCATTGGAAGGATCTGCATGTCCACCAGTGGTGGCAATACTTTTTCCAGCTGCTATGATCCGCGGTCCTCTGATATATTTACCGTTGATTGCATTCCTCAGGGATAAGGCAATGGTACCTCCCAGGTCTCTCACCGTAGTAAACCCCTGCATCAGTGTTCTTTCAGCATAACCCACAGAACGGAAGGCAAAATCTTCTTCATTAAGTGTAAAACCCTCACTATACCTGTTCCTGCTGGTTTCAGAAGAAATATGTACATGACAGTCAATTAAACCGGGCATCACGGTTTTATCTTTCAGATTGATAATGGCGGCACCTGATGCAGTATGATAACCCTTTCTCACCTCAATGATCTTGTTTCCTTCAACTACAATGGTCATTTCAGTCTGTACCTGATCCGATTTACCATCAATTAGCTTTCCGCAATGGATATAAGTGCTTTGAGAACTTGCAGTAAACATAAACAGGCAGAAAAGAATGAAACAGGTAAACCGGGTCATAAAAGTTAGTTTGAAACTAAGATAAGGCATTGCCATGCAAACTGCATACATCTTACCCGGACCGTTTAAATGAAATAGCTTAGCACCAAGTTTGTACAACAGAAAAAAACATGAGCATGGAAGTATATGATTGCATAATTATTGGCGGAGGTCCGGCTGGTTTAAATGCAGCGGTTGTGCTGGGCCGTTGCAGAAGAAAGGTTTTGTTGTTCGATAACAATTCACAACGTAACCTCAGGTCGCACGGAATGCATAACTATCTTACAAGGGACGATATCCTGCCTGTTGATTTCCTTGATATCTGTAATAAAGAACTTGAAAAATACAATGTTCAGAAACTGAATAAAAAAATAACCAGCGCAAAAAGAAATGACCAGGCCATTTTTGAAGTGAAAGATGAAAAAGGTATAAAGTACCATTCTAAAACATTACTGGTGGCCACAGGATTGCACGATAATATTCCCGATGTTGAAGGGTTCCCTGAATTTTATGGATCATCCATCTTTCATTGCCCCTATTGCGATGGCTGGGAAGTGAGGGATAAAAAAGTTGGCATTTATGCAAGGGACAAGGACGGATCTGAACTGGCGCTTGCGCTGAAGGGCTGGACGGATCAGGTGGTTCTATATACCAATGGTAAGAGAAAAATTAAACCTGCTCAAAAAGAACTTCTTGATGCCAATGATATTCCCATCAGAACTGAACGCATTGAAAGACTGGAAGGAAAAGATGGCCGGTTGAAAAAGATAATTTTTCAGAATGGTACAGATCAGGATTGTGAAGCTATTTTTTTCGTGAATGGATATACCCAACAGTGTGATGTTGCTGAAGCATTTGGTTGCGAAGTGAATAAAAAAGGCGTAGTGGTCACCAACCGGTTCCAGCAAACCAATATCCCCGGATTATATGTAGCTGGTGATGCTGCAAAGGATATGCATTTTGTAGTGGTGGCGGCGGCTGAAGGTGCCAAG
The DNA here is from genome assembly GCA_946886475.1 of uncultured Chitinophagales bacterium. Next base: position 53,220 of record CAMPIQ010000001.1, on the reverse strand, counting down.
GCTGGTGTGATCATTAATAAAGAACTTCAGAAAGAAATCTCGGATAGTAAGGTCAGAAAAAGGAAAATAAATTTTTGAACTCCTGCTCACACAATAAACGGAAGGGATAAGAAGGGAACTGTAGCTAACAGGGATGGATGGTATTGCATTATTGATCCTAAAAATAAGCATGTTCCGGCGCCTTGAAGGAGACCTCACACAGAGGAAGCAAAGATTCAGATGAATTATTTATAATATCAATTAAACATAATCCAGTTCTATCCGGAATTCACCTTTTTATTAATCCCTCTGGTAAAAATATATAGCGCAGAAAATTTAAATTCATATAATAGACCTAATTCATAGAACATAAACGCATTTTACATATTTAATTTCCTCAATTAGTAGTCCTCCTAATTTTTTGGCAATAAAATTGCGTAGAAGTCGCGGTAGAATTTTATATACCAATTGATTTACGCTCCTTAATTTTATTTTTTAAACCAGATAACCATGAAAACAATCCGTGTTTTAGCTTCTATGTTAGGCTTTTCTATTTTGATTTTATCCTGTTCAAAGGAAAACAACAAAACAGTTCCGGTTCAATTTTTACTTACCGACAACCCTGTGGCTTATGACTCTGTTAATGTCCACATCAGTGAAATGAAGGTAAAAATGCATGATGACAGCACCAGCTGGATCGATGTGAATGCAAAGGATACCACCATTAACCTGCTTGACCTGCAGAACGGAGTGACCATGGTAATTGCACAAGCTGACATTCCGGATGGAATTCTGAAAGAAGTAAGATTCATACTTGATTCAGATAGCTATGTTGTAGTAGATGGTGTAAGACATGAATTAGAAACACCAAGTGCTGAACATTCAGGCTTAAAGATCAAGATCGACAAAGAATTGGGCGATAACCTCAATACTTTCACACTTGACTTTGATGCAGCTGAGTCAGTAAAAGAAGTAAATGGTTCTTATAAATTACATCCTGTGATCAGGTTGAAGGACTAAAAAAAATAAAACCCGGCACCAGCCGGGTTTTCTCTTGCTTTTATAAATTTTAGAATTTATCTTGACAAAACTTTATCCAGATCTAAAAAAACCAATCAATGAAAGCCTCCATTAAGCGTTTGCTTACCCTGAACAAAACTACCCTGCTCCGCGGATTTATCTTTTCCGTACTTTTTATAGCTTTTTACTTTTTCATCCTTTATATTCTGATCAATAGCCCGGCATAGTAGTAACTGCCATCAATTTTTCACCTGGCCATAACCATTGCCGGTTGAAATTATGCTACCATGCTATTCCATAATCCTCTCCGTGATTAGAGGATCCTCCCCAGAAGCTTCCATGTTTCCAGTCAAAATAAATTGCATTGATGGGACCACTGGTTCGGCTGCCAAAACTTAAGGTATACCCCATCTTTATTAGTTCATCCTTTATGGACTGCGGTGTTTTGTTCTGCAATAACAGGTGACCGGGCTTGGGCATCCTGTCCGTTGTTTTTGACCCGCCAAGTGAAAGCCATAACTGGTTGGTGTTGATGTTGGCGGCTTCTGCAGCCTCCTGAACAGTCATTCCAAATTCAACGATATTCAAAAAGAACTGCAATAAATTCTGGTCCTGTGTATCGCCTCCCTGCACGGCAAATGAAAGAAATGGTTTTCCATCTTTTAATGCCATCGAAGGCGTCAGCGTTACTCTTGGCCGCTTACCAGGCGCCACCACATTAAAAGGATTCAGTGATGCATCCAGTACAAAACTCTGCATCCGCTGACTCATTCCAATACCGGTATTACCAGCAATGCATGCAGGTAACCAGCCACCACTTGGGGTGATGGAAACCACCCATCCTTCTTTATCTGCAGCTTCAACGGTGGTGGTCCCCATCCATAATCTTTCCTGGTATGCTGCCTGCGATGAACTGTTTTGCATATCGTGAACCGGTGCAAAATTCCTCCTGGAAGTATCCATCTCAAAACCTCTTTGCTTCAAAAGTTCCAGGTATGGATTCTTCAATCCTTCAAATGGATAGGGGTCGCCGGGTCCTGTTTTTTCATCATTCTTTTCAAACCCGATTAGCGACGCTCTTTGCTTTGCATACTCCTTACTCAACAATCCTTTTATGGGTTCGTGGGGTAAAAAATATGGATCGCCATAATAGAAATCGCGGTCAGCAAATGCCAGGTTCATAGCCTGGTAAATGGTATGAATATATTGAGCGCTGTTATATCCCAATTTCCTGAGATCAAAATTCTCAAGTATGTTCAAAGCCTGTAATAAAACCGGTCCCTGCGTCCATTGCTGAAGCTTAAACACGTCTATACCTTTATAATTTACCTGTAAAGGCTCTTCTTCAATCACCTTCCATGCAGCCAAATCCTCCAGTGTATGCAATCCACCCTGTTCACGGCTGCCTCGTACAAATTCTTTTGCGATATCACCCTTATAAAAACGATCGTATGCCGCCATGATCGCTTGTTTGCGGCTTTTGCCCTTTTTAAGTGCACCTCGTTCTGCCTCAACCAGTTTAGTAAGTGTGTTCAAAAGATCCTGCTGCACAAATATTTCACCTGCCTCCGGTGCTTCTCTTTTTTCACCTGCGTTTGTTAAAAAAACTTTGGCACTGTAGGGCCATTCCTTTATCCGATTCTTATTTCTTTCAATGCTATTGGCAGTTTGTGCATCAATGGCGTATCCCTTAGCCATTTCCATTGCAGGAGCAAGCACTTTTTCCAGGCTCATCGTTCCATAGCTGGCCAGCATATATAATAAACCACCGGGTGTGCCCGGGGTTGTAGCTGCAAGGGGACCATATTCAGGAGGAAAGTCAAAACCTTTTGATTTAAAAAATTCTGGTGTTGCTCCTGTTGGTGCTACCCCCATTGCGTTGATGGCAATTACTTTTCTGGTTTTTGGATTATAAATAAGCGCCTGGGTTTCTCCTCCCCAGCTCAACACATCCCACATGGTACAGGTGGCAGCGAGCATGGCACAGGCAGCATCAACTGCATTACCACCCTGCTGAAAGATCATGGCTCCGGCAGTAGCTGCCAGCGGTTTCCCGGTAATGGCCACCCAGTGATTCCCATGCAATGGAGGTTTTTGCGTTTGTTGTGCGCTGGCAGTATCAAAAAAAATGACCAGAACAACTAAGAATGCGTACTTCATTGCAGTTAATTTGTTTATTAATATAAATCATCTTTCAGTGCTCTTTACTTACTGTTCATTACAGAACCACCTCAGCATACACCGGGAAATGATCCGAAGAAAACCTGCCCTGCCATGACTGGGAAAGTGTTGCATGTTTCAATACCCTGATTCCATTTTTAATAAAAATGTAATCTATGGGCTGGTCATGAATTTCTTTTGGACCAAATGCATTAAAGGTTCCCATCGGGCCATAATGTGGCTTTTTAGAAACCAGGCGGGTATCAGTTAACCTCTTACTATTTGAGCTGTCTGTAAGCACTTGTATAGGTTCGTCATTGGGCTGGGCATTAAAATCACCCGTAACTATTACCTGAGCGCTTCCTGCGATCTCGCTGATCTTTGACAATAATAATTCAGCACTTTCTTTACGCGCTACTTTCCCCATATGATCAAAATGGGTATTGAAATGGAAAAAAACTTTTTTTGTTTTTTTATCCCTGAATGAAGCCCAGGTTACTACCCTTTCAAATGCAGCATCCCATCCTTTTTTACCCGCAACGTCTGTTTGCTCAGCAAGCCAGAAAGTTTCAGATTTTAATAAATGAAGTCTGGTGGTATCATAAAATATTGCAGAGAACTCGCCGGCCTTCATTCCGTCCTTTCTTCCCTTACCTGCATATTTGAAACGTTTTAACTGAAGCTGCATATCCTGCAGTTGTGAATACAAGGCTTCCTGCACACCTAAAAGATGCGTGTCGTGAAAAAGGATCTGACTTGTGACCTTATCCTTACGGTATGGCCATGCATTTAAACTATCTCCCGGATTATCATAACGGATATTGAAACTCATCACATGAAGTTCCTGAGCGGTTACCGGCAATACCATCACCAGTAATAAAAAACAGAGGTAATATTTTTTCACCCCGTAAAAATAGGCAGGCTTTGCCTTAGTTGGCACGTTCTTTTATCACATAAGAACTGGATGTAGTAAAAGCCTGGATCTGGAAAAAAGGAAAAATTATGATCGTGACTGAAGAACAAAGAAAAGAAGCGCATGCTTTTTACAAGGAAGCTTTGGATCTGTTAAATGAAAGCGGAGCCCGCTATATGCTTGGTGGTGCTTTTGCCATGTTTCATTATACGGAGATCTATCGCGATACAAAAGACCTGGACATTTTTTGTAAGCCTAGCGATTATCCCAGAATTTTGAAATTCTTTGCAGATAAAGGTTACCGTACCGAACTTTACGACGTAAGATGGTTATGCAAAGTATTTAAGGATGATTATTTCATTGATATCATCTTTGATACGGTAAATAATATTTGCCGGGTTGATGAAACCTGGTTTGATCATGCCACAAAAGCAAGGTTTGTTGGAGTAGATGTATTATTGCTTCCCCCCGAAGAGCTGGTATGGTGTAAGATCTATGTTCAAAACAGGGAAAGGTTCGATGGTGCCGATGTGAACCATATACTGCTTAAAACAGGAAAGAATTTTAACTGGGAAAGGCTACTGGTACGTATGGATCCTCATTGGCATCTGTTGCTTGCCCAGTTATTGCATTTCCAGTTTATCTATCCCTCCGAATTTCATGAGATCATTCCTAAATGGTTATTTGATGAACTCATGCACCGTGCCCACGAACAATACGACCTGCCCCCTTCCTGTGAAAAAGTGTGCAGGGGGCCTATGATCGACCAGACACAATATGAAATAGACATTAAGGAATGGAATTATAAAACCTATACTATTAAAACAGTTTAATCAATGGAATCAACTGAAAAAAAAACCATGATAGCTGCAATAGGTGATATTCACGTACGTGAAGGTGATAAAGGCAAATGGGTGGAATTGTTCAGGGAAATATCCGGCAAGGCAGACATACTGGTTATTGCGGGTGATCTAACCGATACGGGTGATGAAATGGAAGCAGAAGTGCTTGTGGAAGAATTGAAATCCTGTACCATTCCAGTAGTAGCAGTATTGGGGAATCATGATTTCGAAAAAGGAAGACATAAACTGATCCGGCAGATACTTTTGAAATATGGTGTGCATATCCTCGATGGAGAGGCAGTGATTATAGGTAATGTGGGCTTTGCAGGCGTAAAAGGCTTTGGAGGTGGATTTGACCGCCACATGTTGTCTTTCTTTGGTGAAGGCGCCATGAAATCTTTTGTGCAGGAAGCCGTTGAAGAAACACTTCACCTGGACCGTGCCTTATCCAGGCTTGATGCAGAACAAAGAGACATCAAAAAGATCGCTGTTTTACATTATTCCCCCATCAAAGAAACCATTGTTGGCGAGCCGGAACCCATTTACCCTTTCCTTGGATGTTCAAGACTGGCAGAACCCCTTAACCGTCATAAAGTATTGGCTGCATTTCACGGTCATGCACATACGGGAACGCTTCATGGAGAAACAAACGATGGAATCAAAGTATATAATGTGGCCATCCCCATTCTATTGCAACAGGGATATACACATCCATTTTATTTGCTGGAAGTATGATCTCCTTTTATTACCTGCCTTTGTTATTCAGGAGCGACATAAAATGAAGGTCAATCCCAAGTCTGCCATAAAAGCCATTTCCTGGTGAAACAGCAATCATGTTTCCATCCTGCAGCGTACCCCGGTGCAGAAAAGCGGGTGCAAAATAAACACTTAATGGAGCTTTCCCCAGGTGAAAACGGTAACCCACCACCGGCCCTGCTGTATAACCTGATCCGGAAGGTTTAAATGAGCTGTTACCATCATAATTAACTGAAACATTCAGATAAGTGACCTCGGCTCCGGCCCATAAACCATTACCTCCGGCATCCCTGCTATTCCACCTGATTTGCGGGCCCAGCTGAAGAAAATTATTATGTCCTCCTCCACCCTTGAAGTTTACCCTTGAATATCCCAGTACAGCATGTACAGACATGTTGCCGTTTCCCATTTGCCATCCGGGCATAGTAACGGCGCTCCATCCATATCTTGTGGGACTTTCATTCACGGCAACAGTTGCGCAGCTGAAAACAAAAACCGAAATGGCTGATACAAAAAAAGGGACCACAAACCTGCAAAGTTTTTCTGATCTCATAATCTTAAGTTTTTGATGATGATAATGTTGTTCAGGCCAGCAGGTTTGCAAAAGGCAGGAATGATCAATAAGGTACAAAAATCCGCTGGAATATACCGGAGTTATTTTAACGTAACGGTGAATTAAAATTGGATTTTAGCTATTGAAATGGTACATGCTTTGATCAATTTAACCTATGAAATATACTGTGAAAAATATTTTGACTACGCTATACTTCAGTTTCGCCTTATTTTCATTTAATGTTATCAATGCACAGGATCTTGATAAAGCCACTGTAAAAAAAGCAGTGGAAGCGCATACATTTACTTTCAGGGCAGAGACTGCATTTCCTATGGGCGGAAATGTAAAACAATTAACGCCGGGATATGATCTGTATGTGAAGGATGATTCCCTATCGGTTTACCTGCCTTATTATGGCAGGGCTTATTCTGCCCCATTACCCGGAGAAGGTCCTATTAAGTTTCAGTCGGAAGACTTTATCTATAAGGCCAAAATAAAAAAGAAAGAATCTTGGGAAATCATCATCCAGCCTGAAGATACAAAGGAGGTAAGGAAAATGATCCTGAGGATATTTGATAATGGCAACGCTACACTAATGGTTACCAGCAACAACAGGCAGGCCATTTCATTCAATGGATACATTACAGTACAATAAGTGGCCGGATAGAAAGTTTGGCTTAGCATAATTTTTTATTGAAAAAAGGACTGCCTAACAGCCCTCCGGAAAACTTTGCTGAAACCGGTTAAGAGCTTTTCAGGGCATATTTCTGCTGGATAAAGCCAGGATACCAATTTGAAAAACAGGCTTTATTTCGTAACTTGCCTTCGTCCTTTTGAAGACCGTTAATCAGATTTTTAATCTAAACCTTTTAGTATGGAAAGACAATTAACAGTTACCGTTCCTGATGTTGCAGGTGAAGAAGGACTGACACAGGCCTGCAGGGAAGGCAGGTTGTTCCGGAATGATCCCAATCTGGAAGATCTTTATAAAGATGGCTTCCGCATCTACAACTATTCAATTGAAGAAAAGGAAACGCAGCCCAGAACATCACAAACAAGGGTGAAAGTTTTCCTGAAGAAATAACCATCCCGGCCTTCGAGCCGGGATTTTCTTTTAAGACAAAAGAAATTTACAATAACGTTTTAGCCTCGGCAGCTACACACCGGGCCATTTTCAATAAGGTTTGTTTTTGTTCCTCAGAAAAACTGATCTCGGTAACCGTTTTATTATTTCCTGTAAGCCTGATCACATTGACCTTTTTATCAGTGAGTCTTTTTAATTGAGAAGCTGTGGTCTGCGAATTTCTGAACGTAAAGTGAAAAGCGCCCTCACAATTCATTGAGCCGGTATTCTTAAAGTTTGATTTCAGTCTGTCACCTTCAAAGATCACCTGTGCCGTGGAGTGCTCATCAAAACACCTGGAGTCGTTGCGTATCCATAAAAAGAAATCAATTTCAGCCTTGGTAGCATCTACTGAAATGGATAAAGGAATGCCGCTTACATCAAAGGATATAAAGCCTGTTGAAATCCTGGTTTCATGGGTAAAGGGGTCAGTTTCCTTTTTCAACTGGCAGGAGTCCTGTCCTAATGAAAACAAGGGGCAAAGTAATGAGAGTAGGAACAATATTTTCATAAATGAATTATAGTTTTTAAAAATAGGAAATTGACAGCCAGCTGTTTGTTAAAAAATGTATTTAAGTCCATGAGCAAGAACCGGCTGTTTCATTAGTTTGTCAAAGTGTTGTATTTTGAAAAGGCCTGTTAAACCCTGGTCAGGAAAACTTTAAGTTTCATGCAGCGCTTTTTTGTTTTTTACTGTTAAATCAATTGAAAATTGTTTTTCCAGAAGCAGAAATTAAACAGAAAGGCTGCACTTTTACACATCCAACCGGTATTCGGTATTTATGAAAAACTTTTCCTTACTTATTTTATTGTTTTTCATTGCCTGTTCAGGCTATGCACAGTCATTTAAGGTGCATGGTAAGATCACCAACAGCAAACTTGAACCACTGGCCTTTGCTACCATACAGGTACAGGAGCTGGAAAGAGTTGGAACAACTTCCAGAGAAGACGGCAGTTATGAATTAAACCTTGAGATCGGGAGGTATAACCTGCTGGTAACCATGATTGGTTTTAAAACCCAGATCATGAACCTGGTCCTTACTAAAAACCAGGAATTGAATTTCATTATGGAAGAAGAAGAAGCGCCCATGATGGAAGACATAGTTATCCGTGTTAAAGTAAAAGACCGGGCGGAAGAGATCATGCGGAATGTGATCCGTAATAAAGACCAGATCACATCAGCAGCCGGTGCCTATTCGGCTAAGGTATATATCAAGGCCCTACAACAGGATTCCGTGTTGAAGAAAAAAGACAGGGCAAAAACTGATTCTACTATATTCTCTAATCCTGACACCGATCTGGAGAACATGGCCATGACCGAGGTTTCCTTACTGCTGGATTATGAATCTGACGCAAGAATGAAAGAAAAAAGGGTAGGCGTAAAGAAGCATGGTGATGCCGAAAACCTTTTTTATCTGTCTACCACCGAAGGAAACTTCAGCTTTTACAACAATCTTGTAAGGGTGCCCATGATCTCAGAAGTACCCTTCCTTTCACCTGTAAGCTATAGCGGACTGCTCGCTTACAGATTCAAAACCATCAGGCGCGAACGAAGAGGCGATCATACCATATTCACTATTGCCGTAAAACCCCGGCAGTTAAGTAATGCTACCGTTGAAGGCGAGATCACTATTACAGACAGTGCCTGGGCCATTCTTCATACAAGATTCAGTTTTCCATCCTACCACCTTCCGGAATATGATTTTTTTGAAGTGGTTCAGGATTATGGCCTGGTAGATAACAAAGCCTGGATGCTGAAAAAGCAGCAATTCAATTATTACTCTAAATCGGGGAAAAGAAAATTATCCGGACAAACCCTTGTGGTATACTCTGATTACGAATTGAATAAACAATTCAGGAGAAACTATTTTGGACTTGAAGTAAGCGCTACCACTCTGTCTGCATATGAAAGGGATACCAGTTTCTGGCGTACAGTGAGAACCGAACCATTAACAGATAAGGAAGTCCGCTATGTAAGATACAGGGATAGCATTTTTTCAATTATTCATTCAAAAGCTTATCTCGATTCCATAGACAGGGTGAATAACAGGGTTACCTGGAAAAAACTTGGATTTACAGGAATGACCTTTTACAACCGTGAAAAAGAAAGGACCTGGGTTGTACCTCCTATTATTTCACTTTATGAACCATTCCAGTTTGGCGGAGGGCGTATCAGGCCTTCCTTCTATTACTACAAAAAATATACTTCGAAAAAAGATATCACACTCTTCACAGATATCAGTTATGGTATCCGAAATAAAGACATCAATGGAACCATAAGGCTAAAGCGGATGTACAATCCATTTAACCGTGGATTTTATATGCTTGAGTTGAACCGTGACTTTGACCACATATATGAAGGCGATGCATGGATCAATCAGATACAGCGAAGCAGTTATTTTTTGAACAACTACCTGGCGGCTGGTCATGGATTGGAGATTGCCAACGGCTTGTTTCTTTATACTGAGGCAGATCTTGCCATCAGAAGGTCTGTTGTGGGTTATAAAACCAATCCTATCTCTGATAGTTTATTGGGAGATATTCTGGAAGACAACCAACCCATTCCATTTGATCCCTACAATGCAGTTTACCTGAAAGGAACCCTGAAATATACACCGCGGCAAAGATTTGTAAGAGAGCCGAGGGAAAAGATCATTCTCGGGTCTAAATGGCCAACGTTCTATATAAACTGGCGCAAGGGAATCCCTGACCTTATAGGCAGCGAAGCCAATTTTGATTACCTGGAACTGGGCATGGAACAAACCATCAATATTGGCATCATGGGTAATTTAAGGTATAATGTAAAAACCGGGGATTTTTTCAACAGGAAGGAATTGAAATTACTCGACTATCAATTTCAAAGAAGAGGTGATCCATTCCTGTTCATGAATCCTGATGAAGCTTTTCAGGCACTGGATTCTACTTTTCCGGTGTTCCAGAGATTTTACCAGGGACATTTTGTGCATGAATTCAATGGCTCCCTGCTCAATAAAATTCCTTTATTAAAAAAACTTCAGCTACGCGAAATAGCAGGAGGCGGATATTTATACGCACCTGAACGCAAACTCAGATATGCAGAACTATTTGCGGGAATAGAAAGAGTTTTTAAATGGCCTTTCAATCCATTGACCAAGTTCAAACTTGGAGTGTATGTAGTTGGATCTGTTGCCAACAAATTCACCAACCCAGTTCAATTCAAGGTTGGACTCACCACGTGGAATAAGAGAAAGAATAAGTGGAACTAAATGCTTTGTTGATTAGGAAGGCCAGCTAACTATTCAGGTGTTTTTCCATTATTATAAATTCAACAGGTTCTCTTGGTATTCCATATTCCGGATCGGTATGAAAAGGCCTTTTCCTGCCTGAATCCCTGTAACCATGTTTTTCATACCATGCTATCAATTCCTTTCTTTTTGAAATTACGTTCATTTCAATAGTGCTGCATTTTTTTAAAATACCATAGGCCTCTGCACCGGCTAAAAGTTTTTTCCCTATACCAAGCAACTGTAAAGACGGGTCTACAGATAACATTCCCAGGTATAACAATTCATCATACCGGTGAAGGTAAACGCATCCGGAAATTGTATTATTGATAGTATACTTAAGCATAACAGCAGAAGAACTGGCAATGATTCTTTTAAGTTCATTGTGGTCTGTTCTGATATCTCCTGCAATCAGATCAGCTTCATGTGTCCATCCTTTTTTTGCCTCAGGCCCCCTGTAGGCGTGGTTCACCAGTTCTACCAGCCGGGGAATATCATGAACATCAGCGATCATAATTTGAGGATCTTCCAACATCCTATAAAGATAAATACCACAAGCCCATCTGCGAAGCTTATAAAAAAAGCCTTGCGTAAAACAAGGCTTAAAATGTTATTGAACAATATTTATCAGGCAAGGCTATTCACCAGCACATAAAAACTTACACCCCAGAATGTAAGGAATAGTAATATCATAAATATAGTTGTACTCAGATGAAATTTCTCTCTGTTATCATCGTTAGCCACCAGTAATCTTTGCAACACTTGTTTCATATATAATCAGTTTAATAATTTATACCTACTATATTGAGAATAGTGTGCCATAAATTCTATCACCCCTAAAATGACCTAAAATGCAGGCCAGGGGCCGCTTTTATTGTGGAAGCCCCGCCCCACCGCACCTTATGCAGTTTATTTTATTTTAAAACGATCTTCGTCTTTCAATTTTATTGCATGTTCTCAAAACAGGAAACGGTATTGTTAAAAAAAGAATTCTGGACGGTTTTTGGTCAGTATATGTTACCTGTCCTTTCTTCAGAAGGCGAAAAAGTAAACTGGGTAAATTATAAAACAGGAGAAAAAGATATTTACTTCCGCCTCCATGCCGACAATAAAAAAGCAGTTATTTCAATCGAACTTACGCATAAGGATGAAGACATCCGCCACCTCTACTTTGAACAATTCCTTCAATTCAAAAATCTTTTAAATCAGAGCCAGGGTGAGGAATGGACCTGGCAGTTACATGCTAAAGATGAACATGGAAAAAGTTTAAGCAGGATATACAGGGAACTTGAACATACCAGTATCATGAAAAAAGAAGACTGGCCATCCCTGATATCTTTTTTTAAGCCCCGCATCATTGCCCTTGATGCATTCTGGAATGCGGTGAAGTATGGTTTTGAAGCCCTGAGATAAAATAATTTTAAGCCAGCTTACCTTTGCATCATGACCCATCTTTCTGTCAATATCAATAAACTGGCAACACTTCGTAACAGCAGGGGTGGAAATAACCCTGATGTGGTTAGATCTGCCATAGATGCGCAGCGTTTTGGCGCTGATGGAATAACTGTTCATCCCCGCCCGGATGAAAGGCATATCCGTTATCAGGATGTAAGGGAAATAAAAAAGGTGATAAGAACAGAATATAACATTGAAGGCAACTGCCGTGAACAAAAATTTATAGACCTTGTTCTTGAAGTACAACCACAGCAGGTTACACTGGTTCCTGATGAACTGGGCCAGATCACCTCCGATCATGGTTGGGATACCATTAAAAATGCCGGCTACCTCAAAGAGATCATTCCGGTGTTTCAAAAAGCAGGCATAAGGGTTTCCATTTTTGTTGATCCCATAGTTGAAATGGTTGAAGGAGCTTTTAAAACAGGTACGGACCGGATAGAATTATATACAGAAGCATATGCACGTTTGTTTGCAACGGGCAATCAACAGGCCGTTAAACCATATGTTGAAGCAGCAAAAACTGCCAGGCAACTGGGTCTTGGTCTCAATGCAGGTCACGATCTCGATCTCCATAACCTGAAACATTTTAAACAAAATATTCCATGGCTTGATGAAGTAAGCATTGGACATGCGCTGATCTGCGATGCCATTTACCTGGGATTTGAAAATGCCATACAGCTATATAAGAGGCAGTTGGCATGAAAGTCAAAAGCATGCACTGACGAGTAAGTGTCAAAATGTAAAATCGATCTTGACTTTTGAATTTGACTTTTAAATCATCGGTATCAACGGAATACCAGGCAACGCAGCCGATGCGGGAGCTGAGGCTCCCAGCGCACCAAGTGAACTCAGTTTCAAAGTGGTGCCAAGCCTGCCTGCCAATAATTTCTGAAAGCCTTTTGATTTCTTTTTTTCTCTTGTGATCAGGTATCCAATTGCAAACAGTGCTGCAGCAACAGCTAATTTTTTCCACATGGTACCCTTACTCTTTGGTATATAAGTGGGCACGCCATCTTCATCAAATTCCGCTGCATCTTTTACATACCTTCCTGCAGCGGGCATACCACGCTTCCAGAAATCCCTGGCAAGTTTGTGCAGGTCCTTCCTGGCCTTGTCACCATACATGGACTGACCATGGCCGGTGGCTATTACATTGGGTTCCATTGATGCAAGTGTTTTAACTGAACGGGCTGCTGAACCCCAGTCCGGCGTAAAATATTTCGGAGGTCCGCAAACATATTTCTTTTGTGAAGCTACCGCAATCAGTGACTCCTGCATGGTAGTAACAAATGCATCACCTGCAATCATAACTCCGTCCTTTTCACGGAACAAGCTAATGTGTCCGGGCGTATGACCTGGTGTATGGATCCACTTCCAGTCTTCAAGTTCTTTGATACTTCCATCCTGTGGTAATTCTGCTAAATATACTTCTGCATTGATTGGACCCTTAGGGTAGGCAAAAGACATCAGGGCCATCATACCACCACCCACAGAAGGGTCAGCAGGTGGATAAGACGACTGACCGGTGAGATATGGCTTTTCCTTATGATGGCAGTAAACCGGAACGCCCCATTCCTCTGCCATTTCAATTAAAGAACCCCGGTGATCAAAATGCGCATGTGTCATAATGATTGCCCTGGGCTTACTTCCATTTCCAAATAATTCAGCAACCAGATTCCTGATCTTTCCAGCTGTTGATTTTAAACCGGCGTCTACCATTACCCATCCTGTTGACTCCCGGTCCTGAATAATATATACGTTAACGAAAATGTCTTTTAATCTCCACACTCCTGGTGCCACTACCCAGGCATTACTACCTAAACTGATCTCTTTTGTAGCTGTTGCCTCCCTCCTGTCTACTAATGTCCGGTTCATATGATTTATTTTGTGTTATAAGTATAATGGAAAAGAACAAATTTTATGCCCGCAGCGGAGTCGGGCATCATTGCCTGAAGCTGACCATGTGGATTAATTAATGTGGAAGCAAATAATGGTGCGCCTGCCAGTGCAATAGCTGCATCACTAGAAATGAATATGCTTTCAGCAGCTTAATTATTTCAATGACTCATTTCAACCATCCTCATTCAGAATTGGTGGCTGGCCCTGATGCAGAATACATCTATACTCATCAGTTCTGACCCTGCGACTTCCCTTTGAGCATATGTTTGAATCGGCTGAATGTTTCCGGTTGGATGTTCAAATAGGAAGCAAGGAATTTTTGTGGCACTCTTTGAAGCAGTTCGGGGTTCCGGTGTACAAAATCTAAAAATCTTTCCCTTGGAGTAAGCTTGATCATATTCATCTGCCAACGGTCTTTAATGATCATTGTAAATGTGATCACCAGTCTTCCCAGCCGTTCCATTTTATGACTGCTCAGATAAAGCTTTTCAAGATTTTCGTAAGTTATGGAAACAACTGTTGTAGGCTCAATGGCCTCTACATCGTATTCGGAAATATTACGGCTGTGAAAAGACTCCTGTGCATGTATGATATGGCCTTCGGTTGAAATTTGTGTATTGATCTCTTCCTTCCCTTTTTTATAATATTTCCTGGCAAGTCCTTTCGTAATAAAATTCAGGTAATCTTCGGTTGCGCCCGATGAAGTGATCGCCTGTTTTTTTTTGAAATGCCTGAGTATAATATATGGCCTGATCATTTCTTCAAATTCAGCCTCACTAAGGTCAATGAATTTGTGAAGGAATTGAAAAAAAGGGCGGTAACTGTCCATTAATAAGGTTTATATGTATAAACTCTTTACAAAGATTGTACTAATTCCGGTATTGATAAAACCTTAGTTTTGCGTCCCGAATCTCCGGGATTAATAAACAAACTGCAACTCAATGGCACAAAAGATTAAAGTAGCCAATCCTGTGGTGGAACTGGATGGCGATGAAATGACCAGGATTATTTGGAAATTCATAAAAGATAAACTGATCCTGCCCTACCTTGATGTGGACATCAAATATTTTGATCTGGGTGTGGAGTACCGCGATCAGACAAATGACCAGGTAACTATTGATGCGGCAAATGCCATCAGGCAATATGGTGTGGGAATCAAATGCGCAACCATTACACCAGATGAGGACCGGGTTAAAGAATTCAACCTGAAACAAATGTGGAAGAGTCCTAACGGAACCATCAGAAATATCCTGGATGGTACGGTGTTTCGTGAACCTATCGTAATTAAAAACGTTCCGCGCCTGGTAACCACATGGGACCGCCCTATTGTAGTAGGCCGTCATGCATTTGGAGATCAGTACAAAGCCACAGATTTTGTGGTAAAAGGAAAAGGTAAGCTTACGATCACTTTCGAAGGCGAAAATGGAGAAAAGCAACAACATGAGGTATACCAGTATACAGGTGAAGGTGGTGTTGCCCTTGCTATGTATAATACGGATGAAAGTATACGTGGCTTTGCCAGAAGCTGTATGAATATGGCCTTACAGAAAGGATGGCCGTTATATATGAGTACAAAAAATACCATCCTTAAGAAATACGATGGCCGCTTCAAAGATATTTTCCAGGAAATTTTTGATGCCGAATTCAAAGATCTTTTCAAAAATGCAGGCATTACTTATGAACACCGGCTGATCGATGATATGGTGGCCTCCGCTATGAAATGGAATGGCGGCTTTGTATGGGCCTGTAAAAATTATGATGGTGATGTACAAAGCGATTCGGTAGCCCAGGGTTTTGGATCACTTGGTTTAATGACCTCAGTACTGGTTACGCCCGATGGAAAGACCATGGAAGCCGAGGCAGCACATGGCACGGTTACACGTCATTACCGCGAACATCAGAAAGGCAATCCTACATCAACTAATCCCATTGCTTCCATATTTGCCTGGACAAGAGGATTGGCTTTCCGCGGAAAACTTGATAACAACCAGCAACTGATTGATTTTTGCCAAGCACTTGAAGCGGTGTGTATTGAAACGGTTGAAAGTGGTAAAATGACAAAAGACCTGGCCCTCACCATCAAGGCTAAAGCAGAACATGGAAAGGATTATTTATACACGGAAGAATTTCTTGATGCGATAGACGAAAATCTGAAAAAGAAAATGAATAAATAAAATAAAAGCGCCCTGGATTTACAGGGCTCTTTTTTTATAACTATGCGGCTCTGGTCATTACATCCAAAATACCTGGATACCAAAGGAATTGTTGCCTTATGGAGGGAAGCGCTTTTAGCTAAACATGTACTTGAAGGCAAAACAAAGGGCTATAAAAATCATCCGCAGTTAAAAAGATTTAAGGATCACGCGGAACCTGTACATGCCATCAATTATTACCTGTGCAAGATCCATGAAGAGGCAACGTTAAGAAGCTACAGGTTTGATCATGAAAAACTTAACTGGAATTGTAATCAATGTACCATGCCTGTTACAAAAGGTCAGGTGGATTTCGAAGCAAGGCATCTAAAGAACAAACTAAAAGAAAGAGATGCTGTTCGTTTAAGCCAGTTCAACACCATTTCAACAATCGAAGTGCATCCCATGTTCTATCTGGTGGAAGGGCCTATAGAAGAATGGGAGATCCTTTAAAAAAATTGGCGCAATTCGCCCTTCAAACTGCCGCTTATACACCCTTTATAACCCATGGCCTGTGTTTATTTTTGTATAAATTAATCATATGCAAAAGATCACTCCCTTTCTATGGTTTGATGGACGTGCGGAAGAAGCCATACATTTTTACACCTCAATCTTCAAAAATTCAAAGATCATAAAAATATCTTACTGGGATGAAAGCAGTCCCTTTCCTCCCAACCAGGTGATGACAGGAGAATTTGAACTGGATGGAGAACTGTTCTATGCCTTTGATGCGGGACCGGCGTTTAAATTCACGGAAGCCATTTCATTTCTTGTTGACTGTGATGGACAGGAAGAAGTAGATCATTTCTGGGAAAAACTTTCAGAAGGTGGAAATAAATCACAATGCGGGTGGCTGAAAGATAAATTCGGAATTTCCTGGCAGATAGTTCCTAAAGTGCTGCCCCGATTAATGAAGGACCAGGATCCTGAAAAAAGAAAAAGAGTGATGGCAGCCATGATGAAGATGACTAAGATCATAGTAAAGGATATTGAAGAAGCCTGACCTGTTAACTGTTCAACTCATTAAGTTTATCCTGTTGTTTTGCTAACACAAAGCAGGTCAGCAAATCCTTA
This sequence comes from uncultured Chitinophagales bacterium, assembly GCA_946886475.1. Next base: position 35,988 of record CAMPIQ010000001.1, on the reverse strand, counting down.
CCTCAACCGGCATATCTTTTAGCTTGGCTACACAGAGATCATGAACTGCTTTTGGTATTCCAATGATCATCCTGCAAAAAAGCTGTGATTCATTTTCAATAATGATACAACCGAATCTTTTCACCACCATCATGATATCGTTCATGATGGTGTAATCAAAATTCAATTCATAGTTTACCAAAACAGGTTTTTGGATCCTGGGCGTTAACTGCAACGCAAGAGAAGTACTTGTTTTATACGCCTGGATAAGTCCGGGCACGCCCAGTAAGGTGCCTCCGAAGTAGCGGACAACGATCACGGCAACATTAGAAAGTTCTTTGCTGTCAATTTGCCCAAGTATGGGTTTACCGGCAGAACCGGAAGGCTCGCCATCATCGCTTGAACGATAATTATTTTTATCCGTACCAAGGCGGTAGGCAAAGCAATGATGTACCGCTTTGGGATGTTCTTCTTTAAGGGCTTTGAGATACTTTTTAAATTCTTCTATGGATTGTACGGGATAGACAAAAGCCAGAAACCTGCTCCCCCTGTCCTTATATTCTGCAGATGCAGGTTTTTCAATGGTATAATAATGATCCATTAATAGTGAATTGTGTTTTTATAGCTGCGGATTACATCATTGGATAAATATAGAACGCTGATAAGATCTTCATTTTTCAAAGCAGGTGCCGCCAGACCCTCATGTGCGCTCATTTTTTTATTGGTGATGACTCTGGCCTCATCCCAGGCACCTTCATCAATAAAGCTTTGAAGAAGCTGATTCCCTCCTTCTATCAATACGGAATTGATGTTTAACTGGTATAAAGCATTTAAAACCTGGTGAACCAAACTGGCATCTTCTGATACCTGGTAATAATAAACACCTTTACTGCTCTGTTCATGAATGGAACCGGAATGAATGGTATGTTGGTGAAGATTAAATACAATAGTTGCTTGACCTTTTGTAAACAGATTAAGATGGTGCGGCAACCGCAAATGAAGATCCGGAATAAACCTTACAGGATCCTTTCCGGGCCATAACCTGGTATTCAGCTGCGGGTCATCGATCAATGCGGTATTCGTTCCTGTCATGATCCCCATCTCCTCACTTCTCCATTTATGAACCATCCTGTTACTGAAATCATTTGAGATCTTTAACCTGCGGCTGTTCTCACCAGCTATTTTACCGTCATTTGTCTGTGCCCATTTCAAAAGAACAAAAGGCCTTTTCCTTGTATGAAAAATAAAAAAACGATCATTCAGTTTTCTGCATTCTTCTTCCATTACGCCCTGTATCACATTTACTCCGGCCTGTAATAATTTTTCAACGCCCCCGCCATTCACCTCCGGAAACGGATCCCTGGTTCCTATCACCACCTGCTTTATCTTTCTTTTAATGATCATATCGGCGCAAGGCGGCGTTTTACCGAAATGAGAACAGGGTTCAAGAGAAACATATAAAACAGATTGTTCAACCAGATGAAGGTCTTCCTGTTTAACGGAATCCAGGCAATTGACCTCGGCATGGGCTTTACCAAATTCCCTGTGGTAACCTTCTCCAATGATCCTGTCATTATGAACCAGCACAGACCCAACCATTGGATTGGGAGCCACATAACCATTTCCCAGAGTAGCCAGCTGCAGGCAACGTTGCATGTATTTCAGGTGGTTATTCAATTCCATCAGCAGGGCTCAAAAATAACCAACATGGTTTAAGTTTGGCCTATGAAAATTATTGAAGCAGAAAACCATATCCGGGAAAAACTAAGATCCCTGTATGATGAAAACGAATCTGCCAACATTGCGGCCCTGGCCCTTGAACATATCACCGGCAGCAACCGTACGGAAAGAATTTTGCATAAGGACCATACCATTACACCTGCCCAGACCAGGGCAATGGAAACCACCATTCAAAGATTACTGGAACATGAGCCCATTCAGTATATCATGAACAAAGCGTGGTTTTATGGAATGGAATTGTATGTAGACAAAAATGTGCTGATACCAAGACCCGAAACGGAAGAACTGGCCGAATGGATCATTAAAGATGTGAAAGCAAAAGGCCTTCATGTTTTTATGAAACAATCAAATGAGGCTGATGAAACCACACGGCTGAAAATAATTGATGTGGGAACCGGCAGCGGGTGTATTGCGCTTGCCCTTAAAAAAGAAATGCCCCTGGCAGAAGTATGGGGTTGTGATATAAGTGACAGCGCTTTGAATGTAGCCAGGAGAAATGGATCTGAACTTGATATCAGGGTTGATTTTCAGTCGGTGGACTACCTGAACCCTGCACAGCAGAAACATCTGCCTTCAGTGGATATTGTAGTGAGCAATCCGCCGTACGTGCCTGAAAAAGATAAAAATGACATGGCTCCGAATGTACTTCAATTCGAGCCGCATACGGCCTTGTTTGTACACAACAATGATGCGCTTGTATTTTATAAAGCGATACTTGAATTTGGAAAACACAGGTTACATCCTGATGGTACCATCTACATGGAAATTCATGAAAATTTTAGCCATGAAGTAAAGCGCCTTTTTGAAGAAGGCGGATATAAAGTGGAGGTAAAAAAAGATATGCAGGGAAAGAACAGGATGATTAGAGCTATGAAGAATGTTAAGTAATGAGTGAAATATAATTTATTGGCCAAAGGCTATTTCACATTCGCCCCTACTTTAACATTATACTTCTTGGCAACACTCATAATACGAACGATCTCACCCCAATAGGCAACCGTGTCGGCATTAATGATCACGGAAGGTGTGTCAATATATTGCCTTGCCTTTTCAATTTCAGTTTTTAGCAGGGTATCAAGTGCATAATAATCAACCGGTGTTGTTCCTAAAAAATACTGGTGGTCCTTGTTTACTGACACCACAATATTTTGTTTGGTCTTAAGATCCCTGGCGCCTCTGGGATTATTTACCTTCATAATATTCGGATTGGCCAGGGTAGCTGCAATCAGGAAGAACAATAACAGGATGAACAGGATGTCGTTCAGCGGACCTGTATGTACTTCAGTATGTGCTCTTAATTTTCTCCGGATATTCATTTAAAATAATTGATTGGTATTTCAAACACGCTTCATTCTGCTTCCAGTCTCCCTCCCTTCTTACTCCTGTCTGGTTTTATCTTGTCGGCTCCTGTAGTATGTCAATAAACTCTGAACTTGATGCTTCCATTTTGTAAGCAGTTTTATCAACCAGGGTAGTCAGGTAATTATGTGCTACATAAGCCAGCAAACCAATGATCAAACCCGCAGCGGACGTGATCATCTTGGTATAAATACCATTGGCCATTGTTTGGATATTAAAATCATTACCAGATGCAAGGGCATAGAACAACTGAAACATACCAATGATGGTACCAAGAAAACCAAACATCGGAGCAATACCGGCTATTAAGGACAATATGGAGAGATTCCGCTCCATATTATACAGCTCCAGCTTTCCTACATTCTCCATGCTCTTTTCAATGCTGTCTATAGGCTTACCAATACGCTGAATGCCCTTATCAATGATCCTTGCTACGGGATTATTGGTATTCTTGGCAAAACTCCTTGCAGCACCTACATTTCCGCTCATGATATGATCACGTATGATATTCATGAAATTACCTTCAATATTGGATGCTCTGCGGATGGCTATCCACCTTTCAAAGAAAACAAATATGGTGACCACTAAAAGAATAACCAGCGGAAGCATGATCCATCCGCCAAGAATAAGAAGCTCTATAAGTGAAATTTTTCCATCCTGGTTTGAATCTGTAACTGAACTAACAGCATTGGTTGTATCTGTGACGGCTTGTAGCAGGTCGATCATACGGTTTGTCTTTTACCCGGTAAATGTAAATTAATGTGATGAATAACGTAACGGTATCTCTTATATTTTGCCCGGTACGCGAATAGATCAAAAAAATGCCGTTAATATAACTGCATTTCATTTTTTAACTTATCAACAACAGCTGAGGTCTCAATGGACAGATTTCAATTACTTAAGTTTTCGAAAAAAACTGAAGTGATGTGTAATGCCGCATCCTGTAATCATTTCATACATATATGGCCCATTATTCCCGGAAGTACACATATATTTCAACTCTCCTGTTTTTTTGACGGCCTGCCGGTGTGGAATTATCAGAAACAGGTTTTTCACTGGACCATCCCCGTGAAATATACCGTTGATCCCCATCTGCTTTATTTAAATACCTGGTCACAGCCTCAGCCCTCGCCCTGCTCAAAACCTGATTTGCCTGTACATGTCCTGTATTGTCTGTATGTCCTTCTACCACAACAGAATCAACCTGATTTACGGCCATCATCTTTAAAATGTTATCCAGGAATGGATAAGAAGATCTGACCAGTTCATCCTTACCCGATTCAAACAATATATCAGGAATAACAAGCGTATCTACTTTTTTAATGATGGTTGGTGAGATCCTTACAATTTCCAGGGGCTGCTTTCTTTTATACTTGATTAACCGGTCCAGATATTCATGCCTTTCATCCTGCATATAAATATCATCTATGCTCTTTTCCCAGTCAGGACATAATTGTTCATTTTTACTTAGTGGGATTAATGATACATCATCTATCAAAAAATAAAAATAATTTTCCCTGTCTATACCCGTGGGCCCGGTAATATCTGTGTTATTAAAATATCCGAATGTAATAAAGCGCTCAGCGCCATTGGCCTTATAATCAACAGCTATTTTTTGCCAATTGGTATCCTTAGACGGCTTTTCATTTCCATTAACCAGATAAAAGGTTGGCTGAATATCTTTATAAACCCTTTTTTCAAACAGAAAGTCGTGAGAACTAAAATAAACTCCTACACTGTCCAGGATCGGATGTACGGACCTGATAAAGAATTCAAGCCGATAAGTATTTCCTGATTTCAGGCCACAGATCAGGCGGCTCCTTACAAAGGTTCTGTAAAAATTCTTTTTTGAATGTCCGCCAATGAGAGATATAAAATGTGAACCGCTATTTGCAAGCCTTTTGTCTTTGAAATAATATATAAAGGAAGGAACAGTGTATATCCAGCCTTCGGGTGCACAGTTTACCTGGTATTCGGTGCATATGTTCTCCTCTTCAAATCCACCATTCACCAAAAGGTTTTGTGCTGAAGAAGTTGAACTTAGGAATAACAAAATATAAAATAACCTGTGCACCTGCCACAAACGGGTACTCCCAACTTTAATTGTATCAATTATGATCTTATTTCCCAGATACATGCAAGGTTTACTATTGTTTCTACAGCCTTATTCATATCCTGCACGCTGATGAATTCCAGCTTTGAATGAATGGCCTGTTCTCCTGCAAATAGATTGGGACAGGGAAGTCCCATGAACGACAACCTGCTGCCATCTGTACCACCACGGATGCTTTCCATTTTAACCTTAAGACCACTCTTAATGATCGCCTCCTTTGCATATTCAACTACTTTTGGGTGCAGATCCAGTATTTCTTTCATATTGCGGTATTGTTCTGTTACATGAAATTCAAAGCTTGCTGCTGGATAATTTTGCATTACGCTTTCAACAATTTCTTTCAGGATATCTTCCTTCTTTTTCAATCCCTCAGTTACAAAATCACGAATGATAAAATCAATAACCGCTTTTTCAGCTATGCCATCCACACGCACGGGATGTATAAAACCTTCCTTCGCTTCGGTGGTTTCCGGGGAAAGGCTGTTTTTTGGCAATGAAGCAAGGATGTCTCCCGCTATCTTTAATGCATTTACCATTTTATTTTTTGCGTATCCGGGATGGGTGATCACCCCATGAATTACCAGCTGAACGCCATCGGCACTGAAAGTTTCATCTTCAAGCGAACCGGCTTCTCCTCCATCTAATGTATATCCGAAACTGGCACCCAGTTTTTCCATGTCTACTTTTGCTGTACCCTTACCAACTTCCTCATCGGGCGTAAAAAGTAATTTGACCGTGCCATGCGGCACGGAAGGATTCTTCATGAAAAAATTGGCCGCATCCATGATCTCTGCCACTCCAGCTTTATCATCCGACCCTAAAAGAGTGGTTCCGCTGGCTGTAATGATATCGTGTCCTATAAGTTTTTTCAGGTAAGGGAAATCCTTTTGTTTTAAAACCTGAATGGGATCATCGGGCAGTACAATCTCATTTCCCTGATAATTTTTGTGGATGATGGGCTTAACGCCGGTGCCGCTGGCATCGGGTGCTGTATCAACATGTGCGCAAAAGCAGATCACCGGTACTTCTTTATCCGTATTGGAAGGTATGGTACCATATACATATCCATATTCATCCATGTGCGCATCAGAAATGCCCATTTGAATTAATTCTTCCGCAAGAATTTTTGAAAGGTCTTTTTGCTTTTCAGATGTAGGGAAAGATGATGATAACGGATCGCTTTGTGTATCTATCTGTACATACCGTATGAATCTTTCCGCTGCTGTAAACTGATAATTTTGAAACATAAGCAAATGTAGAACAGATAAGATTTCATTTCATTTTTTGCAGCTGCCTGGTTTTTACCTACCTTAATATCAACCAAAACCAAAGCAATGAAAAAGATCCTGGTCGGCGCCCTTGTAGGCGGTTTAATTATTTTCATCTGGCAATTCCTTTCTTTTGCGGCCATAAATTTTCATGAACCCGCACAACAATACACCGAAAAAGAGCAGGCGATACTTGACTTTTTTAAGAGCCAGAACCTTGAAGAAGGAGGCTATGTTATTCCCGGAGTTCCTCCCGGAGCAAGCAAGGAAGAATATGAATCAAAAATGAAAACTGCTGTTGGCCAGCCATGGGCTAGTATTCAATACCACGATAGCTGGGAAGATAATATGATTATGAACATGATCAGGGGCTTTGTTGTAAATGTGATAGTGGTATATTTTTTCTGTTGGTTTGTAAGAAGAATGAATGCGCCTTCATTCAGCAATATATTTACAGGTGCATTGGTAACAGGCTTGATCATCTTCCTGAATGCTCCGTACGTTAACCACATCTGGTATGACAGTTTTGATATATGGGCTTTTCTGATGGATTATGTGGTAAGCTGGGGATTAGTGGGGCTGTGGCTTGGATGGTATCTTACGAGGAACAGCAGGGAACCAAATAAGGTAAGAGCTGATGAAAGAAAAATAGAAATGGCTCCATAAAATATTACTTCCTTAAATAAAAAAATCGCCGTTGACATGGCGATTTTTTTATTTACAATACTTATTTTATTAAGGCATAATGATCCTTGATGAAGGAACGATCTCCACCAGCTCGATATCAAAGATCAGGTCCTGGCCGGCCAGGGGATGATTAGCGTCCAGCACCACCGATTCTTCCTTCACTTCAGTGATCACTACCGGCAGCTGCTGTCCCGAACCATCACTCATCATCAGCTGCATACCAACTTCTGGCTTCAGATCTTCAGGAAATTGATTCATTGGAAATTCAACGATCCTTTCTTCTTCCTTTTCACCATAAGCATCTACAACCGGAATTTCAACTGTTCTGGCATCTCCGGTTTTCATTCCAATCACACCTTCATCAAATCCCCTGATCACCTGACCACTGCCCACTGTAAATTCCAGTGGTTCGCGTCCCTGGGAACTGTCAAAAGTTTCACCGCTTTTCAATTTACCATGATAATGTACTCTTACTTTGTCGCCATTCTGTGCTTGTTGCATGTTAAGATGTTTTGTGAATCAACAATGAATTATTCAAATTCTGATAGAAACCAGGGCAGGGTCCCATGCAGGCAGCCAAGGTACTGACTTTTCACGTTTTACTTGCTAAATTTTCATGAAATTTGAAGTATGAAGCACCTCCTCTTTTTAATATTTATTTATAGTAGCCTTGTTGCATCGGCACAGCAAAAAATTGAAAAAAATACCAAAGAGATACTTGCAGGTGCCGAACGCATGCATGTATACCTTCCATTATTAAAAGGCAGGAAGGTGGGCATTTTCGCCAATCAGACATCAATGGTTGGAAGTACTCATTTGGTTGATACCCTCAAAAAATCCGGCGTGGACATCAGGGTCATCTTTGGTCCGGAGCATGGATTTCGGGGTACTGCAGATGCCGGTGAAAAAATCGGAAACTATATTGACCAGCCAACCGGCATTCCGGTTATTTCTCTTTATGGAAGCAAACGAAGGCCTTCCAGGGATGATGTTAAAGACGTGGATATATTGATCTTCGACATTCAGGATGTTGGTGTGCGGTTTTACACTTATATATCGTCTTTGGAAGAATATATGAACGCCGCTTTTGAATACGGCAAACCCTTACTTGTTTTGGATCGTCCCAATCCCAACGGCCATTATGTAGATGGACCCGTTCTGGAAAAAAAATACAGGTCGTTCGTTGGTATGCAACCTGTACCTGTTGTATATGGAATGACCATAGGTGAATATGCCATGATGATTGCAGGTGAGAAATGGCTTTCAGAAAAAGCCAATGAAAGATATGAATATTATAAAAGGGCAGAGAACTCGCCTCCCGATACCCTGTTTCATTTTATGGTGATCAGGAATGGAAATTATGATCATAACAGCAAATACATATTGCCTGTAAAACCTTCTCCCAATCTTCCAACTATAACATCCATATACTGGTATCCCTCCACCTGTTTCTTCGAAGGCACCGTAATGAGTGAAGGAAGGGGTACTGAAAAACCATTTGAAATCTTCGGACATCCTTCGCTGCCAAAAGACCTTTACAGGTTTACACCTGTATCGAGGGATGGGGCGAAAGAACCCAAATTAAAGAACCAGGTTTGTTATGGATGGAATGTTAGCGGCAGCATTAAAGAAGTTTGCAAAAAGATTGATGATCGCATTCAGTTAAAATATTTAATTGAAGCCTATAAATTATTTCCTGATAAAGAAAAATTCTTCATCATGCCCAGGTCAGGCGATGCAGACCTGTCGTTCTTCAACAAGCTGGCGGGGAATAATGAACTCATGCAACAGATCAGATCCGGCGCTTCAGAGAAAGAGATCAGGAAAAGCTGGGAACCTGCGCTGTCCGAATTTAAAAAGATCAGGAAGAAGTATTTGCTGTACAAGGATTTTAACTAGCTGATCATTTGCCCGATCAACCTGTGAATATTTTTACCTGATAATATCCGTCTTCAACAATAACTAAACAACAACCCAATTGCATCCCATCACCCACCAGTCGCTCCGCATTGTATTCATGGGAACTCCCGATTTTGCTGTGGCTTCTCTTGATGCCCTGGTAAATGCAGGATACAATATAGTGGGAGTAGTGACAGCTCCGGATAAACCTGCAGGTCGCGGAATGAAGCTCCAGGAAAGTGCAGTGAAAAAATATGCCCTGGAAAAAGGATTTCCTGTATTGCAACCGGTAAAATTAAAGAACCCTGAATTTCTTGAAGAACTAAAAAAATTAAAGGCTGATGTACAGGTTGTGGTTGCCTTCAGGATGCTTCCTGAACAAGTTTGGAATATGCCGCCGGGGGGTACTATAAATGTTCATGGATCTTTATTGCCGCAATACCGGGGTGCCGCACCCATTAACTGGGCCATAATAAACGGAGAAAAAGAAACAGGAGTAACCACCTTCATGCTGAAGCAGGAAATTGACACAGGTGATATTCTTCTGCAGACCAGGCTCCCTATAGGAGAAGATGAAACTGCAGGGGAATTACATGATAAAATGAAAATGGCAGGAGCTGAATTACTTGTAGAAACCTTGCAATCCTTTATCACGGGCAACATCCGGCCGAAGGCTCAAACGGAAATTCTATCCCCTAACGATACCCATTACCAACATGCACCCAGGATATTTACAGAAACCTGTAAAATAAACTGGGATCACAAGGTTGATGATATTCATAATCTTATCAGGGGGCTATCTCCATTTCCGGGTGCTTATTCCTTCCTTGATAATAAAATGATCAAGATCTTTAAAAGTGAAAAGGAAAGATCCGTACCTGCAACAGAAGCGGGTTCATTTGATACTGATAAAAAAACCTTCCTGAAATTTGCAGCCGGTGATGGTTACATTTCAATAAAAGAATTACAAATGGAAGGAAAAAAGAAAATGAATATCAGTGATTTTCTAAGGGGCTACCGGTTCTAATAAAAACAGAAACCGAATAGCCCGAATATGCATGGTACTGGTCAATAATTAACCCGCACAATAAATTTATCGGTATCGGTTACTTCAAGGGCAGAAGCAGCTGCATTGCTCAATCTTACATCATACCCCTGGTTTTGCCTGATGCCACTCATGGGCCCCAGAATCTTGGCATACACCGCCCTGCTGTTGGTAGGGTTAATGATGCGCACGATTGTTCCGGGTTCCACTTCATCCATCAAAGCATAGTATTTCCCATCCTGCCAGCCACTTGCTGTTTTAAATATTCCGGCAGATGCTGTTTCATCTTTTTTAACTGGCTGTTTGCGTACCTGCAAATCAAAATGGGGTTTAAAATAACCCCCGTTGGCATTATTAACTACTCCCTGTTTAACCTCCTGAGGAGTTAGTGCCTCTTCTTTTTTGGGCTCAACCGGTTGCCTTATCTCCTCTTTATGTTCAAGTGGCGGATCATTGTGAACCACCTGGTTTTTGGGTTCTTCTGCTCTCTCCACTTTCAGAGGTTCCTCATTCGAAACAATGTTATTGGCTTCTTCAGAAACCAGATAACCAACAATCAATTTTTGTCCGACGGTAATATTATCATTGTTAAGCTTATTCCATTTGCGGAGATCGGCCATCAAAACATCATTATTCTTAAGGCTAACCCGGTACAGGCCTTCCCTTTGTTCAACAACATAGTATACTGCACGTCCACCGGCAGTTTTCTGTGAAAAATTATTTGAGTTAAGCGGAACCATGATCTTCTGATCGATGTTCAGACCCTTATTCATATCGATCTCATTAAAAGATGCAATATCTTTTGGTGAAACATTATATAACCTTCCTATTGAATAAAAACTTTCTTTCGGAGCCACGGTATGAGACAGATATAATCCTTTTGCACTTTGGCGCACGATCAATTCACCCTGGGCGAAAATGATCAACTGAGATAAAAGAAAGATGGCAAGTAAGATGGATTTTTTCATTTGGATATATTTAGGTTTCAATTGCATGTCATTTCTACTCTTATGACATTGGTTAGCTTATCACAAATATGCCTAATATTTTTTAAAAAACGGCATCATTCGACTGTTTCAAAATACGCAATTCTTTGGGATAATAATTATTCACCCGGTTAGAAAGTACATTTATCCATCCCAGGTTATATCCTTTGTACTGTACAAATTGCCATCCTTTATCAGAAATGTTAAAATCCACCTCCTTCTTCTGTAAATATTTAATGGCATCATCATATGAAAGCTCATTGGATAATATATTTTCAGAATACAATGAACTGAGGGCCAGCGCATGTTCCGGCACCAGGCGGTTCTTCATTATCTTTCCAAGGGCCACACCCATATACTGCAGGTATACAACATTTTTTAAGTCAAGGAAAACCTGTAATGCCTGGGGTGTAAGTGCAACAAATTGATCCTTATAACTGATGATCTCCAGTTGATCTGGCCTGATCCATTCGGCTATGATCCTTTTTTCTTCTGTGCTGACTTTCTCCGCTTTATAGGGTTTTAACTTCTGTTGTGCAGCATGATTCTTTTTTCTGAAGCAGCACATAAAAAAACCTTCACCCCTGACCTTATCGGGATAGAATCTATATCCCTCTGCTCCTTTTTCAGAAAGGCTTTTTATAATATTCCAGCTATCAGGTATACTCAGACTGAGATTTTCCATTTCCATTTCATCAATCAGCCAGTCGGCTATATCTTCATCTTCTTCCATTGAATAGGAACAGGTAGAATAAATCAATAATCCATCCTCTTTCAGCGCAGGCAAAACATCCGCAAGAATTCTCTTCTGGCGCTGACAACACAATTGCACATTATTCAAGCTCCATTCTTCAATTGCAGTTTCATCGCGCCTGAACAATCCACTGCCGCTGCATGGGGCATCCACTGTTATCGCATCAAAATACCCCTGCAGTTTTCCAAATACAGATGGATCGTTATTACTTACGATTACATTGGTTGTTCCCCATTTAATGATATTATCGGTAAGCACCAGGCTTCTGTTCCTTATCACTTCATTACTTACCAGAACAGATTCATCTGACATCAAAGATTGTATATGGGTAGATTTACCACCGGGAGCACCACAGAGGTCAAGAATCTTCAGGGGCCTGGTTGTATCTGTTAATTGCGCAAATGCCTGTTCAAGGAACATACTTGACGCTTCCTGTACATAATAACAGCCTGCGTGAAATAAGGGATCAAAAGTAAAAGAAGGACGTTTGTGAAGATAATAACCCCAGCATGTCCATGGCACAGGTGCTGAAATGGAAAATAAGTCATTATCAACAGCTCCTTTCAAAGGATGTAATCTTACAGATGTTACCTGCTCCCCGCTTTCATGTACCTCCACGAAGGCATTATGATCAAACCCATTGGTGTGCTGTAATGATTTTAAAAATTCTATGGGTAATCTGTTCAAGTTATTGTAGAATTTATCCAAAGGTAAATGTAAACGCCGCTGAAATAATCATTAATGGATCTAAACAAATGCAATTAGCCTTAAAAGGCTATAATTACAGAAATTCGCCTTTTTAGGCTATAATTTTAAAAATTCGCCTTTTTAGGCTAATTTAGTTCAAAAGCATTGCATGGTATTGAGGGCAGTCATTACAGCCGATATTGTAAACTCCACCAGGCTGTCAAGGTCTGAGGTCAGGAAGATCATAAAGCATATTGAAACTGTGTTTGCCGGTCATTTGATTGAATTCTTTCGTGGAGACAGTTTCCAGGTTTATTTAAAAGTTCCTGCTCCTGCATTACAAATGATCTTACTTGCAAGAACTGGTACTATTAAAATATCGGGTGGCGTATCAGATATCAAAGCCAGCATAGGTATTGACCTGGTGAAGCTTCCTCTAAAACAACTAAGCACTGCATCGGGAAATGCCTTTCTCATTTCAGGACGTTCATTTGACAGAATGAGTAACGAAATGAAACTCACTATTGCATCCAATGAAAAAAATGAGATCGTCAATACAGGACTGCGGCTGCTTTCGCGGTTTGTTGATTACCTGTTCAGGCACATGACGGCAAAGCAGGCAGCCGCAGTATTTGAATTACTGATGAACAAAACCCAGGTGGAGGCTGCAAAAAAGCTTAAAAAATCACAGGCTACTATACATAAGCACATTCAATCAGCAGGCTGGCCCGAAATGGAAAAACTGCTTACAGAATATACCATCTTAATTAAATCAATCAACACCTGAATATGGACGAATACATACTATGGCTTGTAAGGATCATTCTGGCGCACTTAATAAGCGATTTCATTTTACAGCCCCGGTCATGGATAGAGAACAGAAATGCAAAACATTTTCATTCTCCTTCCCTGTACCTGCATGGTGTGGTTCATGGTGCAGTGGCCCTGATGGTGACCGGGATTTCCTACTGGTTGAGCATACTGGTAATTATGATTACCCATATTTTAATTGACGGATGGAAATCGTACAGGGGAAATGAGGTAAAATATTTTTTTATCGACCAGCTTTTACACCTGCTTGTGATACTGGCCTGCTGGTATGTGATCTTCCTTTACCCTGATGATATCAGATCGGCATGGGAAATGATCAATACTAAAAATACCATCATACTGATTACAGCCTATGTATTTATCAGTTTCCCTGCCGGTATCATGATCAGCCAGGCAACAAGGAAATGGAGAGACCGCATAAAAGACGGAACTACATTGGGAAATGCAGGTAAATGGATCGGGATCATGGAAAGGATGATCATTTTGACCCTTGTTATACAAAATCAATACGAGGCCATAGGATTACTGATCGCTGCCAAAAGTCTATTAAGGTTTAATGAAGCCAACAGACCTGAGATCAAAACTGAATACCTGTTGATCGGTACCCTTATCAGTATTAGCCTGGCCATATTAACAGGATTGCTTGCATTGAAACTGATTGCTCTGGACCTATAAATTCTTGATCTCGCTGATCAGTTCCTGCAGTACTTTTTTTGCATCCCCAAATAACATGGAAGTTTTTGGCTGGAAGAACAGATCATTTTCAATACCGGCATAACCCGGTTTCATGCTACGTTTATTAACGATCACTGTCTTTGCCAGTTCAACATCAAGGATAGGCATACCATAAATGGGAGATGCAGGATCGGTTTTAGCTGCAGGATTAACAACATCATTGGCACCCAGGATGAGAACAACATCCGTTGTTGGAAATTCACCATTGGCTTCTTCCATTTCCTGTAGCTTTTCGTAACTCACATCTGCTTCGGCAAGCAACACATTCATATGGCCGGGCATACGGCCAGCAACAGGGTGAATGGCATATTTTACTTCTACTCCTTTTTCCTGCAGCAATTTCTCCAGCTCATGACAGGCATGCTGTGCCTGGGCCACCGCCAGTCCATAGCCTGGAACGATCATGATCTTATTGGCATAGGCCATTACAACAGCAGCATCACTCAAACTGATCTCCTTATGCAGACCCTGTTCCTTTGTTCCAGCAACACCAGCCTTTGTACCTCCCCCGAAAGAACCGATCAATACATTGGCAAGAGAACGGTTCATGGCTTTACACATCAGTATCGTAAGCAGTGTACCTGCTGCTCCCACAAGTATACCTCCGGTCAGCATTACTTTATTATCGTACAAAAATCCGCCGCAGGCTGCTGCCACGCCCGTAAATGAATTCAGCAATGAGATCACTACCGGCATATCAGCTCCTCCTATTGGAAGTACAAATAATATCCCATAGATCAGTGACAGAAAAAATACCGCATAGAATAAAACATATACTGAAGTTGTTAATTCAATATTCAATCCCCTTAAAGAAATTTTATCAGCTGTGTTTACCAGGTCTCCATTCCATATTTCAAAAGAAGACCCGATGGTAGAAAGAAGAAAAACACTTAGTCCAATGATCAAACCAAGAACAATCAGGTTTACAATATGCTGTCCTTTGAACGACCTGTCACTGATTGATCCATTGAGCTTACCCCAGGCAATGATGCTTCCTGCAAAAGATACGGATCCAATGATCAAACCAAGAAAGATCGTGATCAGTGTTCCTGTTCGCAGCGGTAATTCAAATTCACCTATATTAATTGTTTCGCCGGCAAATGCCTGTTCAATTTCTGTAGAAAAACCTGACGATGCATAATGATGAAATTCCGCTATTGAAATCAGTGCAGCACAGGCACCACCCATGCCATTGAACAAACTCACCATTTCAGGCATCGCCGTCATCTTCACCCTTTTTGCTATTGCGGTGCCGATGATGCCACCTACTATCAATCCGCCAAATATCCAACCGTAATTATGAAGGCGTTCGCCGGTGTCAATGTCCTGGTACAAAAATATAGTACCGAAAATGGCAATTCCCATTCCTGCTGCAGCAATAAGATTTCCCTTTCTTGCCGTTTCGGGATGTGACAGCATCTTTAATCCAAGAATAAATGTAACAGAAGCAATCAGGTAAATCAGCGTGAGTATGGTCAATTCCATTTAACTTTTTTTCTTTTTTGATTTAAACATTTCAAGCATCCGGTCGGTTACCACAAATCCACCAACCACATTAAGCGTTCCAAGCACCACGGCAAGAAATCCTAGTACCAGCGCATAATAATTATCGGTTTCGGCCTTCCCCATTACAATGATGGCTCCAATGATCACCACCCCGTGAATGGCATTGGCTCCACTCATTAAAGGAGTATGCAATACGCTTGGCACCCGTCCTATTACTTCTATGCCTACAAAGATCATCAGGATAACTATGTAAATGGTTTCTTCATGCCCGTAAATCCAGTCAAGTATACTTTGCATAGGTATTATTAATGATTATATATTTATTGTTTATGCTCTCTAAGCCTTTCATGAACCACTTCACCATCATGTACAATACATGTTCCCTTCACAAGATCATCATCCCAATTAAGATTCAACTGCATTTCCTTTCCCGTGATGAGTTGTAAAAAGTTCAGGATATTCTTACCATATAATTTACTTGCATCTGAAGGCATGGTGGCAGGCAGGTTGCTGTTTCCAATTATTTCCACTCCATTATGCTTTATCGTTTCATTATTTCTGGTAAATGGCGTATTGCCTCCGGTGGCTGCTGCAAGATCAATGATCAAAGATCCATTCCGCATTTTTCCCATCATCTCTTCTGTGATCAGTATGGGAGCTTTTTTGCCGGGGATCTGGGCAGTTGTGATAACGATATCGGCTTTTGCAATGCTCTCCGCTATTCTTTGTTGTTGCTTTTGTTTGTATTCCTCTGTTTGTTCAACTGCATAACCACCGGCGCTGGAGGCATCTGCTGCACCTTCTACCTCAACAAACCTGGCACCCAGACTCATCACTTCTTCCTTTACTGCAGGCCTGGTATCAAATACTTCTACTACAGCACCCAGCCTTCTTGCAGTTGCTATGGCCTGAAGCCCGGCAACACCGGCCCCCAGTATCAGCACTTTTGCAGGAGCTATACTTCCCGCAGCCGTCATGAACATCGGAAAATATCTTGGGTATTGATTGGCCGCCAGCAAAACAGACTTATATCCGGAAATATTGGCCTGAGAACTCAGTACATCCATGCTTTGAGCCCTGGTGGTTCTTGGAAGCATGTCCATACTGAAAACAGTTATCTTTTGTTTAGCCCATTGCATGGCCAGCTGCTGATGATATAATGGCTGGAATACACCAATAAGTACTTTTGCTGCCGGGATAATTAATTCCGCTGCAGGATGATTGATCGACAGGATAATATCTGATGTTGCAACCACCTCCCTGGCCGTGCTAACAGATGCTCCTGCATTTTCATAATCCTGGTCATTGGCAGCAGCGCTTGTGCCGGCACCGGCTTCAATGGTAACTGCAATTCCTTTTTTAACAAGTTGGGCAACCGCTTCAGGAAGTAGAGATACCCGGGTTTCAAAATGCGGCTCTTTCAGAATACCTACGATCATGCGTTCAATTTATAGCAATTTGATTGCAAATGTATAACTCCATTTACTTCTTTCATATGTAATTAGAATCAGTAGTTGAGATGAGGGAAATCATCAGCTACGGATCAGAAAATGCTGTTTCACTTTGAATTCCTCCCTAAAAAAAACAAAGCCGAGGAAGAAAATGTCGATGGTGTACCGTACAGAAGGATGCGCCTTGATTTCTTCCCAGGCTTTCTCCATTTCAGGACTCCAGTGAATATCATCAAATACCATAATGGTATGTTCATCTGATTTTTCAAGGAACCAGTGAAAATATCTTATAGTGGGCTCATACCGGTGATTGCCGTCAATGTAAGCAAGGTCAACTAGCGGTATACGGTCCAGAAGCGGTTTCAATACATCATCAAAATTCCCCTCAAGTACCTGTATGTTTTTACATCCTAATTTTTGAAAATTTTCATTGGCAACCGCAGCAACAGGTCCGCTCCCTTCAATGCTTATTATGGTTGATTGGGGCAGCGCCCTGGAAAAACAGGAAGTAGTGATGCCAAGTGAAGTTCCCAGTTCAATAACAACATCAGGCTTGTAAAATTTTGAAAGCCGGTATAAAATGGTGGCCAGGCGTGGTGGCTTAAGTGCAGATGCCGCAATTTGCTTTACTGACCTCCGGCTCACCTTAGCAGATCTTGAACCCGCTCCCAGATCTGTTATCTGCAACATGTTCCTATTTCTTAACAATGATTTTCTCAGGGCTTCAATGTCTTCAAGATCTTTTTCATTTCCTCCATTCAGCACATGCTGTATAAAATTAAAAACAAATGGAGAATGCATCCCATGACCTTTCCCATTGTATGCATTGATATAATAATGAACATATTTGCGGGCTAACTGCAGGTTATTGTACATCCCGTAAAAATTCAGTGATGTTGATTTTGAAGTGGTATTCTCTCCCAAACCTGGAAAGTGTGTGCAAAAGCATTTTTGTCATCTGCGGCACAATACCTGTCCTGAACCAGCTCCCAGTCTTTTGAAGATATCTCAGGGAAAAATACATCACCATCGAACTTCTGGTGTATCCTGGTAAGATAAATGCGGCTGGCTTCCCCGAATGCAGTTAAAAATATCTCCGCACCACCTATAACAAAGATCTCTTTTATTCCCATGGCCTTTGCCTTTTCTATGGCCTCAGTAACTGAATGAACTACGGTTACACCTTCGTTTTTCCAGTCATGATTCCTCGTGATCACAATGCTTTTTCTGCCAGGCAAAGGTTTGCCGATGGATTCAAATGTTTTTCTACCCATCAGGATGGGCATACCCCAGGTTTGATTCTTAAAATACTTAAGATCATTAGGCAAATGCCAGGGCAGCTGGTTATTTTTTCCAATCACATTGTTTTCGCCGGCGGCAACCAATAAACTTAAAATGGCAGTGCCCATGGCGTCTGCCCTTTCTGAGGGTGGCGAATGCTGTTGTGAACCGGGTTTAATTTTCTCAGGCATGTGTTGATTCTATTCTGATAATCCTATCATCTGGCAATTGATTACAAAATTATGCTGGATCAGATGACCATAAAAATACTGTAACCAGTCAGCTCCGCATTTATAAACAAAAAAGTATGATCCTTATTCACTAATGAAAACAGCGGTGATTGTTAAACAGCCACAGGCGCTTTGATCGCCGGATGGAACTGGTAATTTTCAAGGCTGAAATCTTCAAACCTGAAATCAAAAATATTTTTCACTTCCGGGTTGATCTTCATTTGAGGAAGCGGTAAGGGACTTCTGCTTAGCTGAAGTTTTACCTGTTCCATATGATTGTTATAAATATGTACATCCCCGAAACTATGTATGAATTCTCCCGGCTGTACATCGCATACCTGGGCCATCATCATGGTAAGCAGGGCATATGATGCAATATTGAATGGCACGCCAAGAAAAACATCAGCACTGCGCTGGTACAACTGGCAACTTAATTTTCCATCTGCCACATAAAACTGAAACAAGGCATGGCAGGGCATCAATGCCATATCCGGCAGGTCATCTACATTCCATGCGCTGATGATAAGCCGCCTGCTGTCTGGATTTTTTTTGATCTGGCTGATCACATCACTTACCTGGTCAATGGTTTTTCCGGAGGCGCCTTCCCAGCTTCTCCATTGTTTACCATACACTGGACCAAGATCGCCGTTTTCATCAGCCCACTCATTCCATATGCTCACGCCATTCTCCCTGAGGTAGGCAATGTTGGTTGAACCTTTCAGAAACCAAAGCAATTCATGTATAATACTTTTCAGGTGAAGTTTTTTAGTGGTAACAAGGGGAAATCCATTGTTAAGATCAAAACGCATCTGGTAACCAAAACTGCTGATGGTTCCCGTGCCTGTGCGGTCGTTTTTTTGCACGCCATTATCCAGAATATGCTTAAGAAGGTCCAGGTACTGCTGCATGGGCCGCAATATAAGAGAATTGCACATTCCGGATCATTAAGTTTCTCATGCCGGGGGATAACCTGTGTATTTATTTTCTATGATTTATTTCTTAATTTAATGTGAACTAAAACAAACTGTATGAACATAACTTTACCCCACCGCATCAAGAATGATTTAGGTGAAGAACTCATCTTTCACCGGATGGAAAATGAGGATGGTGAAGAAAAGCTTATTGTGGAATGTTATGTTGAACCCAATGCAGGTCCTATCATGCATACCCATCACAAACAGGATGAATCCTTCACTGTTTTAAATGGAAAGCTTGGCTATCAGTTGAAGGGTGAAGAACCCTGTTTTGCAGGAGTAGGCGAAACAGTTTTTTTCAAAAGAGGAGTACCCCACCGTTTCTGGAATGCCGGAAAAGATGAATTGAATTGTTATGGTTATATCAAGCCTGCAAACAATGTAGTTTTTTATCTCACCGCATTATTCAATGCGCAAAAGGAAAGTGGGAAGGAAATACCCGAACCATTCGATGCTGCTTATCTTTTGTACCGTTACCGTAAAGAATACGGGATGCCGGGACTTCCCAGATTTGTAAACGCTGTGATCATCCCTGCAACCTATACAATCGGGAAATTAAGAGGCAGGTATAAGAAATTTGAGCAGGCACCCGAACCAATGTAGAAGAGCGAAAGTGAGCGTGGGAGCACCCTTGCTCCCGCTCTTATTCGGTGGGCTGTACTGGATTCGAACCAGTGACCCCTACCCTGTCAAGGTAATGCTCTAAACCAACTGAGCTAACAGCCCTGTTTAATTTTAAATCAGGAATAAAGAATGCGAAGTAATCTCTATTTCAAATATTCGCAAAATAATTAAGTGATCATACAATCTGCTGAATTGACAGCTTTGCCGAATCCTGAATTCAACTGATCTTCCTTCTATCCATTTCCCTTTTTATCAGATTTAATTCCCTGCTTGTTTGTCCACCAACCGAAGTATTCTCCTCGGCACGGCGCATCAGGTAAGGCACAACATCTTTAATGGGACCGAATGGAAGGTATTTACTAACACTGCAACCGGCTTTGGCCAGATTATAGGTTATATTATCGCTCATTCCAAATAACTGGCTGAAATGCACATGTGCATGATCAGGCGGTAATCCCTTTTCATTTAATAACTGCACTCCAAGCAGATTACTCTGTTCGTTATGTGAGGCTATGATCACACCAATTTGTTCAAGCCTGTCAATACAGAACCTTACCGCTTCATTATAATCCTTATCGCAGGAAATCTTATCGGGTTGTATGGGTGATGGATAACCTTTTGATTTGGCTCTTTTTCTTTCTTTCTCCATATAAGCGCCTCTTACCAGTTTAATGCCAAGCAGGAAATTTCTTTCAAGCGCTGCTTCATAGGATTGCATAAGAAAAGTTAGCCGGTCATGCCTGTAAAGCTGCACGGTATTGTAGATCACCAGCTTTTCCCTGTTGTATTCATCCATCATCACCATGATCAGCGCATCTACCGGATCCTGTATCCAGGTTTCTTCGGCATCAACCAAAAACCCGATGTTGGCTTTATCTGCTGCCTCACAAATCTTTTTTATTCTTTCATGTACTCTTTGCCATTCCTTTGATTCCATGGCATCAAGTTCTGCAAGGGCAGCATGATACCGTTTAACCAGGCTTGTAGCTTCGGCCGCGTGCATGAGCGTGTCTAGTTTTTCAAGCAAACCAAATCTTGCAATACCGGTTACTTTTACACTCATAAAAGGAACATTCGGCTGGGTAGAAGCAAAATTGATCACACGGATAAATTCATTACATGCCTGGTCATAATTTTCTTCACCTTCCTTACCCTCCACTCCATAATCCAGGATCACCTTCACATTATATTCCGCCATCCTGCGGGTAACCGCAACTGTTTCATCAAGTGATTCCCCCCCTACAAATTGTCTGAAAATGGTTTTCCTTATCAAACCCTTTACGGGCAGGCCCGCCCTGATGGACCATGGAGCAAGGCTGGTACCCAGTTTCACCAGCCATGGTTTTCCCATCATTGAATAAAGCCAGTGGGCCTGCTTCAGGTCTTCATTGGTGCGGTGGGCAAATGCAACTTCCGTATTATCGAACGAGATATTGGTATTCATGGCAGGCAAAAGTAGTAGAAGAAATTAATAGTTATGCATGATTGATGTCAGCCGGGATGGTGAATCGGCAATCGTGAATCGTGAACCGGCAATCTCTCATAAATTAAAAATCAAACCTGTTAATGAATCCAGCCAGGTAAACTGAATGGCTCCGTATTCCGGGTTTGCCTTTCCTTGCTTTGTCATGGGCTAAGCTTCATTATGCATTTAAAGAAGGCATTTACAATGATCAAGGATTCCAGATTCCAGCCAGTTCTTTACCCGCTACCTTACATAATAAAGGTGAAGACTGTAGGGTCCTCACCTTTTTACACAGGAAATATCACCTGTTTTTTAAAGCAGACTAAGCTGCATTACTATACTGTAATTTACAAAATTATAAATGCAGACGTTCTTTTTTACCTAATAATTCCTCAACCGTTTCGCGGTACATCTCATCAGGTACGCAACAATCCACCGGACAAACGGCGGCGCATTGTGGTTCTTCGTGAAAACCCTGACATTCTGTGCATTTGCTGGGAACGATATAATAGGTATCCACCGCAATTGGTGCATTACGCTGGTCTGCATCTACTGATGAACCATCTATAAGTGTATAGGTTCCTTTTACAGATGTACCATCGGTAATGGCCCATTCCACTCCACCTTCATAAATTGCATTATTAGGACATTCGGGTTCGCAGGCGCCACAGTTGATACATTCTTCAGTTATTTTGATTGCCATATCTAAGTTGAATTGGTTAGAATTAATTTTGATCCAAATTTAAACCACGGTATTGAAATTAAACACTTTCATTCAGATGATTAATATCATTCCCGGAGAATTTGCATTATACGTGTAAACACGATAAAAATAGAATCATTCCCATGAATTTACAACAAAGAAAAGCGTTGCTGGTTAGATTAGGTAATTATATAAAAACTAATGATGCAGCATGGGAGGAAGCAAAACAAAAGGCCTTTGCCCTTAATCCATGGTTCATTCCTGAATTCATAAACCTGGCAGGCAATAATATTTCAGAAGACTATTTACAACCTGCACAGCTCGACCATCTGATAAATAAATATGAACTGAAAGATCCCGGGCCTGAACAAAAAAAAATAGGCATCGTAATGGCCGGAAATATTCCACTGGTTGGCTTTCATGATTTCCTTTGTGTTTTTTTATCGGGGCACATCGCCGTCATTAAAACATCATCAAAAGATGAGATACTGCTGCCCTTCCTGATAGAAAAAATGAAAGAATGGGATGTTGAAGCAGGTGAGCTTGCCATCATCAGCCCAATGATAAAAAACTGTGATGCCTATATCGCCACCGGCAGCAATAATTCCTCCAGGTATTTCGAATACTATTTTAGCAGGTATCCCCATATAATCCGGAAAAACAGGACCTCCGTTGCCCTGCTAACCGGAAATGAATCCAGGGAAGCCCTGGAAAAACTTGCAGATGATGTGTACCTTTTTTTTGGGCTGGGATGCAGAAATGTCACCAAGATCTTTGTACCCCAAGGTTATGATTTCATTGCCCTGTTGCAGGCATTCAAAAAATATAATTACCTGGCAGATCATAATAAGTACAGGAATAATTATGATTATAATCTTGCCCTGCTCATGCTCAACAAGCAATATTATATGAGCAATGAAAGCATTCTACTGGTGGAAGACAAAAATCCGTTTTCACGGATCAGCCAGTTGCATTATGAATTTTATACAGATGAAAAGACTGTAATTGATCAGCTAAAAAATAATGAAACCATCCAATGTATCGTTGGTTCAGGGAAAACAGGCTTTGGTCAGGCTCAAACCCCTGGAATTTGCGATTTCGCAGATGGAACAGATACCATGAATTTTATCAGGAACCTGTAATTTTATTTAAATGGGCTTAACATCTACGAAGACCTTAGTAAATTTAATGTTAAACTGGCTGCCGGGTTTCTGTAAAACCTGACAGTATGTTTAATTTGTAGGCAGGGCATACATTTTGACTCTATTGATTATACAATTCAAACCGAAAGAACCATGAAATTCAAGCAAATTTTACTTGTTGTTGCCATCAGTGCTACAACGGCTGTAGGCAGTGTTGCGATCTATAACGAAATCACCGATAAACAAACTGATATAGTTGTAGGAGCAGAAAACCCTGCCAAACTTCCGGTTAATTATGCAGGTTATATTGACGGTAAAACGGGCCTGCCGGCCGACCCGATTGACTTTACAAAAGCAGCTAACACCGCCGTGCCTGCTGTTGTACACATAAAAACGAAAGTACCCGCGAGGAAAATTGACAATAACCTGCCCAGGAACAGGGGTGGCATCAATGATTTTTTTGAAGAATTTTTTGGACCTGGTTTTGGCCCAAGCATCATTCCGGAACAAAGAGCTTCGGGCAGTGGTGTTATTATCAGTGAAGACGGTTACATTGTAACCAACAATCATGTGATCTCCAACGACAGAGGTGGAGTTGCAGATGAGATCAATGTAACACTGCACAACAGAAAAATCTATAAAGCAAAAGTAATTGGCCGGGATCCGAGCAGTGATATAGCCGTATTGAAAATTGACGGTGAAAAACTTCCTTATATGATCTATGGAAACTCTGATGGCATTCAATTGGGACAATGGGTGCTGGCTGTAGGTTATCCATTAACGCTGGAAACAACCGTTACGGCAGGTATTGTTTCTGCAACAGGCCGGAGCATTGGTATCAACAGCCGTCAGATCAGAAGAGGCGATACTCCTGTAGAATCATTCATTCAAACTGATGCAGCCGTTAACCAGGGAAACAGCGGTGGTGCTTTGATCAATACTTCCGGACATCTCATTGGAATTAATTCAGCCATACTTGCTCCAAATGGAACTTATGCCGGATATTCATTTGCCATCCCGGTAAATATTGTAAGAAAGATCGTAAATGATATCATCCAGTTTGGCGATGTGCAAAGAGGATATTTAGGTGTGAGCTATTATACAACTGATGAAATGACGGAAGAACAGATAAAAAGCCTGGGCATTCCTACCAATGCGGAAGGTGTATATGTTTCTGCTGTTTCGCCCGATGGAGGTGCTGCAGCCGCCGGAATTAAGAAAGGAGATATTATCACCAAGGTAAACGGAGCCACTGTAATTTCAGGTATCCAGATGAGTGCACAGATCGCAAGTTTCCGTCCCGGCGACAAAGTGCCCGTTAGTTATTTAAGAGGAAGTAAAGAATACACGGTAAACGTCATACTTAAAAAAAGATCTGATGTAATAGCAGCCAATGCTGCTGCCAGGCTGGGTGGAGAGCTGGCTACACTTGATAAAACAAGAGCAGCAAGGTATGGTATTGAAGGTGGAGTTGTAGTGAACAGGGTGCTTGATGGCGGCATACTCAAAAATGCAAGGATCGATAATGGTTTTATTATAACTTCTATTGTAACCACTGAAGGAGAAATGGAGATAACAACTGTTGAAGAATTAAATTCAGCGCTGGTTAATTTATCAGGCACCATCAGGGTGAAAGGCGTTTATCCCGATTATGGTGAATACTTTACCTATCCATTGAATCTTGAACAATAATTGCCTCGCTCAGCATACAAAAAAGTCCCGCCTGAAGGCGGGATTTTTTTTGTAGGCCTGTTGTAAGCTATGCGAACAAAAGATTTCATTCATGATTGGTTAATAGTCTTTCATACTATCTCTGGTATACCCGGTACGCCCAGCCTTCCATTTCAAAATTTTTATGTACCGAAAAATCATTTTCTATCCCGGTAAACAATTCTCTGAAACTTCCCTGTACCCAACTGTCTTTCAAATCAAATCTCACCAGGTGGGAAGATAAATTGAGCATCACCAGTACTTCACTGTTTTCTTTCTTTCTCAAATAAGAAAAAACATTTGAATCTGCAGTAGTATGTAACCGGTATACTTCCGCATGTGCATGAAGCGCAGGAGCATGCTGCTTTAAAGAAAGCAGCTTATGATAGAATGCTTCGAGTTCATAATTGCCATTCCATTCAATTGGATCCTTATCAAAGAACTCAAGCCTTTTTTTATTGGGTATTTCCTGTCCGCTATAGATCAATGGAATGCCAGGCCAGGTGCAACTGTGAACAGCCAGTGGCAGGGCTGCTTCACCATATTTTTCATACTCCGACCCGTTCCAGCTGTTCTCATCGTGGTTAGATGTGAACCATGCCTTAAGGCCGGGTACTTTCTGGTATTTTGCCAACATTTTTATCAGCTCTTCAACTGGTAACTGATGCCGGTACCATTCTTCAGTTTTGTGCATCCAGCTCCATGCATAAGCCGCGTCAAAAACCTGCATATAATCAGGGTGCTCTGATGGTTCCATTTCAGCCAGCCAGAATAATGGTTTTAATTGATTTACTTCCGGGATAGCTTCCATCCAGAATTCAGGTTCAACCCAGAAGGCCAGATCGCAGCGAAAGCCGTCAATATCACATTGCTTAACCCAGAACTTCATTGCTTCCGTCATGGCCTTCCGCATCTCAGCATTTCTGTAATCCAGTTCTATAATATCATCCATGCCTGAAGCTTTTTTAAAGTCTCCGGTCACTTCATCTTTTTCATACCACTCCGGATGCTGTACTGTCCATACATGATCCCAACCCGTATGGTTGGCCACCCAGTCAATGATAACTTTGAAACCATGATGATGCGCATCATCAACAAGGCTTTTAAAATGTTCAAGCGTTCCAAATTCAGGGTTCACAGAAACATAATCAGAGCAGGCATAATAACTACCCATCGATCCTTTCATTTCCTTCTTTGATATGGGCGTAACCGGCATGAACCAAAGGGTCTGCACGCCCATTTCCTTCAGCCTGGGCAGATGCGCTGCAAATGCCTGAAAACTGCCTTCTTTCGTATATTGTCTCAGGTTAACTTCATAGATGTTGGTATGATGGATCCAGTCTTTGGTCATAGGTTGCTATCGGTTGACTAATTTATAAATTAACAGGTTGAAAGGGAAAGATCGTGATTTCCTTAAAAAGCACAAAGACTATCCGCCGGCTTATCAACCTGTTAACTTATCAACTAACCAGCTTTTCAACAAATCAACCCTTCACCTTATCAACTAATTAACTTCCCAACTACTTAACTTTGCATGCCATGAAACAATTCGATGTTCCGATAGTTTACCGCAGCCCATTGATCTCGGCTATAAAGAAAAAAAGAAAGGAACAGGATAAACTCAAAAAAGATTTCTCTCCCACCCTTCTTGATTTTGGCCCTTTAAAGATCTACCTGGCAAGGCATTTTGGTTTCTGTTATGGGGTGGAAAATGCTATTGACATTGCTTTCCGTACCATTGAAGAAAATCCCGGCAAAAGAATTTTTTTATTAAGTGAAATGATCCACAACCCACAGGTCAATGCCGATCTTCAGGCCAGTGGTGTAAGATTTCTGCAGGACAATTCAGGTAAACAGATCATTCCTTTCGAAACGCTTAGTGCAGAAGATATAGTTTTGATACCTGCATTTGGGACCACACTCGCCATTGAAGAAAAACTCAGGAAAATTGGAATCAGTATAGAGCAATACAATACAACCTGTCCCTTTGTAGAAAAAGTATGGAACCGCAGTGAAGTGATCGCGAAAAATCAATATACCATCATCATTCATGGCAAGCCTACTCATGAAGAAACAAGGGCTACGTTTTCCCATGCCGCAGCCAATTCCCCATCCATTGTGGTGAGGGATATGCAACAAGCCATTGAACTTGGAAAATATATCATGGGTGAGAAGCCGGCAGAAGAATTTTATACTGAATTCAACAACCAGTATTCAGAGGGAATTGATATAAGTAAACACCTTCAAAGGATCGGTGTGGTAAATCAAACTACTATGCTGGCCAGCGATACCCAGTCAATCGCTGATTATTTGAAGGAGGTGATGATCAAAAAATATGAATTGACTGCTGATAATGTGAAGGAAAGATTTGCGGATACGAGAGATACACTTTGTTATGCCACCAACGACAACCAGACAGCAGTAAATGGAATGCTCAAAACTGATGCAGGTCTCGCTATAGTGGTTGGCGGATATAATTCATCCAACACATCGCATCTGGTTGAATTGTGCGAAGAAAAACTGCCTACCTATTTCATCAACAGTGAAGAGAAAATACTTTCATCTACAACCATCCTTCATTATAATTTTCACAATAAAACAGAACTGGTTACGGAAAATTACCTTCCAAGGGAAGAACCTGTTAAGATCCTGATCACCAGTGGCGCCTCCTGCCCCGATGCAATCGTGGAAGGAGTGATTAAGAAACTGTCGGAGTTTTTTCCCGGCAGCAAAAGTATTGAGGAAATAATCAGGAGTGCAGAGTTCAGCGTTCAGAGTTCATAGTTCAAAGTCAGCGAACTACAGAATGCAGGATCTATCGATTACCTGGCGGGCAATTGAATAGACGTGGAACCCTGTAAACGACCCGACTTTGAACTTTGAACTATGAACTTTGAACGAACGATAGCAAACTACCTCGCCATATCATCCGCCCTGTGTTTTCTTTTATGCGAAACGTATTCTCTTTTATACAATAGTTCATAATATTCTTCTGCCATCCGGTTGCTGTCAAACTGTACCCATACATCTCTCATTCCGTTCTTAACGATCTGCCTCCAGGTGTTATGGTCCTCATAATAAAGCGGAAGGATCTGGTTATTCAGTATCTCATAGATCTGGTCCAGATCATACTGATCCTGTTCCTGCACGGAAATATTTGTGTAATCAACAGGCGGAACCACAAAACCATTATTGCCCGGGTGAATAAATTCAGGGATCCATCCATCATTGGTTGAAAAATTTACGGCGCCATTCATTGCAGCGGTCATACCACTTGTGCCCGATGCTTCTCTTGGTACCCTTGGATTATTTAACCAGCAATCGGCAGCCTGTTTCATCCTCTTACTCAGGGCAAGTTCATATCCAATCACCACGGCAACATTCTTATAACCCTTACTCAAATGAACCAGGTGGTTAAATTCTGAAATGGCAGGATAATCAACCGGATAGGGTTTACCTGCCCAGATGATCTGCACAGGATATTTTTTATTGTGCATCAGGGCATCAAAACGCGCTTTGTCTGAAGCAATAAGACTGGCTCTTTTATAACCGGCAAATCTTCTTGCCCACACAATGGTAAATACATTCGGATCGAATACCTTCCCTGTCTGGTCGGCAACAATTTCAAATGCCCTTTTCTTCATCCATTTTTTACGGTCATCAAATGCCAGGTCATTGCCATCTTCACGTGCCCTGTATAATTGCTTATCTGCCCAGTATCTCCAGTTCTGAGCGTTGGTAACAGAAAGTATAGGACAGATATCCGGGTATTTTTCCCACATATGCCTCGACACTTCACCATGCAGCTGGGATACGCCGTTGGCGATCCTGGCAAACCTGAGGGCAGCCAGCGAATGATTGAACTGATCGTCGGGCATTCCGGTAAGGTCTTTTGTTTCTTCAATGGTAAGACCACAGAAATAACTCATTTTATGACAGAGGTGAATATCATGTTTCTCATTACCTGCTTCTTCAGGTGTGTGCGTT
Organism: uncultured Chitinophagales bacterium; assembly: GCA_946886475.1. Next base: position 6,832 of record CAMPIQ010000001.1, on the reverse strand, counting down.
GTAAATACCAGGCGCTTCCTTACTTCTTCAATGTTCTTATGATATTTCTGATACAGATAGAAGGCGGCAGAAACACCATGTGCTTCATTGAGATGATACACTTCCGGTTTGAATCCTATTTCATCAAGTAATTTTGCACCACCTACACCCAGCAGGATAAATTGGGCCACCTTGGTAGCCACATTGGCATCATATAAACGATGTGTAATGGTTTGAGAAATATAATCGTTCTCCGGAATATCCGTTGTCATCAGGAATAAAGGAGCGCTGTTGAAAACATGCGGTGGCAGGTACATTACTTTAACCCATACCGGATGCTCATGAATGGTGATCTCGAATTTGATCCCTGTATCTTCCAGAAAGCTATATATCTTTTCCATCCAGGTTACCTGAAGTGTCTGGTCCTGGTGACGGGTCTGGTCATAATAACCATACTTCCAAAGGATACCAATTCCAACAAGGTTTTGCCTGAGTTCATAGGCACTGCGTAAATGAGAACCGGATAAGAATCCAAGTCCGCCGCTGTAAATTTTCAAAGGTTGATGAATGGCGAATTCCATAGAGAAATAAGCCACCCGTTTGGCATAACGTTCATCAACAGGATAAGGTGTTTTGAATGATGTGAAATCCATTTTCAAATTTTTTTAATGGCTGCGCAAAGTAATGAAATAAAAAACAATGTGTAGTATTTACACAATAATATCAGGTTCACCTGGTTTTCTTCCTGGTGGATGTTTTGGTTTTAGATGGTTTCTTCCTTGGATAGGTGCCATCAAAAACACAATCAAGCCCCCGGTGTGCACCACAACCTTCATCTTCTTTTACCGTAAGGGTAGAGCCATTGAACCTGAAAGAAAGCACACATGGATCACCGCCCTGCCTGTATATGGCTGTAGTTGGAGATGTGATAAGTAGGTCGCCCCTGATCTCTCCGGTACAGGCGCTTTTATTTTTATCGAGGTGCATGAAAACCTGAAGCTGGTTTGGATGTCTTCCATCCCGGATGGAAACAAAATTCTTTTTATCCTTTACATAATCACCAGAATGTTTATGCTTACCTGGAAGTGTATCAATAGGATTGACAACTTCTGCCGTTTCAATATTCAATGGATCGTGTAATATGAATGAAAAACTTTTAGAATCTTCATCATATTCATATACTTCACGCCCCTCCTTCAACGGTACTCCTTTTTTTTGCTGGCCTACATATTTTGTGATAATAAAAGATTTGTCAATGGAACTTAGCTGAGAAGTGGTAGGATCGTTATCCGGAACAATAAAAGGCAATACGGCCATGGGCTCGCCCTCACCGAAAGCAAGCATGATAGCGGCCTTTTTCCTGTCACTAACCGCTTTAACAAGGTAAAGACCTGTTTTATCCGTTGGATTCATCTGAACCAGCGGAACATAACGGACGGTTGCTTTCTTCCCAAATATTTTTGTGATGAGACTGTCAGGCACAAAACTGCCAAACTCACTGAACCTTAAGGTGGTGGTATCCTTATTTTTCAAAAACCCCGTATCAGACAGCTGGTAAGGAGGTGTGATCTTTTTAAACTGTGCTGATAGTTTTTCAAAACTATAACCTGCGTCATCTGTTTCGTCTTTTTCTTCCTTATTTCCGCAGCCTGCCACAAATGCCATTAATAAAACAATTAAGCCTGTTCTGATCATAGCCGGTAATTATCCTTAAAAATAAACAAATCAGGCCATCCTTAAATTGATGAACCTGTATACCGGATTTTTTTTAGATTTGTCTAAATTTTAAATTAGACCAGCTTGAATTATACCTCCAGCGAAGAAAATTATCTGAAAGCCATTTTTCATCTTCAGTCAGCGGACGGAACCGTTACTACCAATGCGCTGGCTGAAAGCCTGCAAACAAGACCTGCATCAGTTACAGACATGATGAAAAAACTCAACGCCAAAAAGCTGCTGCACTATAAACCTTATTATGGCTTCAGTTTGAGCACAGAAGGCAAAAAAATTGCACTGCATGTGGTTCGCAAGCACAGGTTATGGGAATATTTTCTTGCAGAAAAATTAAAATTCAACTGGAACGAGGTACATGATATGGCTGAAGAACTGGAACATATAAGTAATAAAAAACTGATTGACAAACTGGATGAATTTCTGGGATATCCCGGTTTTGATCCACATGGCGATCCCATTCCTGACAGCAGGGGAAAGATCAAAAACATAGATAAGATAGCACTGTCAGATCTACCTCTTCAACAAACCGCTGAAATATGCCAGGTAACAAATCAGTCGGATGACTTACTTGAACTATTACATCACCGGCAGATTGGGATTGGTACCCGTATAGAAATAAAAAAAAGGTTCAGTTTTGATCAGTCAATGGAAATCAAAGTGAGGAATAATTTATTTACCATATCACATCAACTGGCGAAATACCTGTTTGTAAAAAGAAAATAGCATGGAACAGATAGAAAAGTTTTTTTTCGAGATAGGACCTGTTTATTCAGCATTGATCGCAACCACATTTACCTGGCTGATGACGGCAGCAGGAGCATCTTTTGTTTTCTTTTTTAAAACCATGAACCGCGGCATCCTCGATCCCATGCTGGGGTTTACAGGCGGGGTGATGGTAGCCGCCAGTTTTTGGTCATTACTCAGCCCCTCAATTGAAATGTCGGAAGAACTGTATCCCCGAATGAGCTGGATGCCTGCAGCAGTTGGATTTTTTCTTGGATCCATGTTCCTGTTCGTTCTTGATAAATTCACCCCACACCTCCATATCAATTTTGGAGTGGAAGAAAAAGAGGGGGTAAAAACCCATTTGCACAGGACCACGCTTCTGGTACTAGCCATAACACTTCATAATATTCCGGAAGGTTTAGCAGTTGGTGTTTTATTTGGTGCTGCCGCACAGGGCATGCCCGAAGCCATTCCCGGAGCCATTGCACTGGCAATTGGGATTGGTATCCAGAATTTTCCTGAAGGTATTGCGGTTTCCATGCCATTGAGAAGGCATGGGGTAAGCCGGCTTAAAAGTTTCTGGTATGGGCAGCTGTCGGCAATAGTGGAACCGGTAGCCGGTGTAATAGGCGCTGTTGCGGTAATTTACATGGAACCAATTCTTCCATTTGCGCTGGCATTTGCTGCAGGTGCCATGATCTATGTAGTAATAGAAGAAGTGATCCCTGAAACGCAGAGGGATGTTTACACCGACAGGTCCACCCTGGGATTCATTGGAGGATTTCTGGTAATGATGATCCTGGATGTTTCACTTGGGTAGCAGCACATCTGTAATTTTTTAACCCAGGATTCAACAAAATAAAAATCCCGGTTGTTTAACCGGGATTCACAAAAATATATTTGTCTCTTACCTCAGGTCTACAACTTCCACCCCCGGATACCTGGCTTTATCAAAGGAAAAATCAGCATCCTTTACAGCCACGCTTGTTTTCATTGAATTGATGGTGTAAGTATAACGGCCACCCGCTTTTTCAAGAAATCTTGCGCTGTAAATTGTCTTAGCTGCTTTATCAACAGTTAAATACACTTTATGGAAAGGCCGGGATTTATCAATTGGGGTCAGCTCTATTTCCTGTAATGTTTTGTTGCCCTGCTTTTTTTCACCATTGTATTTATAATAAAAATCCTGGTCATAAAAATTGGTTAGCAATTTTTGAGGGGTCATGGCATTTGCAGATGCATCTACATTATTCACGGTTACTTCATTGGCCGATTTATCGTAATTCCAGGTTGTTTTGCCATCCGAAAAAATTTCAATTCCATCCATGCTTACTTTATACTTAACACCTTTCATAATAACTGAGCCTTTTTTGGTTGACAGGGCCTTGCCCTGGGAATTTTCAACCTTATAGGTAAAAGATGCCTGTGGTGCTTTATAGGTCTTGAATTTGGTACTTACAGCATCAAGGATCTTTTTTGCAGCAGGGTCATTTTTTGTTTGCGCCTGCACTGCAACCGATACACTTAAAACTGCCAGTAGAGTAAAAAAATATTTCATCATGAATTCATTTGATTTTGATAAAAAAAGCTTTGCAAAGATACTTGTTTACAATAGTTATAGAGAGCCGGCAGGGATGGATGTTTAATGACAAAGGGCATCTTAACGTTAGCTTAGATTTTTTCAAGGTATTCCAGCAATTCGGCTTCAGTTTTTATTAACACTTCCCTGGCTTTACTGCCCTGATTCGGACCAACAACACCTGCAGATTCAAGCTGATCCATTAAACGTCCGGCCCGGTTATAACCTAATTTCATCCTTCTCTGCAATAATGAAGTAGATCCTACCTGATTCTGTACAATTAGCCGTGCGGCATCCTCAAATAATGGATCCTTGTCAGCCGAATCAAAATCCTTTCCTTCCAGTTCCTTTTCGTCAATATATTCAGGTAAAAGAAATGCCTGCGGATAGCCACGCTGCACTGCAATAAAATCTACAACTTTTTCCACCTCAGGGGTATCAACAAAAGCACATTGTAATCGGGTGAGTTCACCATTGTATGATATAAGCATATCACCCTTTCCAATAAGTTGCTCGGCGCCACCTGCATCAAGTATGGTCCTGGAATCTATTTTAGAAGAAACCTTGAACGCAATACGGGCAGGGAAGTTGGCCTTGATCGTTCCTGTTATAATATTGACAGATGGCCGCTGTGTGGCAATGATAAGATGAATTCCAACTGCGCGGGCAAGTTGTGCAAGCCTGGCGATAGGCATTTCCACTTCTTTTCCCGCCGTCATGATCAGGTCTGCAAATTCATCTATCACCAGAACAATGAATGGCAGGAACTGGTGTCCTTTCTGTGGGTTAAGCCTTCTTCTCGTGAACTTATCATTGTACTCCCTGATATTTCTTGCACCTGCCTCCTTTAAAAGATCATACCGGTTATCCATTTCAATACACAATGCATTGAGTGTATTGATCACTTTCTTGGTATCTGTGATGATCGCATCTTCCTCACCGGGTAATTTGGCCAGGAAATGTTTTTCAATATGCCGGTAAATACTAAGCTCCACTTTTTTGGGATCTATCAAAACAAACTTCAATTGTGAAGGATGTTTTTTATACAAAAGGGAAACCAGTATGGCATTCAATCCAACAGATTTGCCCTGCCCGGTAGCTCCTGCCATTAAAAGGTGGGGCATTGAAGTAAGATCAACAATAAAGTTTTCATTATCAATTTTTTTACCAATGGCGATGGGAAGGCTGTAATTATTATGTGTGAATTTTTCTGAAGCCAGCAGGGTGCGCATGCTCACTACAGTTTTTTTATGATTGGGAACCTCGATACCTATGGTTCCCTTACCAGGAATTGGAGCAATGATCCGGATGCCCAGGGCGGCGAGGCTTAAAGCAATATCATCTTCCAGATTCTTGATCCTTGAAATACGCACACCGGCAGCTGGAACGATCTCATACAGCGTTACTGTAGGGCCTACTGTTGCACTGATCTTTTGAATAGTGATATCATAATTCTTCAGTGTATTGAGGATCTGGTTTTTATTGGCCTCAAGTTCCGCCGGATCCTGTATGATCCTTTCGCTTCCATGAGCTTCCAGCATATCCACTTTTGGATATTTATAATCCCTCAGGTCAAGTGTAGGTTCGTATGGCGGAAGATCGCTATAACCTTTTTCAACATTTTCATCAGCTGGTAATTCTTCAACTGATTTAATTTCCAGTTCTAGGTCATCTGTTTCTTCCTTTTTACTTTGTTTTTTTGATGATGTTTCTTCAGGCGCTACAGGGAGATCGTGTTTATGTAAAATATCATCAGTGATCTCTTTTTCAATAACGGGTTCACTGTCCCTTACTTTATCTTCTTCATCTTCTTTTTCCGTAAGCATCATACCCGTTGCTGAATCATCAACTCCCGGGTTTATAACCATGGCGCCTTCGCCTTTTAAAAGATTACCCTTTTCATTCACAAGCAAATCGTTGTCCGCATAGAGATCGTTTATGCTGGTATTATTTGAGGACACTGCAACCGGTGTGTCCATAACATCCTCAGGCGTATCAGCTTTAACAGGCAGATCATTTTTTGATGGCAGATTAAATGCAGGATTGAATTGCCAAATCAGGTAGGAAGCCATAACAACCAGTAATAATGCCGCTGTGCCTATAGTACCAAGGAAATTCACCAGCCATTCAGAAATCATATCGCCCACTTCTCCACCAAAAGGAAATGAGGAAGAAAAAAGGAAAGAAAGAGAAACTGAAACAATCAGCAAACCAATGGTCACATATTTTAGATTTCTCCAGATAGAAAAAACCTTCCGGTTGAATAAGAGGTTGATCCCGACCACAAAAAAGAAAGTACAGAATAAAAATGAAGCAAGACCAAATCCATTACGTATCAGGGAATGCGATGTATAAGCACCCAGTCTTCCCAGAAGATTGCTTACCCTGTTTTCATCATTATCATTAAATAAAAATCCAACACCTTCATTTATCACCTGCGACTGGTCTTCTTTCCATGTGAACAGGTAAGAAACAAATGCTATAAACAAAAAAATGGAAATAAGGAGGGAACCTGTTCCCAGAATCTTCCAGGTTCTTTCATCACGGGCCAGTTTTTTAAGATCCACCCTTTCCTCGCGGTCTGCTTTGAATTTAGCAGGCCCTGGTTTTGGTGTCTTCCCGGTTTTTTCCGTTCCAACCGGTTTTTCAGCAGGTTTAGGCGTAGTGGATTTTTTCAGCTTGTTAGCCATATTAACAAAGATAATGATCCAATTGGTGAAATGCAGGCTGGAGGCTTGCTAACAATAAATTATGTCTATTTTTTGAGGATAGCGATCAATAACAAAATCCAGCCAATGATAAAAAATAAACCAC